>NZ_JBEPPW010000003.1:0-366112 GCF_040547525.1 Roseovarius sp. MBR-6 | reverse complement strand
CTGCAAAAGCAGTTGGCCGGCGTTAAGCTGCTCATCATCGACGAACTGGGCTTCGTGCCGCTCTCCAAGACCGGCGCCGAGCTCTTGTTCGAACTAATCTCGCAGCGCTATGAGCGCGGGTCCACGCTGATCACCAGCAATCTGCCCTTCGACGAATGGACCGAAACCTTCGGCACCGAACGCCTGACCGGCGCTCTACTCGACAGGCTGACACACCACGTCAACATTCTCGAGATGAACGGCGAAAGCTATCGCCTCAGCCAAAGCCGCGCCCGAAAGGCCCAAGCCGCTACCTGATCACACCTGACAGAATTGGCCCTCCGGGCCAATGCGCCATGGCACGCGCCAGCTATTTGGGCAGCGCACGCGCCATGGCGCTTAGTGCCCCGCCACTGGCCTACTTTTGCACCGCCACGTGGCCGGTTTTGTCTCCGCCGTTGACAGCTGACTCCAATCAAGGGAGTTCACTACCCCTGAGGGGTTTTTGCCTCCAAGGGTCGGCATTAATGTGGTTTGTAATCAGTTTTTCCTCATGATTATTGTTTATTTTCAAATGTCTAAAGGGATTTTTTGGCGGAGGAAATGAGTCATCGAAAATCTCGGCTCAGAGTCCCGCAGTCATACGCTGGCAGAACTGCACGCGCACGCTCGTCTCCAAGCGATTATTGATCGCTTTCTCTCGGTTACGTCCGGTCGGTACCTCCCAAAACGGGGGTGCTGATCGCCGCATGGATCCGCGCCGTCGTTAATCCAGACGGAATGCGCGGAACTGCGCAACTAACGGACTTGCCTCGCATTTTCTTTCACGCCTTCGTTCAAACGCAACCAAACCGAGTTGCTCGAATGGAGGACGACATGAAACGGAACTGCATGACTCAAAAGGAACTTGCCGATCGCTGGACCATCTCTCATCGCACCCTGGAGCGGTGGCGGTGGGCTGGTGAAGGCCCGGCATACATGAAGCTCGGCGGACGCGTCGTGTACCGCGTCAGCGATATCGAGGCGTTCGAACAAGAGGTCATTCACTCCACGGCTGACCAGCGGGTCGCCGCGTCCTGACGCCATTCCCGACCTCTCGAATGCGCGTCACGCTCCAACGCTCTGATTTGCGACGCATTTCGATTGCGCCACCTTCCCGGCTCGGCTAGCCTCGGCTCAGGCCCAGTAAATGGGCGCGCATAGTTAACGTGCGCATCGCCCGAGCCGGGAGAGCGTGATGGACAACGACAGGTCGGAACTTCGCTGGGGAGTCGAGCAGCGCCTCGAGTTCATTGAGTTCCGCCTGTTCTGGGAGGGACATGTGAACCGCAGCGACCTGATGGACCAGTTCGGGGTTTCGGTGAACCAGGCGTCCACTGACCTGAACCGCTACATCGGCTTCGCGCCAGACAACATGGTCTATGACAAGAGCGCGCGGACCTATGTCCGCGGCTCAGGCTTCAAGCCACAGTTCCTCGAACCTGACGCCAGCCGCTACCTCGCGCAGTTGCGATCGGTGGCGGACGGGATCCTCGACCGCGAGGACTCCTGGATCGCCGATCTCCCGCCCTATGCCTCGGCCCCGACTCCGGTGCGCGGCGTTAATCCGGTGACGCTCCGCTCCGTGGTCGGCGCCATCCGTCGCTCCGAGGCGATCGAGGTGAAGTACCAGTCCCTGTCCAGCCCGGACCCGCGCTGGAGGTGGATCGCGCCGCACGCCATCGCGTTCGACGGATTTCGTTGGCACACGCGGGCGTTCTGCCTGACCGACAAAGCGTTCAAGGACTTCCTGCTCTCACGGATCCTCGACATCCGCGGATCGCGGGAGAGCGAAACGTCGGCCGAGAATGACCGCGACTGGCACTCAGAGGTCACCTTGGAGGTCGGCCCCCACCCCGACCTCTCGGAGACGCAGGCGAAGGTCATCGCGCTCGACTACGCCATGCGGGGCGGCAAGGCGAAGATCAAGGTTCGGCGCGCGTTGCTCTATTATGCGCTCAAGCGCCTCGGACTCGATACCGCGCCCGAGGCGCGCGCGCCCCAGGATCAGCAGATCGTCCTCATCAATCGCGATGAGATCATCAGCGGCATTCCAGTACGCGGTGCTCGGGAGGCCACGGCATGAGAGGGTGTG
Source organism: Roseovarius sp. MBR-6 (assembly GCF_040547525.1). Classification (NCBI taxonomy): domain Bacteria; kingdom Pseudomonadati; phylum Pseudomonadota; class Alphaproteobacteria; order Rhodobacterales; family Roseobacteraceae; genus Roseovarius; species Roseovarius sp. MBR-6. The sequence continues at coordinate 363,999 of NZ_JBEPPW010000003.1, read as the reverse complement.
TCCAGAAACGGCGGATCCTTGGCCGAAGGCTGGCAAGAACATTCGAGGAGTGTGAGATTGGGTAAACAAGCGGCATTCAAGACCAACCCGGTCAGCCTCGAAGAGCTTTTGCGCCAGTGCGGAAACGGCAAGATCCAGTTGCCCGACTTCCAGCGCAGCTGGGTCTGGGACGAGGAGCGCATCAAGGGGTTGATCGCGTCGATCTCGCAGGCCTTTCCGGTCGGCGCGTTGATGACGCTCGAGGTCAAGCTGGGTGCGGCCGATACGTTCGCGCGTCGGCCGATCCAAGGGGCGGATGCAGCAGTTGGAGATAGCGCACCTGACCAGCTCCTACTCGACGGCCAGCAGCGCATGACTTCTCTCTACCAGACCTGCCTGCGCCGCGAGGTGGTGCAGACGGTGACACCGCGTCTCAAGCTCGTGAAGCGCTGGTTCTACATCGACATCAGACAGGCCATGAATCCGACCGAGGACCGGGAAAACGCCATCGTCTCGGTGCCGGAGGATCGGCGGATCAAGTCGGACTTTGACCGGAAGATCGACCTCGACCTTTCCACGCCGGAGCTCGAATACAAGAACCTCATGTTCCCACTAAACCAGGTGTTCGACTGGGACGAATGGCAGGATGGGTTCAACGAGTACTGGTTGGAGAACGATCCGGAGACGCGCAAGCTGTTCAAGCCGTTCAAGGATGAAGTCCTTCAGAACTTCAAGTCCTACCAGCTGCCCGTGATCGCGCTGAGCCCGGACACCTCGCACGAGGCGGTTTGTCTGGTTTTCGAGAAGGTGAACACCGGCGGCAAGCCGCTCGACGCGTTCGAACTGGTGACGGCGATGTATGCTGCCCGTGGCCACCGCCTGCGCGATGACTGGCTCGGCGCCGACGGCCAGCCAGGGCTGCAGACCCGCCTTCAGCTCTACGGCCGCGCAGCCGAGCAGAAGTTCGGCGTTCTGGAAAAGGTCGCTGCGACTGACGTGCTGCAGGCCATTGCCCTCCTGCACGGAGTCGAGAAGCGCGCGATTGAAATCGCTGCCGGTCGAAAGGACTCCGAGCTCTCCGCCGTCCGCGCCACTCGCCAGTCGCTGCTCGACCTGCCGCTCGATGCCTACCTGAAACACCGCGGCGCGGTCGAGGAAGGGTTCAAGACGGCGGCTCGATTTCTCCGGCAGAACCACATATATCGCGTCATCGACCTGCCTTATCAGGGCCAGCTTGTCCCCTTCGCCGCGATCCTCGCGATGATCGGGCCCAAATTCGATCATGCGGCGGTGCGCGATCAGCTTGCCCGCTGGTTCTGGTGCGGCATCTTCGGCGAGCTTTACGGCTCGGCCATCGAGTCACGCTTCGCCAAGGACGTGCTCGAGGTTCCTGCCTGGCTCGACGGTGGGCCCGAGCCCAGCACAATCACCGATGGCCGCTTCCGCCCAGAGCGACTGCGCACCCTGCGCACCCGCCTGTCGGCGGCCTATAAGGGCATCCACGCACTGCTGATGGCCGAAGGCGCGCGGGATCTACGCTCCGGCCAGCACTTCAAGGACACGGTGTTCTTCGACGAGTATGTCGATATCCACCACATTTTCCCGCAGGACTGGTGCAAGAAGCAGAAGATCGAGCCCAAGGTCTTCGACACTGTCATCAACAAGAGCCCGCTCAGCTACAAGACCAACCGGATCCTCGGAGGTGTCGCGCCGTCAGTCTATCTGGAACGGCTGGAGGCCGGCGGGAAGGACACTCCCCTGATCGCCCGAGAAGCGCTCGATCAATACCTAGCCTCGCACGCCATGGATCCCGACCTCCTGCGCGCTGACGATTTCACGGGTTTCATGGCAGATCGCGAGGCGAGGTTGCTCGCGATGATCTCCAAGGCAACCGGCCATGCGATCACAAGGGCAGACGCCGCGCCCGAGGAAGGCGAGGATGTCATGCAGGACGACGAGGGCTTCGACCTGCCAGATCCCGATGCAGAGGAGACCGCCTGAATGGACCCCATTCTCAAGCGTCCCGTCGTTCGCGACCAATGGGTCGGAATCTTGCCTCCGGCGAAGCTCATTGAGGTCGCGCCGTGACCAGACTGGAAGACATCAAGAATGGTGCCTCCGTTGCGGGCGTCGTTCCGAACCAGACGGTTGAAGCGGTTTCGGTCGAATGGATCGGGGATCAAGCGATCAACCTCGTCTACCGAATTCCAGGTGGCAGCGTTTCGGAGACGACGCTCTATCGCGATGACGAGCATCGTCTCGCCGTCGAGCAGCGAGGCCGGGCATGGTCCTTCGATGCCGACGCGAGTCTGCTGCGGTTGGTCACCGAAGCGAACCGGATCAAGCTCGCGCATTACTTCGATCCGTATCTGGCGATCCACACGAGCCTCGTCGACCCGCTTCCGCATCAGATCACGGCCGTCTACGGCGAAATGCTGCCACGGCAGCCGCTTCGCTTCCTGCTGGCCGACGATCCGGGAGCAGGCAAGACCATCATGGCGGGACTCCTGATCAAGGAGCTGATCGCGCGTAGCGATCTCGAACGCTGTCTGGTCGTCGCGCCCGGCAGCCTTGTCGAGCAATGGCAGGACGAGCTGGGAGAGAAGTTCTCGCTCGAGTTCGACATCCTATCCCGCGACATGATCGAGACCTCGCGTTCGGGCAACGTCTTCAATGACCGCAACCGGCTGATCGCTCGCCTCGATGTTCTCGCACGGAATGAGGATCTCCAGCAGAAGCTCGCATCGTCCACGGAGTGGGACTTGATCATCTGCGACGAAGCTCACCGCATGTCGGCGAGCTACTTCGGCGGTGACGTCAAATACACCAAGCGATACCAGCTGGGCCAACAGCTCGGCCGAGTCTGCCGCCACCTGCTGCTGATGTCCGCTACGCCGCACAACGGCAAGGAGGAGGACTTCCAGCTTTTCATGGCGCTGCTGGATGGCGACCGCTTCGAAGGTCGCTTCCGTGACGGCGTGCATTACGCCGACAGTGCCGACATGATGCGCCGCCTGACAAAGGAAGAGCTGCTGAAATTTGACGGCAGGCCGCTGTTTCCTGAACGTCGGGCGTACACGGTGAAATACGACCTCTCGCCCGAAGAGGCAGCGCTCTACAGCGCAGTCACGGAGTACGTTCGGACGGAAATGAACCGCGTGCAGCGGTTCGCGGAGCAGGATGGCAAGAAGCGGAATAATGTCGGTTTCGCGCTTCAGATCCTGCAGCGTCGTCTCGCCTCGTCGCCTGCCGCAATCTACCAGTCCCTGAAGCGCAGACGAGAGAGGTTGGAAGCTGAGCTGGCCGAAGCCAGGCTGGCGCGCAAGGGTGGCCGCGCCGATTTCCGCGAGCCGAGCGTCCCGGACGAAGTGCTGAAGAACATCGACGAGTACGGCCAGGACGAGGTCGATGAGCTCGAGGATCTAATCTCGACCGGCGCAACGACCGCAGAAACGGTCGAGCAACTCGAGATCGAGGTCCAGACCCTCAATGGACTGGAGATCATGGCGCTCGACGTCCTTCGCTCGGGCAAGGATACCAAGTGGACCCAGCTCGATCGCATCCTCGACGATGAGCTAATGGTCGACAGCGATGGAAACCGCCGCAAACTGATCATCTTCACCGAGCCCAAGGATACCTTGCAGTACCTGCTGGAAAAGGTGCGCGCGCGCCTCGGAAAGCCGGGAGCCGTCGAAGTCATCCACGGCGGCGTCACCCGGGAGGAGAGGCGCAAGGTCGTCGAACGCTTCATGCAGGATCGGGACATGCTGGTCCTGATCGCGAACGATGCGGCCGGCGAAGGCGTGAACCTTCAGCGTGGCCACCTGATGGTCAACTACGATCTGCCCTGGAACCCGAACAAGATCGAGCAACGGTTCGGCCGCATTCACCGGATCGGCCAGACCGAGGTCTGCCATCTCTGGAACCTCGTCGCCGCTGATACCCGAGAAGGCGAGGTCTATGCTCGTCTCCTGGAGAAGCTCGAGGCGGCGCGGGAAGCCCTCGGCGGCCGCGTCTACGACGTGCTGGGCGAGCTGTTCGAAGGAACGGCGCTGCGCGATCTGCTGGTGGAAGCCATCCAGTACGGCGAGCAGGAGGACGTGAAGGCGAGGCTGTTTCAGGCGGTTGACGGCGCAGTCGATCAGCAACACCTCCTCCACCTTCTGGAGCGCCGAGCGCTCACGAACGACACCATGCCCGCCGCCCGCGTGCACGAGCTGCGGATCGAGATGGAGCGGGCCGAGGCGCAGCGTCTCCAGCCGCATCATATCCAGAGCTTCTTCGTCGAGGCGTTCAAGCACCTCGGTGGCCAGATCAAGCGTCGTGAGGAAGGCCGATGGGAGATCACCCACGTCCCGCTCAGCATCCGCGAGCGGGATCGCCAGGTCGGCACCGGCGCCCCGATCCAGAAGAAGTATGAACGGATCTGCTTCGAGAAGAACAAGATCAACCAGCAACCCGTCGCGGCCTTTGTCTGCCCGGGCCATCCGCTGCTGGAGTCGGTGATCAGCCTTGTGCGAGAGCAATACGATCACCTCATGAAGCGCGGAGCGATCCTGGTCGACGACACGGATCCGGGGGAAGAGATCGCGGCAATTTTTCTTCTGGAGCACAGCGTTCAGGACGGCCGGCCCACGGCCGCTGGCAGGTCCCACATCGTCTCTGAGCGTCTGCAGTTCGCCGCGATCGACCGGAACGGCGCCGCGTCCAACGCCGGCATCGCACCCCACCTGAACCTGCGCCCGGCGCGCCCCGAAGAGATCGCGCGCGTCGAGGATCTGCTGCAGGCCGACTGGCTGCGCACGGACCTCGAAAAGACCGCCGTCCGCTTCGCCACCGTCGAACTCGCCCAGAAGCACGTCGCGGAGGTCAAGGCGCGCCGCATCCCCGAGATCGACAAGGTCGAGCAGGAGGTGAAGGCGCGGCTCAAGAAGGAAATCAACTACTGGGACGCGCGCGCCTTCGAGCTGAAGGAGGAGGAGCGCGCCGGCAAGAAGACCCGCCTCAACTGGCAGAACGCGCAGCGACGGGCCGAGGAGCTGGCCGAGCGTCTGAAGCGCCGTTTGGAAGCGCTCGACCAAGAACGCTTCATCTCTGCCCAGCCTCCGCGCGTGCGCGGCGGCATGGTCGTCATTCCGCGCGGCCTACTGATTTCTCGCGCGCCAGCGGACGAACTCGCGGCGACCGCGAACGGATTTTCCGAGGATCCGGTCGCCCGGCGCAAGATCGAGATCGCGGCGATGGACGCGGTCATGGCCGTCGAGCGCGCTTTGGGGAACGCACCCACCGACGTCTCCGCTCAGAAGGTCGGCTACGACATCGCCTCCTACGACCCCAAGGCGGACCACCTGCGCTTCATCGAGGTCAAAGGCCGCATCGACGGCGCCGACACGGTGATGATCACGCGGCAGGAGGTCATCACCTCGCTGCACGAGCCCGACAAGTTCATCCTGGCCGTCGTCCAGGTCGAGAACGGCTTCGCCACTGCGCCGCGCTATGTCCGCGGCGCGCTCGACACGCGCGAGCCGCCCTTCGAGCACAACGCCATTCAGTTCAGCATCAAGAGTCTGCTCGCGCGGGCGGAAACGCCGATATGATCAAGGGGAGAAGCCAATGCCGACCAAGAAGATGACGGCCAAGCGAGCCGCATTGCTCGCAGAACTGGAATACCTGATTGGAAGCGAATGCTACAACGGTAGCATCCAGAATTGGGGCCCCAACGGAACTCAGTACTCGTCCGGCAGAGAGTTTCGCTATCCTCTGACGGTGGTCGATGAAGGTGGCGATAAGACCAAGTACCGCTACAAGGCCGCTTCCAGCGATGCAATCCAACTCAGCTCCGGCCACTACGCTTTCGGCGCCAACCGGCTTCATGTAGTCGAGGGATTGAACAAGGTGCTCGACTACCTCGAATCCAACCACGGATTGAAGCTGTAGCATCTGCGAACGAAATTCCCGGCTGTTCACGAACTCCCGCGGCGGTACCCGAAGGCACATAATGACCAACTACAAGAAGAAACTCATCGAAGTCGCCATTCCGCTCGAGGCGATCAATGCGGCGTCGGCGCGGGAGAAGTCGATCCGGCATGGGCATCCCTCCACCCTGCATCTGTGGTGGGCGCGGCGGCCGCTGGCGGCGTGTCGGGCGGTGTTGTTCGCGCAGCTGGTGGATGATCCCTCGTCCTGCGTCGATGAGCTGATGGCCGATCCGAAACTGCGCGCGCGGGCGGAGGCGGAGCTGCCGGGGCGGGTGGCGGCGTGGGAGAAGAGCAAGGCGGCGGCCAAGGGGGCGGCAGCGAATGCGCCGGAGCCGACGCTGGAGGATGTGGCGGTCGAGATCGAGCGCAAGCGGCTCTTTGCGATCATCGAGGAGCTGGTGAAGTGGGAGAACTCGACCAACGAGGAGGTGCTGGAACGCGCTCGGGCCGAGATCCGGCGCAGCTGCGGCGGCGTGCTGCCCCCGGTCTATGACCCGTTCTCGGGCGGCGGGTCGATCCCGCTCGAGGCGCAGCGGCTGGGCCTGCCCGCCTATGGGTCCGACCTGAACCCGGTGGCGGTGATGATCGGCAAGGCGATGATCGAGATCCCGCCCAAGTTCAAGGACATGCCCCCCATCCATCCCGGCATCAAGGAGCGGTCGTTCTACCGCAACGCCGAGGGGCTGGCCGAGGACATGAAACACTATGGCGAGTGGATGCTGGAAAAGGCGCGGGAGCGGATCGGTCAACTATACCCCCAGGTGGACTTGCCAAAGGAGTATGGGGGCGGCAAGGCCACGGTGATTGCCTGGATCTGGACGCGTACGGTGCCAAGCCCGGATCCGGCTTTCTCGGATGTCCAGGTGCCGATTGCCTCGAGTTTTCTCCTGAGCACAAAAAAAGGAAAAGAGTCTTGGATCGAGCCAATCATCGATCGGCACGAAAAGAAAATCACTTATCGTATCAGACACGGAGGCACCAAAGCTGAACTTGCCGCTGCAAAAGAAGGAACGAAGGCAGGACGAGCTACATTCCGCTGTGTAATGTCGAGCTCTCCGATCGCTGGCGACTATATCGATCGTTGTGCCAATGCCGGGAAGATGACGCCTGAACTGATGGCAATCGTTGCTGACACAAAGTCGGGTCGTGTCTACTTGCCTGCGGATAACCCTGCGCATCTCAACGCCATTGAGGAAGCAGAGCGCTTGATTGAGAAATTTGATCTTGAGCACGCGGAAGCGCCAGCAAGAGGGACTTTTGCAAGTAACGCTCAAGGGCGGATATATGGCTTCAAGCGTTTTCGGGACTATTTTACAAGTCGCCAACTTATAGCACTCAACACGTTTGGGGACCTCATCGAATCTGTCCGACAAAAGGTGCGTGAGGATGCCATAGCTAGCGGCATTCCAGACTCACAGATGGGCTTGGCTGCTGGTGGGAATGGAGCCAAAGCATACGGTGAAGCAGTTTCAGTTTACCTGCATTTCTGCTTGGGCAAGCTATCTGACCTCGCGAATTCTCTTTGCCGCTGGGAGCCTGTAGCACAGTGCCCGAGAAACCTCTTTGGAAGGCATGCGATCCCAATGATTTGGGACTTTGCAGAAGGGAATATATTCTCGACCTCATCGGGCAGCTTTGATGTTGTCCTGAATGGTGTAACGCGAGCTTTTGCGAAGAATACCTTTAATTACCCCAACGAGCCAAATGGCATTTTTCAATCTGATGCCAGAACCTTCGATTTTGGCGGAAGCGGAGTACTCATCTGTACTGATCCTCCTTACTACGACAACATAACCTATGCTGACCTCTCGGATTTCTTCTTTATCTGGATGAAGAAATCTCTCAAGCCTGTTTTCCCCGACCTCTTCTCGACAATCGTGGTTCCAAAATCAGATGAGCTTGTCGCCGAGTCATACCGACATGGGAGCCAGGAGGCTGCGGAGGCATTCTTCTTATCGGGGATGACCGCCGCAGTCGCGAATATGGCAAGGAATGATGGTGAGTACGGACCAGCCGCTATCTTTTATGCGTTCAAGCAGTCTGAGTTTGAACAAGAAGGGCTCTCATCTACGGGATGGGCCGTATTTCTTCAAGCCGTGATCGACGCAGGTTATAGCATTGTCGGTACGTGGCCAGTGCGTACCGAGAATGCAAGCCGAATGGTTGCATCGGGACGAAATGCGCTGGCCAACTCGGTCGTCCTCGTCTGCCGCAAGAAGGAGGCCACGGCCGACACGATCACCCGTGCCGAGTTCATTCGCGCCCTGAAACGCGAACTGCCCCCGGCCATCGCAGAGCTTCAGGCCGCGAACATCGCCCCGGCCGACATGCCGCAATCGGCCATCGGCCCCGGCATGGGTGTCTACTCGCGCTACCGCGCCGTGCTCGAGGCCGACGACAGCGCGATGACGGTCAAGACGGCGCTGCAGCTGATCAATGGAGAGCTCGACGAATATCTCGGCGGCATCCAGGGCGAGTTCGACGCCGACACCCGTTTCGCCATAACCTGGTTCGAGCAGAACGGCATGGGCAAGGGGGACTTCGGGGTGGCCGACAGCCTGGCCCGCGCCCGCGGCATCGCGGTCGACAGCGTGAAGCATGCCGGAATCGTCGAAAGCGCGGCGGGCAAGGTGCGACTGTTGAAACGCGACGAGCTCGACCCCGACTGGGCGCCGGAGGAGGACGGGCATCTGACCGTCTGGGAATGCCTGCAGCACCTCGTGCGCCTGCACGAGCGGACGGGCCTGTCGCACGACAGCGCGGCGCTGCTGAAACGCCTGGGGCCCCAGGCCGAGGCGGTGAAGGATCTGGCCTACTGCCTCTATGACATCGCCGCCAACAAGCGGCGCGAGGCGTCCGAGGCCACGGTCTACAACGCCCTGATCGCCGACTGGTCAGAGCTGAGCCAGATGGCCGCCACGGTTTCGCTTGAAGGGCGGAACCGGCAAACGCGATTTGAACTGTAAGGATTCCCTCGATGGCCAAATCTACCCGTCAGCACGTGTTCGAGGGCATGGAGCTTCTGCCCGAGGCGCTGATCCCCTTTGTCGAGAAGCGACTGGAAAGCTCATTGCAGGGCCATTGGCAGGTGCAAGTGATTGAGCGCGTCCGGGGCTTGCGGGCCAACGGCAACGGCCAGGTAAACTGGGACCAGCAGGGGCTGTTGCAGGCCATGATGGCGTTCTGGAAGGATGCCTTCGCGATGGTGCTGGGGCATCCGGAGCGGTCCTACGTCTCCGAACTGCTCGACGTGCGCAACAAGCTCTCGCACAACGAGGCCTTCACCTATGACGACGCCGAGCGCGCGCTCGACACGATGCGGCGGCTGCTGGAGTCAGTCAGCGCCAAGGAGACTGCCGAGAAGATCAGCGCCTCGCGCGACACGATCCTGCGCACGAAATATGCCGAGCTGGCCCGGAACGAGGAGCGGCGCAGGACGCAGCGCTCGGACATCTCGGTCGACACGGTGGCGGGGCTGATGCCGTGGCGCGAGGTGGTCGAGCCGCACCAGGACGTGGCCACGGGTGAGTTCCAGCAGGCCGAGTTCGCCGCCGACCTAGCGAAGGTCCACAACGGCAGCGCGCCGTCGGAATACCGCAACCCGCGCGAGTTCTTCGCACGCACCTATCTGACCGAGGGGCTTAGCACGCTGCTGGTCGGTGCGGCCAAGCGGCTGGGCGCCGGAGGCGGCGATCCGGTCGTCGAGCTGCAGACGAACTTCGGCGGCGGCAAGACGCACTCGATGCTGGCGCTCTACCACATGGTGAGCGGCACGCTGGTGGAGGATCTGCCGGGGCTCGACCAGCTTCTGTCGCGGAGCGGGTTGACGGTGCCGGGCAAGATTAACCGCGCGGTGCTGGTGGGCACCTCGCGCGGTCCTCAGGACGTGATCTCGCTGGAGGGCGGCCGGAAGATCCGCACGACCTGGGGCGAACTGGCGTGGCAGCTGGGCGGCGCCGAGGCGTTCGAGATGCTGGCCGAGAACGACGAGCGCGGGATCGCGCCGGGATCGAACTTGCTGGAGGCGCTGTTCAAGAAGTATTCGCCAGCGCTGATCCTGATCGACGAGTGGGTCGCCTACCTGCGCCAGATCTACAAGGTGGAGGGGCTGCCGTCGGGGTCGTTCGACGCCAACCTGTCCTTCGTGCAGTCCCTGACCGAGGCTGTGAAGGCCAGCCCCGGCGTGCTGCTGGTGGCCTCGCTGCCCGCCTCACAGATCGAGGTCGGCGGCGAAGGCGGACAGGAAGCGCTGGCGCGTCTGAAGCAGACATTCAGCCGCGTGGAGTCGTCGTGGCGACCGGCCAGCCAGGAGGAAAGCTACGAGATCGTCCGTCGTCGCCTGTTCAAGGAAATCCCCGGCGACAAGTTCCATCACCGCGACAACACGCTGAAGCAGTTCGCCAAGCTCTACCGCGAGAACGCGAACGACTTTCCGAACGGCTGCTCCGATGAGGATTACAGGCGGAAGCTGGAAAAGGCCTATCCGATCCATCCGGAGTTGTTCGACCAGCTCTACACCAGCTGGGGCTCGCTCGAGAAATTCCAACGCACGCGCGGCGTGCTGCGCCTTATGGCGCAGGTGATCCACGAACTGTGGATGGGCAACGATCCCTCGGTGATGATCATGCCCGGCAGCGTTGCAATCAGCTCGGCGCGCGTCGAGCCTGAGCTGCTGCACTACCTCGACTCCAGCTGGCAATCGATCATCGCAGGTGACGTCGATGGTGTGACCTCGACGCCGTACAAGATCGATCAGTCAGCCCCCAACCTGAACCGGTACTCCGCGACCCGTCGCGTTGCACGGGCGGTCTTCATGGGAACAGCGCCAACGCACGGTCAGGAGAACAAGGGGCTCGACGACAAGCAGATCAACCTTGGCGTCGTCCAACCCGGCGAACGTCCGGCGATCTTTGGCGACGCCCTGCGCCGCCTCGCAAACCAGGCCAAGTTCATGCACAGCGACCTTGGCCGATACTGGTACTCGATGTCCGCCAGCCTCAACAGACTGGCCGCCGACCGCGCCGCGCAATTCGAGGAAGCGCTGGTCCTTCATGAGATCGACAAGGCGCTCGGCGGCTACATCAACGGCGTTGCGGATCGCGGCCACTTCGACACCGTTCAGGTCGCCCCTGGCAGCTCGGCCGATATTCCCGACGAGCCCGGCGGGGTCCGCGCCGTGGTTCTCGGCGTCGCCCATCCTCACACCGGCCGGGACGGATCAGAGGCTCTGGCGGAAGCCAAGGACATCATGATGCAGCGAGGCAGCACGCCTCGCGTTTACCGCAACATGCTGGTTTTCCTTGCCGCCGAACAGCGGCAGCTGGACAATCTGAAGGCGGCCCAGCGTGCGGCTCTGGCATGGGCCGAGATCGTTCGGGAGACTAAGCGTCTCAACCTGACGCAGAGCGACAGCGCTCTCGCCGAAGCCAAGCTAAAAGAGGCAAGCGAGACGCTGAAAACGCGGATGAAGGAAGCCTGGTGCTATCTGATCTACCCGGTCCAGGAGAGCGCCCAGTCCGACGTAGAGTGGATGTCAGCCAAGGTTCCGGCGCAGGACGGGCTACTCGCTCGCGCCAGCAAGAAACTGGTCAGCGACCAGGGGATCTGGCCCGAGCTTGGCCCGGACAACCTGAATCGTCAGCTCGAAAAATACATCTGGAATGGTAAACCGCATCTCCATCTCAAGGATCTGTGGGAGTACCTGAACCGCTACACCTATCTCCCCCGGGTGAAGAATAGAGCTGTTCTTTCGAAGGCTGTGCACGCGGCTGTCAGCGGCATGCTGCCGGGGCCCTTCGCCTATGCAGAACGTTGGGACGAGACGAAGGGGAGCTATGTCGGCCTAGCGATTTCCAGTGCCACGAGCGCTCAGGTCGTGATCGATTCTGAATCAGTGATCATCAAGCCGGATGTCGCAGAACAGTACCGGCAAAAGCAAACAGCTGCAGCACCCGCAGAGGGCCCGGCCCCTGCCGTAACCCATGGGCCAGACACGACAACGCAGCCTGCTCCGGGAACGCCTGCCACCGCCCCAACCGAACAAAAGCCTACCCGTTTCCACGGGACGGTGATGATTTCGCCCGAGCGCCCTGCGCGCGACATTCACCAGATCGTGGAAGCGATCATCGAGCAGCTAACGACGTTGCCGGGTGCCGATGTTTCGATCAAGCTCGAGATCGATGCCGAGGTGTCCTCCGGTCTTGACCGAGCAAAGGTTAGGACGCTGGTTGAGAATGCGACGACGCTGGGCTTCATAGACAAGTTGGTGAAATGAAACCCGATCTTCGATCTCGCAGGCATAAAGCGACGAACTAATTTCAGCCGATCTTGCAGCCCCAGAAAGAGGTGTGATCGGCGGCGAAGTAGCCGTCCGCGACCCGGAAATACCCCTGCAGCTCGACGGTGTCGCCCGCGGTGAGCGGCACCATTGTCTGCAGCCAGATTGCGGTGGCGAGCGAGACGTGGGTGGCTGAGATTTCGCCGAGGGAGCCACGGATTTCGGTCGTGCCGTTCAGAACGAGCCGCCCGCGCATGCGGGCGGTCGTGCTGGCGTTGACCTTGTAGAGCAGCGTCGCGCCGAAGAGGTAAGTGCCGTCGACGGGCGCGACGAAGTGGTTGTTGGCGGCGTCGAAGGCGCCCTGATCGTTGTAGTCGGTGTTGTTCAGGCCAATCTTCGTCCAAGTCCCGACGCCCACGTAGTTGTCGTAGTTCGTCCAGGCCTTGAACCGCGGCAGCCGGGGCTGATCGACGATGCCGTTCGCGTTGTCGACGCTGAGCCCGTCGAAGAAGGTGCTGCCGTCGGCCGAGACGGCGAGCCGGAAGCGGTCCGAGCCGAAGAGGCCCACCAGCGCCTTAGTCACGAAGCCGGTCTGCAGGGTCAGCCCAAGATCGTCGCCCGCAGCCTCCTTGTTCATGGTGTAGAAGAGATCGCCCGTACCGCCCTCGGCCACGGTCTTCGCGGTCCAGAGCGCGGCGTTCAGCTTTGCCGAGAACGGATTCGAGGCGTCCGCCGTCGTGCCGATCCCCAGCAGCGCCATGCTCTGCAGCGTCGCGGGCGTGGTGCCGATCCAGCCTGCGCCGTCATAGACCAGCAGCAGGCCCTCGTCCTCGACCCACGCCCGCCAGCCGGTCCGGGGTGGCAGGCGAAGCCAGGCCCCGTCCGTGAACAGCGCGACGTTCAGGTCCCAGCCAGCCCAGTCGCCCGTCGCGCCCGAGCCGACGATGTAGCGGTCGCCATCGGCGGGCGAACCGGGCGGCGCGGTCAGGTCCCGGTCGAGGACGGAGAGCTGCACCAGCCCGTCGAGCAGCCGCAGCGCCTCGTTGTGGGTGACATGCTTCTGGGCCTGCGCCGCGAGGATGTAGGGCAGCAGGAGATGGGTCGTGGCGTCGGACATTGGCGGTCTCCAAAACGAAGAACGCCGCCTGCATGGCAGGCGGCGGATGAAGGCGCGGCGATGGTAGGTGGCGGGCTACCCGCGCTCGGGCGTCTCCGCCGGAATGGCCGACAGAACCGGGTCGGGCTTCGGCGCGTCCCACTTCGCGGTCATTGCGGCCCAGCGATCGATCTCGGCCCTGAAGGCCGGGTCGTCGATCCGCAGATGGAAGGTGTAGAGGCGATCCACGATCTCGCGCATGAGCGCGCGCATCTCGTCGTCGTCGATCCGAGAGACCTCGGACCAGGGAATACGGTTCCCCTCGGCGTCCACGACGATGACGTCGCTGCCGTCGCCCGCGTGGGAGACGGGTGCCGGACCCGCATGCAAGTCCTCGAGCTGCGTGTTGCGCACGCAGGCCACGGCCATCACTCTGGCAAGCTGGGCTGCTATACGGTCTTCGTCTTCAGGAAGCATGACCCAAGCTTACGCCGCAGGATGCGTGCCCTGCCAGAACTCATTGCGATGCCTCAGAAGCTCAGCGTGACGGACTTGGGCGCGCCCCGTCCCACGAGGGCGGAGAGCTGCAAGATGCGGACGGTGAGGCTATCGCCGGGGCCGAGCGGCGCGCCCCAGTCGGCGGTCTGCTGGGCGGAGGTGTAGACCGCGCTTGTAGTGGTCGCGCTCAGCACCCGCTTCACGGTGGCACCGTCCAGGATCTCGACCTCGTAGGCTTCGAGTTCTTCACCGAGCGGCACCTCAAGCCCGCCCCAGCTGTCGGCCGAGAGCGCGCGGGACCGGCGCGTCCAGCGGATCGTCAGATCGCCGGGCGTGCGGGGGCGACGCCACGGCTGCTCGACATGGGCGACGGAGAACGGTCGCAGCCCGACGCCCTCGGGCGCGAAGGACTGCGCGAGGTAGGTCTCGTCGCTGACCGGACGGCTCGCGGGGCCGATGCGCCAGTTCCACGGCAATCCGAGGTCAGCCTCGGCAATCGGCAGGGACGCCAGCGCGGTGTCCAGCACGACGACCCGGGCGCCAGCAGGCGCCGGGTTGGCCATCGCGCCCTCGGTGCCGCGCTGGCCGCGCAGGAGCCGGGTCAGCCGATACCGACCCGGCGCCAGCAGTTCCGCCGCGCCCGCCTGCACGATCTCCCAGACGCCCGGCGCACTCTCGATGGCGAGCGCATTGGTGCCGCCGAAGAGCGTCAGGTCTGTCACGCTCTCCAGCGTGCCGGTGAGCAGATCGACGATCACCGCGTTGCCGAGGTCGAAGCGCGACGTCGGCCCCGCGAAGAAGTCCGAGACCAGTGTCCCGAGCCGAGCCCGCGTTCCGAAGGTGGTCAGTAGCTCGAAGCCATCGGTCGAAGGGCTGCGGAACACCGCCATCTCGCCGGGCCAGGGTACGGCATGCGCCGCGATCAGCGGCCGATGCGCGGGCTGGTCCTCGGTCAGCTGCGGCAGATCCATCAGCACTGCATCCGGCGCGCCGAACACGACCGCGCGGGTCAGCGACGCTGCCCGGGGATCGCCGGGCGGCAGATCGTAGGTCGCGCGGTCCTGGCGCACCGCCTCGATCCCGCGCGCCTCGGCGTCGGCGATGGAGACCAGCCGCAGATCGACCAGCCGCCCGTCATGCTCCAGCCGGACCGCGTCGGCCGGATCGAGGGCGAGGCGCGAGGGCGGCAGACGGAACGCCGCCGTCTCGCGGCCCACCCACGCCTCCATCAGCGCGCGGCGGCAGCGGCGCTCGGCCTCCTCGGGCGGCACGGCCATCGGGAAGGACTCGGACGCGATCCGGGTCGTGTCCACGGTGATCCGTCGCGCCTCGACGAGGGCCGCGTCGTAATCCTCGTCGGCCAGCGCGACCTGCCACTTCAGCGCCTGCGGCAGCTCGGTCTCCTGGCCGCGTGTCAGTTCCAGCAGGTCGCCCTCGCGGGCGGCCACGAGATCGTCGGGCCCGAGGGTGGCGACGGAGGCCCGGCCGCGCATGACAAAGCGGATCACACCCTCGGTCTCGACGGCGTCGAAGCCGAAATGCCGCGACAGCGTGGTGATCGAGGCGCGCGGGCTTTCCAGCGCCGTGATGGCGTAGCCCTCGACCGCGCACCAAAGCCCGGTGACGTCGATCCGAGACTCGGGCAGCCCGGCGCGCAGGCAGAGGTGCCGGACGAGTGCCGCCAGCGACACCGCCCCGAGCCGACCGGTCAGCCAGTGGCCGAGCCTCCAGTTCGCTCCGTCCGTCCAGACCTCGGTCAGCGCCGGGAAGAAGGGATAGGGCCGCGCGTCCCAGGTCCAGGCGGCGCATTCCGGCACATGCACCATCCGGCCGCCGTAGACCGAGGACACCGGGTTGTTCCCGGCATCGCCCCACCAGAGGTACGTCACCTCGAGATAGGCGCGCTGGATGGCGTCATCCCGCCAGCCCCGCGAGAAATGCGGCGTGAAGCTCTCGGACGACTTCGGGTCGAAGAAGACGTTCGGCTGGTTCGTGCCCCGATCGATGGCGGGACAGCCCAACTCGGTAAACCAGATCGGCTTGGACTGCGGCACCCACGCCGTCGCTGTGCCGCTCTCCACCCCACCCGGGCGATTATAGTGCGGGTTCGACCACCAGGCGCGCAGATCCTTGTAGCGGAAGACCCATGGCTTGCTGGCGCCGCCGTCCGTGATGGGCGTGCGGACCTGCGCCGACCGATCCGCCGCGCTGGCATAGAACCAGTCGAAGCCTTCGCCGCCCGCGATGTTCCCCTGCAGGTAGGCCCGGTCATAGATCGCGGGCCAGCCCTCGGCCGCGTCGGCATGCTCGAACCCGTCCCGCCAATCGGAGAGCGGCATGTAGTTGTCGATCCCGACGAAATCGATCTCCGGATCGGACCAGAGCGGATCGAGATGGAAGAACACGTCGCCGGTGCCATCGCCGGGCTGGTGCCCGAAATACTCCGACCAGTCCGCCGCGTAGCCGATCTTCGTGCCGGACCCGAGGATCGAGCGGACATCCGCGAGCAAGTCCCGATAGGCCTGCACCGCCGGATAGGTGCTGGCGCCCGAGCGGATCGTGGTCAGCGCCGGCATCTCGGTGCCGATCAGGAAGGCATCGACCCCTCCCGCCGCGGCACAGAGATGGGCGTAGTGCAGCACCATGCGCTGTAGGCCCCAGTCGCCGGGCGTGCCTGTCCAGCTGACGCTCTCGCCTGAGATGCTGAAGCTGGCAGGCGTGGCCGCGCCGAACAACGCCGCGACCTGTGTGGCGGCTGTGGCGGTCCTGTCCACGGTCCCGGCGTAGCCCGCCGCAGGCGAACAGGTGATCCGGCCGCGCCAGGGGAAGGCAGGCTGGCCGGTCACGGAGGCGTTGTCGGAATACGGGTTCGGCAGCGTGTTGCCGGGCGGCACGTCCATCAGGATGAACGGATAAAAGGTCACGCGCAGCCCGCGCGCCTTCATCTCCTGGATCGCCTGCACCACCGCGAAGTCGGACGGCGTGCCGCCATAGACGGGGCGGTCCTGATCGTCGCGGCTGACCAGGAAGGCATTGGCGCGGCTCACGCCGTTGACCGACCAGCTGGCGGGCGTGGTCGATTTGGCCGACACCTCGACGCCCGGCCGCACCTTGCAGGATCCCGCACGCAGGTCGTCGCCGAACCAGGCCACCACGAGGCTGACGCTCTCGACCGCAGGGGCCATCGCCTGCAGCCGGTCCAGCGCCTCCACCATGTCGGTGGAATCGGCCAGCGCGTTGAGGTTCTCGGGCACCGTCGCGCCGCCGTCGGTCTTGCGGATCGCCTGCGTGGCGTAGGTGAACTCGCCCGAGGCCGGGATCATGGTGACGGCGCGGGTCAGCCCCTCGGCGGTGTCGGGATCCGCCAGCGGCCGGAACACCTCGAAGGAGAGTTGCGGCAGGCGGTTGCCATAGGTGGAAAGCGCGAGTTCCTCGAAGACCACATAGGCCGTGCCGCGATAGGCGGGGGTGTTGGCGGCACCCATCTTCGCCGCGATGAACGGGTCCGCCGTCTGCGCGTCGTCGCCCGGATACCAGCGCCAGGTGACGCCGGAGAGGTCCATCGGCTTGCCGTCGGCCCAGATGCGCCCGATGCCGGTGATCGGGCCCTCGCACAAGGCGACGGCGAAGCTCGCGTAGTAGAGATACTCGGTGGTCTTGACCTTGCCGCCCCCGCCGCCCTTGCCACCGCCCTGCGTGGTGGTCTTCGTCTCCTCACGGAAATCCGTCGCCCAGATGATGTTGCCGCCCATGCGCATGCGGCCGTAGAGCCGAGGGATGACCGCGCCTTCGGTGGCGGAGGTGATGCGCAAAGTGTCGAGCCGCGCGCCCTCGATGCGTTGCGTCGGCGCCAGCGACGAGATGATCCAGCTGTCGACGACCGAGCCGATGCTGGAGCCGATGAAACCGCCAATGGTGGCGGCGCTCACGCCGAGGATCGCGCCGCCGATCGAGCCGCCAATGGCGGCGCCAGCGGCACCGAGGACAAGCGTTGCCATGTTCGGGTCTCAGCGTTGCGGGAACAGGAAGGCGAAGGCGATGCGCCGCCGCCAGGATTGCGTGAGCGGTTCCTCGATCACGCCGAGCCGCTCGTAGGCGTGGAGGAAGGTTTCGGGCCCGGCGAGAATCCCGACATGCTTGGCGATGGCGCGGGGCTTCATGCGAAAGAGGACCAGCGCGCCGGGACCGGCCTCGGTGCGCGAAACCTCGATCATCATGGCGCGCGCGCCCTCGGCCAGAACCTCGCGCGGGCCGGTCTCGCCCCAGTCCCGGCTGTAGGGCTGGATCGGGAATGGCTCGGGGCCGACGACCTCGCGCCAGACGCCCCGTGCCAGTCCGAGGCAATCGCAGCCGACACCGCGCAGGCTGGCCTGGTCGTGGTACGGCGTGCCCAGCCATGACCGCGCGATGGCGATGACGCGCTTCGGATCGGCGTTCACAGCACGGACCCTTCGTGGCCACCGTCCTTCGTGGCGTAGCGAAGAACGGCGTCCTGGCCGGGGATGTGCGGGAATCCCCGGAAATTGGCGATGTTGGCGAACTTCGCGCCGCAGGTCTCCATGCGCTTGTCGCACCCTGCGCGGATGGTGAAGGCGTCGCCCTCGGCGATGGCCCGCACCGGCGCCTCGAGCAGGGTCAGGATCGCCACGCCGTCCGTGACGTCATGGCCCAGCACCTCGATACGCCGCCCCGCGTTCGCGCCGCTTGTACAGTCCAGCGTGCCGAAAGTGAACCAGCCGGCCTCGAACCCGCCGAGCCCCGAGGCGGTGAAGGCCCGGTCGCGCAGCATGTCAATGACGGTGCCCGTGCCCTTGAGGGCCGGGTCCTCCAGATTGACGCCGCAGCGCGCGTCGCCGAGCGCGGCATCGCAGGTCGCCTGGAACGTCCGCCCGACTGTCTGGCCCAACACATGGGCGAGCGAGCGCACCTCAGCCACGAAGGCGAGCCGCCCACGCCGGATCTGACCGATGGCGCCGCGCCGCATCAGCACGCGCTGGCTCGTGTCCGCCCAGTTCACCCGCCAGACCTCGACCTCGGCGTTGTCCCAGCGGCCGTCGAGAATGTCGGTCTCGGTGATCCGGTCGGAGGTCAGCACGCCCTCAGCATCCTGCGCGTCGACCGACAGGTCCGACCCCGAGCGCACCTCGGACGCCGTGAGCCCGCTTTCGGGCTCGAAGTCAGTCCCATCGAAGCCCAGCGCGCGGTCGTGGTCGGTAAATCCGAAACTCGTGCCGTCGGCGCGGGCGATCCGCCAGCACCAGGCGAGCGTGGTCGTGCCCTCGTCGAGATGGGCCTGCAGGGCGGGATCGAAGGTCTTCATCGGCAGGTTCCCGTCATGCGGTCGTCGAGATCGGCGATCCAGTCCGCCCAGTCAGGCGGGACGTTGGCGACCGTTTCGGCAGCAGGCCGGCCTAGCCGAGCCTCGGCGTAGGACGCGCAACCCGCATCACCAGCGCCCATAGTTGCGGCGCAGCCGCTCAGCAGGATCGCCAGCACCGCGGCCGTCGCGAACCGCGTCGCGCCCGCGCTCGACGCGGTTGTTCTTGTCTTCGATGGCATCGCGTTCCGCCTCCCGTTTGCCCGCGCGTTCCCCTTCCGCACGCCCCCAGACCCGGCCGAGGACGACACCTCCGACCGCGCCCAGAGCCGCGACCAGCCAGATCAGGAACTCAGCCACCGTCCCGCTCCCCGTGCGCGGCGGCGACGCAGAGGGTGACGACGAAGACCCCGAGACAGCCGCCCACGACCAGACCGGCGAGAAATTCAAGCATCGCCGCGGAACCCGCGCTCGATCCGGTCGCGCAGGCCGATCAGGCCCAGCCCGAGGAACATCAGCCCGGCCGGCGAGGCATCGCCCGAGCCGGCAAGCAGCGCGACGAGACGGGACAGTTCGCCGAGCGAACCTGTGGCGGGCAGCGCAAGAGACGCGATGCCGGTGAGCATGGCGAGCAGTCCCGCCCACCAGGTGAGCGAGTTGGGGCGAACGTAGCGCATGGGTCAGGCCCTCCGGATCAGGGTGGAGAAGAAGGCGGCCAGCCGGGCGAGCCAGCCGGTGCGCGCGTCGGGAGCAGGATCGAGGACCGGCGGCCTCGGCAGCGGCGACGGCCGCAGCAGCGCCAGAGCCTCGTCTTCGGCCAGGCGACGGATCGGCCGCGAGAAGTCCACACGGCCCGTGCGATCCACGGACCAGACCGGGATCGTGCCGTCGGGATAGCGGGCGTGGCGGAACAGGTCGCGCTCGGCCTCCCGGCGCGGAATGATCGAGGCCGGTCGCCGCCAGTTCAGAAACGCGTCGGCGGCTGCATCGCGATTTCCGGCATTGAGGTGCCGGGTCAGCGCGGCCTTCGCGATACCGCCAGTGTTGTAGTGGAAACTGACCAGTGCATCGAACTCGTGCGGCGCCAGCGGCACCTTGATGGCGCGCAGCACAGCGGCCTCGTAGCGCGCGAGGTCGGCGCGGAAAACCCGAAACGCCTCGCGGATCCCGGCATCGAGATCGGAGGGCATGCCGCGCGGCATCGTGGCCGGATCGGGCGCCCCTGCCGCGGCCGTGTGGCCGATGCCGAAGGTCCAGACCTGTTTCACATCGAGATAGGGCCCGGGCACGATTCCTTCGTGCCGGACGAGGGCCAGCAGGCCCCGGTCGGTCATGTGCATGGAATTACCGGAGAAGCGAGAGGATCAGGATCAGTGCCGCGACGACGAGACCGATACGCAGGCGATGGGCGAAAGCCTGCCGGGAGTCGGCGGGGTCACAGCGGAGAGAGCGCGCGAGGCGGAGAAGCTCATTCATCGCCGTCGCCCTGCTTGGCGCGGCGCAGGCGGGCGAGCAGCATTTCGATGAAGGCCGGCCCGAAGACCCCCACGAGATAGGCGGCCGACCCTGCCGCCCCGCCCGCGGGGATCGCCTCGGTCGGAAGGCCCATCCAGCTCGTGATAACGGCCATCGACAGGCTGCCCATGCCTGCGGCGATCAGACCGCCGAGCAGGATGTGCCGCAGCGCGTCGCGCAGATGCATCTTCGTCGTCAGCGCGTTCGTGGCGCCGCCGAGCGCGCCCCAGGCGGCGAGGATCACGGCCGTCGAGGCCGCGAGCTCACGCAGGACAGCGGCCACAAAGCTGCCGGTGTCGTTCATCTTCGGATCTCCAGAAGCGGGATGGAGGTGATCGAGCCGAGCCGCTCGAGGTCGAGCGTCACGTCGAGCACGTCGGTGTCGAAACGGACCGGCACGTCGAACTCGAAGCCCGCGGTGATGGCGACGCCAGCGCCCGGTGCGGTGCTGAAGGTGACGACGCCGCTCGTGGTGTCGACCGACCAGCCGGAGGGCTGCTCGACCCCGCCGAGGGCGATGCGCACGCTGCCGGTCACCGGCTTCGCGATGGCGCGCGTCCAGGATTGGGCGCCCGAGGTATAGCGCTTGACCAGCTGGAAGGCGGTCGTCGCGCCGTCGCCGGTGCCGAGGGCCTGGTCCGTTGGTCCCGTTGTCTCAGACGGCAGGCAGGACTTGTGATCGCCCCAGTCCTTGAAGCGGAAACCATGCAGTCGGCCGTTCCGCGCCTCGAAGAAGGCGACGACCGCCGCCAGATCGTCGGCACGGCGGATGCCATAAGCCACATCATAGCGGCGGCGTGAGTTGGCCCAGCTGGCGTTGCGTTCCTCGTCGCCCGAGGCGAGCTCGACGATCTGGGTGCGCCGCTCCGGCCCGCCCCGCGCGCCGCGGCTGATATTGTCGGGAAACCGGATCTCGTGGAACGCCATTGGTCAAAGCCCCCTGCGTCCGAGCGAGACGGCGCGGGCGATGTCGGCCGCCACCTGCGTGCGGGACTGCCGGAAGCTCTCGGCGTCGCGGGCCATGATGGTAACGTTGACGCCGCCGCCTGCTCCGTAGCTCTGGGCCTCACGCCGGGACAGCACGCGCTCGCCCCGCTGCAGGATCGCGGGCACCTCGTCATGGCGCAGCCCCGCCATGCCGCCTGAATGCATTCGCGGGGCGGCGGAGAAAGCCATGGCCGGGACCATCCGCGACGGTCCGGCCGATCCGACCATCCCGCCCGCATGCAGGACGTTGGCGAAGATGCCGCCCGCACCGGAGAACACGCCGGAGAGCGCATTGGCGATCGGCCCGAGGATGAACCGCCGCGCCGCCAGCTGGGCGAGATCGGCGAGCAGCGAGGTGACCAGATCGCGGAAGTTCAGCTTGCCGGTCCGCACGAACTCGCCCACTGCGTTCTCGGCCGACTGGAAGGCGCCGACGAGGCTCTGGCCGATGTCGCCGCCGATCTCGCGGGCCTTGCTGGCGTATTCCAACAGCGCCGCCGTGACCGCCCGCCAGCCCGTGACGGTCGTCTCGGCGTTAGGTTCAGCGGCGGCAGCCGCCGCGCCTGCGGCAGCGCCGGCATCGGTCGCGGCCTGTCCGGCGCCGTCGAGCGCGGTCTCGAACCGCTCCGCAGCGGCCGTGGCCTCGGCAAGCGCATCGGCCCCATCCTCGTCGGTGCCGCGCACGGCATCCCGCAGCGCCTGCCAGCTTTCGAGCGGCGCGCGGGCCCCTTCCGCCAGATCGCGTGCGGCGCCGCGATAGACGTTGGCGGACTCGAGCGCGCGAGCGGCCGCGTCCGTGAGCCCGAGATCGGGCGCGGTCAGCGGGTTGTCCTCGAAAGCCCGATCAAAGGCTGCCTGCCCCGCTGTCGTGGCAGCACTGGCCGCGCCCTCGAACCGGTTCTCGATCTCGCCGAGGTCGAGGTCGGGCACCAGCGAGATGCGGCGCTCCGACCCGAGCGCTTCCAGCCCCTGGTTGATGCCGCCAATGAAGCCGTTGATGCGCGAGACCACGCCGTTCAGCATCGCCTCGACGCCGTCGACCAGGCTGTTGGCCGCCTGGAACGCCAGATCGCCGATGGCGGCGGGAAGCAGACCCCAGATCGCCTTGATCGCCTCGTAGGCGCCCTCGAACGTGTTCGCCGCGGTGTTGCCGAAACCGACCACGCTCTCGATGGCGCTCTGCATGCCCGACGCCGCATCGGCCTTCAGGTCGAAGAACATCGCCGTGGCGGCTGCGCCTGCCGCAGCAGCGCCCATCCTGATCCGCTCCCAGACCTCGACGGCGACATCCTTCAGGAGTGACATCGCTTCGCCGAAGCCGCCCGCGCCGGAGACGAGACGCGTGAACTGGTAGACGAGCTCGCCCGCGCCGACGATCAGTGCGCCGATGCCGGTGCGGATCAGCGCCCCCCGCAGGACGACGAGCGCGGTGGCGAGACCACGGACCGAGAGCGCGGCGGCGGCCATGCCGGCGACCCAGCGCCCAGCCAGGAAGGCGGCGAAGGTCGCGGCATAGGTGGTCAGGCGGCCGATGTTGTCGAAAAGCCCACGGATCGCGATGCCAAGCGGGCCGGTGCGGCTGGCGACCGCCGCCATGGCGTTGGCGACCGCTTCCAGCGCGGGGGCTGCGGCGACAGCGAGCTGGTTCGATAGCCCGCGCCAGATCAGCCCGAGCCGGGAGATCGCGTCGTTCGTGCGCTCGATCTGGTCGGCATGCTGCTCGGAGACAACGACCCCGAAGGCAAGCACGTCCTCGGTCGCCTGGCGCAGCGTCGCGGTGTCGATCCGCGACATGGCGATGGAGCCTTCCTCGCCGAAAAGCTGCCCCGCGACGGCGGCGCGCTCAGCTGCGGGCACGAAGTTCTCGATGGCCGCGTTGATCGCACCGACCCTCTGGTCCAGCGGCAACGCGATCAGCTCATTGGCCGAAAGCCCGAGCCGGTCCAGCGCGTCTGCTGCGGGGCCGGTCCCAGCGGCCGCCTGGCTGAGACGGCGCGTCAGATCCTTCGTCGCCTGCTCAATGCCGGACATCGAGACGCCCGCCAGCTCGCCCGCCCGCTCCAGCGTCTGGATCGAGGCGACCGTGGTCCCCAGCGACTGCGCGAGCTTGGCCTGCGCATCGACCGTCTGCAGGCCGGACCGGATCATCGCCACGCCAGCAGCGGCAGCGGCTGCCACGGCAGCGGCGGCCGCGACCCGCACCCGCCGCGAGAAGGCCGCGAGCCGGGCGTTCGCCGCCTCCATCTCCCGGCTCAGCCGTCCGAAGCCGCGCGCGCCAGCCTCGCCCACGCCTTCGAGTTCGGCGCGCACCTGCCGTCCGCCCACGGCCGCGAGGCGGACGCTGACGCGTTTCTCGGCCATCGGTCAGACTCCTTGCTTTCGCCGTATCGGCGTCTTACGTTTATGCAATCGATCAAGTGAAGGTATGACCATGGCCGAGACCGCGACCCTGTCCTCGAAGTTCCAGATCTCGATTCCCAAGGCGATCCGGACCGCCCAGCACTGGGAGGCCGGGCTGACCTTTGCCTTCATCCCGAAAGGCACGGGCGTCCTGCTTGTGCCGGTGCCCAAGCGGGAGGCGCTGAAGGGGCTCGCGCGCGGCGCGTCCGCCACCGATTACCGCGACCGGACGGATCGGTTCTGATGATCCTCGTCGACACGTCGGCGTGGATCGAATGGCTGATCGGCTCGCCGACCGGCGAGAAGCTGTCCGAGCAGCTGCCCGAACAGGCCAAGTGGCTCGTCCCGACCATGGTCCAGCTCGAGCTGGCGAAATGGCTGACGCGCGAGGTCGGCGAGGACAAAGCCGATCAGGTGATCGCCTTCACGCAGGTCTGCCATGTGGTGCCGCTCGACACCGAGATCGCGCTGGCGGCGGCGGAGGCGTGCCGGGAGCACAAGCTTGCCACCGCCGACGCCATCATCTTCGCAACCGCCCGCGCGCAGGGCGCGACGCTGCTGACCTGCGACGCACATTTCGAGGGACTACCCGGCGTCACGCTGATCGAGAA
The DNA here is from genome assembly GCF_040547525.1 of Roseovarius sp. MBR-6. Lineage (NCBI taxonomy): Bacteria > Pseudomonadati > Pseudomonadota > Alphaproteobacteria > Rhodobacterales > Roseobacteraceae > Roseovarius > Roseovarius sp. MBR-6. Next base: position 339,341 of record NZ_JBEPPW010000003.1, on the reverse strand, counting down.
GATCAAGGCCTGACCCCCGGGCCGCCATTCGCGCTCAGCTCCTCGTTCAGCTTCCGCACCATCACCGCTTCGATGACGGGCAGCAGTTCAGCCATGGCGAGCGGTGGCACGCCGAGCGCGTCGCCGAGCGCCAGCGCCGCCGACATGTCCCAGCCGATCACGGCGCCCGGCAGCACGCGCAGCTGACCGCCGAGACGGCCGACGAGGTCCCATACCTGCCAACCCTCCGGAGTTTCCGGACGGTTCAGCCGCGCCGGGCAGTCCGGGCAGGCTTGCTCGCGGCCCTCGCAGGGTGCGCAGGCTTCGCAGTATCGCTCACCCCCGCCGAAGGACCAGTCGGCGAGAGCGCGGAGGCGTTTTTTTCCTGTTCCAGTAGCAGGCCCTTCGAGACGTAGGTCAGTTGGAAGGCCTCGAAAATCGGCCAGACGTCGAGCAGCGCGTCGATGGCCTCCGGGCTCGGGTCGATGAGCTTGCCGTCCGCGTCGCCGATGCCCTCCCAGCCGAGCACCGCCCGCCGCGCCAGCGCCTTAGCGAAGGCGACCGCGCGCTCCTCGTCGGAGGCTTCCTCCGGAACTGCCTCGACGGCCGGGTCGCTCCGCGTCGCCACCATCAGCGCGGTGGTCAGCGGGCGCAACTGCACCCGAACGCCGGGGGCGAGGTCGTGCCAGCGCGGGGCGTTCGTCAGGTCGAGCGTGAGCATCAATAGGTCTCCACATCGTTCTCGAGGGTGGCGGTGCACATCCGGCCGACCACGCTGTCGCGCGCCGCCTGCCAGTCGAAGGTGGCCTGCACGCCCTGCGGCCCGGAGATCTCGATGCGCGGGCGCGGCAGGTAGACGGCGTGCACGGTGAAGGTGAAGCTCTCGCCCGAGGGCAGGCTGTAGGCGAACTCCATCTCGCAGGCCTCGCCATTGATCGCCTGCGTCACCAGCGTCTGGTCGGCGAAGCGCACCTCGATCCGGCCGGTCAGCGCGGCGATGGATGGGTCCGCCCCGTCGATGCGGCCGTCCGAGCGGATGGTCTCGATCCGGTCGAGATTGTTGGCATAGGTGATCTCGGCCGAAACCACATTGCCGAGGGCGCTGCCATTCCGCGTGATCGCGCCGTTGAAATGCCCGAAGCGCTTCAGCTCTAGCGCGGCAGGCGTTCCGGCACTGGTGGTCGTGCCCACCGTCTCGCCCTGCGCCACCAGCCGCGCGGTTGCGGTCAGCAGGCCAGACCGCTGCATCTGCCAGGTAATCTGGTCGAGCACGCAGCCCGAGTACATCGCGTACCGCGGAACCTCCGGCATGCCGGTCTCGATCGACATGCTGGGCAGCGTCCAGGACCCCGACTGGAACTCGTGGCTGTACGGGGCCTCCGCGCCCGTGGTCGTCGGCGCGCCGAAGGCCGCCTTCAGCCAGAAGCCGAAGGCCTCGGCGTCGAGCGGCACGACGATATCGCCGTCTGCCGTGACCGCATCCTTGATCGGCGCCAACGGATCGCGGCCGTAGCCGAGAAGCTCCGAATTCAGCAGTGGCTGCTCAGCCCCCAGCGAGGTGCTGGCGAAGGGCATTCGGGTGAAGCCGCTGGCGGGCGGCGTTCCATAGGTCGTCTCGAACGCAAGCGCCATCAGCGCCCGCGCCCCCTGGGCTCGTGCCATGGTGTTCTCCTCGGGTTGTCGGGATCAGCCGAGCGGATCGGCCGTGGAATAGTGCAGCACGACCGGGATCACGGCGGCCTTCAGGCTGGCCGCGCCCTCGACCGGCAGATCGACCGGGCGCGGTGCTTCCGCTTCGACCCAGTCGCAGAGCCCGCCCAGCGTGCGGTCGGCGGCGAGCGCCGCGCCGATGCCGGCCGTCAGCGTGTCGAAAGCGACATCACGGTCGACGCCCTGCACGACCGCCTCGATCTCGGCGCGGTGCTGGTAGTGATAGGCGAGCGGCGAGAGCGTCACCTCGGGCTCCCCCGGCTCGCCATCCCGCAGGATCAGCAGGCCCTCGGCCGGCACGCGCTCGGGCAGCACCTCACCGCGCAGGGCGGTGGCGGGCAGCGCCGAGAGCCGCGCGAGCAGCGCGGTTAGGATGGTTTCGCGTGGGCTGGGCATCAAGCAATAAGCCTTTATACTTCAGCACACTTCGTTTCTGTTTGGGGTGACCTCACGAAGGCGCGGCCGAAACAACGAAGCAGCCGGCATTGAGCCACCGAAGGTGTGAGACAGCTGATGGATGATTTTACTATAGCTGCGACCATTGCGGGCCTGCTTCTCACCGCGCTTGGAATTAGAAACACGGTCAACATTGCAAAGCGGCAGGGAGCCTTTCGACGGGAGCGCCTCTTCGTTTCTTTGTCGATACCGCAGCTTCTTTCGTTGGCGAGCGGAAAGCCAATGTTCTCAAAACAACTCGGCCCTCCAGGAGGTGGACGCATGGGTTCAGTCTATCCCCTAATGATGAAGCCTCCTCCATGTGTTGCAATCAACATCTCTGAAAATCCAGGCAAGCATATCTTCTTCATTCCCATTTGCGTTTGGAACGAAGGTGACAAGGGTTCCACCGAGGTTACCCTCAGGCTTGTGACATCAAGCAACCTCGCCGCCGAGAAGACAACTGAGATCGGCCGAATCAAGGGAATAGATACAGACAGGCGCATAATCGAAGATCACGGTGAGCTTCAGATTTCTCACGAAATCGGCAACATAAAGCCTCACGACAGCGCACTGATCGGAGAGGTATTTTCCGTCGATCCGGAAGTCATTGAGATCGGCAAGAAGGCTGCTCGAGTGCTATTAAACATCTCGGCCCAAAGCAGTGATTCTTACGCTCAGACCCAGATACTTCTCTTCCTCGTGAGAGTAGGCTCAAAAGCTGAACTGATGCAGAGTCTTGCGTACCATGCGAAGACAGACCATCGAAGCCGAACCAGCGCAATAGGCAGATTCCTCAAGCTAAATCGCGCGCACAAGGGACATCCATCTCTCTGGATACTTCCAGATTACGAAAAAAAGCCCGATGGGGTTTACGTGCACAAGTTCAATCGTCCCGGAGATGGCACCCAAGCTGGTTTGCTAGTCCCGGTACCTTTCGGGAACTTCATGGAGGTATAAAGCTTAGCGGGGGACGCGCCGACAAATGGCTCACCTTGACTCCACCCAATTCACCACGATCAATCCCGGCACGCTGTCCAACGCCCGGTCTGCATCCCGCGCGAGGTCCAGCCGCTTCGGCAGCTTGACCTGCGGCACCAGCAGGAAGATCGGCGCGGTGACCTTACCGCGCCCGGTCTTCGATCGCGACATCACGGCCTGACCCTTCGTGTTCAGCCGTCCCTCCGCCACCAGCAGGCTCGGACCCGTCCGGCGATAGACGAAGCGCAGGCGCAGGCCACGGCGGCGCTCCCATTCACCGGGGGTGATCCGGCCGCCGCGCAGGGACTTGCCTGCGGCGGGCAGCGGGATCGCCAGCCAGAACCCGTTTTTCGAGCGGATCAGCGGCCCCGTGTCATGCGCGCCCACGATGACCGGAGCCTTGGACCAGACGAGAGCTGCCGCGTCCAGGCTCTCGCCCGACCTCGGGAAGTTCTGGCTCCGGATCGAGTTGGCCAGCCGGAGCCCGAGCCCCGCGCCGGTGATCTGCAGCCGCCACGCCGATTTCAGCCCGGTCCCGGCCTCGCGCATGGCGGCGGTGACGGCGCGTTCGCCCGCTGCCACCTCCGCCGCCATCATCGCGACGATGTCGGGATCGATGTCGAGCTTCAGTTTCACGCGGGCCTCAGATCGACGGTCCAGACCAGCCGCTCGCGGTCGCGAACAGGCTCACCCTGAATGAGGAAGGCGTCACCGTCGATCTCGATGCGGTCGCCTGGACGCGGGTTCGGCACCTCGACGACGCGCAGGTCGATCCGGGTGGTCTCGGACCAAAGCCGCGCATCGCCGAAGTCGGTGACCGCGTCGGCGCGCCGGGCGACGACGCGCACCAGCACGGGCGCGCCGCCGTCGGCGATGTAGACCGCGTCCCGGCCGATGTTCGGATCGGCGAAGAGTGCGCCGACAGCGGCGGCGAAGGCGCTCATCAGAACGTCGCGTTCAGGCGGACCCGGCCGATTGTATCGCCCGCACCGCTCGCCACCGCCTCGACGGCCACGCCGATGAGAGTGTTATCGGTCGCCACCGTGGTGCAGCGCTTGTTGGTGTCGTCCCAATACACCTTGGCGCCGACGGTCCAGGCTTGGGAGCCGACCTTGGTGATGTCGAAGACGCCGACGAGCGCCGTCTCGACAGGCTCGCCGAGGGCGGCCGCTCCGGCGGCGACGCCGAAGATGGAGCCGACGAGCAGCCCATCGCCGGAGGCGACGGCGTAGGGCGCGGTCAGGGTGATGGTGTTGCCGGGCTGGACGTAGTTTTTCATGATGGGGATCCTCTTGGAATGACGAAGGGCGGCCCATCAGGACCGCCCGGATGTCAGGCTTCAGCATGGGGTGCGGGTTACGCGCCCGGGTTCTTGTAGAGGCCGCGCCAGTCGATGGCCTTGGCGCCGAAATCGAGGCGGCACTTGATCTCGACGCCATCGACGTCGAAGCCGTTGCGCGTCTCGATGTAGGCGCCCTGCTGGCCCTCCAGATAGGCGTACTCGATGGTGTCGATCTGGTTCGGGCTGGCCGCCAGATACCACGCCGTTTCGCTCGCGGCGTCGAGGCGCGGCTCGCTGATCGGCGCGAGCGTGCGGATCGACTGCGGCACCACGCTGGACGTCGCGGCGGGCACGAGGTTCTGGGCGACCAGCTGCTCGGCTTTCAGTTCCAGCGAGGCGGGCACGATCAGGAAGGCTGGGCGGACGTTCAGCACCGTCTTCTTGTCGAGACCCGTCTGCTTGGCCATCGCCGCCCGCGCCGCGCCCACCGCATCGACCGCCAGCGCCGCGCCGGTGCCCGCGAGGTTCTTGTGGGTCGTGTGGAACAGCGCGTTGCCGTCGGCCATCGCCGGGTTGGCGGTGATGATCCCCCAGACCACGTCCGACTCCAGCTGGGCGATGGAGTTGCCGTACATCGCCGGGATGCGCGTGAAGGCGTCGAGATCGTCGTTGATCAGCGTCTGGCGGGTGATCGCGACCACGCGGCCATAGGTCTTGACCTTGTAGCTCTCCTTGCTCTCGCCGAGCGTGCCGCGCTTGAACTCGCCGCTCTCGCCCACCTCCAGAAGCTGCGGGGCTTCGCCGAGCTGGACCCGGTGCATGGCCTTGAAGTCGGTGGCGAGCACCTGACGGCAGAACAGCATGAAGGTGCGGGGATAGGCCTCGTAGGCCTGCCGCAGGGTCTTGTTCGTGACCGCCGACAGGATCTCGGGGAAGTCCGAGGTCGAGTGCAGCGCGCGCGTCGCCACCTCGTCGCGCGACAGGCCCCGCGTGTTGACCCCGGCATTGCCGAGGCTTTCGCGGGCCAGTTCCAGCAGCGTCATGCCGCGATACTGACGCGCGGCGTCTTCCAGCTGGAACAGCGTCGGGCTGTAGCGGTGCAGCAGCGCATTCGCCACGGCGTCGCGGCGGGTGATGCGCTCGTCGCGGCCGCCGAGCGGGACGGAGACATGGCCGAAGGTCCGGGTCTCGTCCGACTTCGCGGCGACCTGATCGAGGATCAGCCGGCGGGACTCGTCGACGCTGACGCCGCGCTTGACCAGATCCTCGGCGAAACCGCGCTCGAGGTTCAGGCGGCCCGCGAGATCGTAGATGGTGGACACACGCTCGCGCTCGGCCTCGCGGGCGCGGGTCGCGACCGCCTCTGTGTCGGGCGCGGGCGTTGCCTGCGTCTTCGGCTGGCTGCGGGTTTCGACTGCGGCGACCTTCGGGTCGGGCGCAGCCGCTTTCGGCTCGGTCATGGGGGTGTCCTCGGTTTCGACCGGCTCGGTCGGCTGGGTGGTGGCGGGCGTTGCGGCGTCGCGCGCCGGGATCTGGATCTTGTCCGTCATCGGGGATGCTCCTTGCGGTGTGGGGGCGTCCCGGCGGTGGAGGACGCAGTCGTGAAGGGGGTGCTGGGCGCGGAAGCCCGCGGCGGGGTCGGCGCCGACCGCGACGGCGGAGACCTCGAACGGCGTCCAGTCCACCGCGCGCCAGAGTTCGCGCGCGGCCTCGGGCTTCGAGACCTCGAAGCGGTGGACCTGGTAGCCGATGGAGACCGCCCGGATGTGGCCCGCCTGGATGTCGCGCCAGATCGGCTCGACATCGGCGCGTTCGCTGATCCGCACCAGCGCGATGCCGCGCCCGTTCTCGATCCGGGCCGAACCCGGCACGACCGAGCCGATCACTGCATCGAGCGTGTCGAGCTCGTGCACCTTCAGGAAGGGTGCCCCGGCATTCAGCCGGTCCAGCCGGACATGGGCGGGATCGAGGCTCAGTTCCTCGTCATAGGGCTCGCCGAAGAAGCTGGCGCGGCGCACGCGGGCCCCGGCCGACCAGACGACCTCGACGGTGCGGCTGTCGGCATCGGCGGTGTTCGGCGCAAGTTCCGCCGACCGGCGCATGGCCGGCAGTTCGATCATCGTGTCCATGAAGGTCAGTCCTGTTGGTCGGCCTGCGCCGGGTCTGTTTCCGCGTCGGCGGCCGGGTCGTCCGTGTCCCGTTCGTCAGCGGCCGGATCGGTCGCCGGATCGCTGGTCTGCGCGCTGCCGGTCTTGGTGACGCGGCGCGGATCGCTGTCGAGCACTAGCCCCAGCGCGTCGAGCTTGGCGTTCGTCGCGGCGATTTCGGCCAGCACGGCATCCGGATTGCGGCCCTGTTTCGCGATGACCTCGGCCAGCGTCATGGTGCCGGAGCGGATCGACAGCAGGTTCGCCATTGCGTCCTTCTGCGGATCGACCGCCTCGAACTTCGGCGGCGACCATTCGACCGGCACATCCGGCGTTGGGATCTGGCCCGCCGCCCATGCGGCTTCGGTGAACCAGCGCCAGACCGGGGCGCAGAACATCGGGATGAACAACTGCCACTGCACGGCGTCGATCTGGCGACGGAACTCCACCAGCCCGGCCCGGATCGAGGAATAGTTGACCTGGGACAAGTCCCCGGTGAGCAACTCGTAGGGCACCCGGAATCCGGCCGAGATGGTGTGCAGGCTCGCGCGCTTGTATTCGCCATAGCCGCCGGTGGCGGCGGGCTGGTTGAAGCGGATGTCCTTGCCGCCCCGGGCATAGGCGATGAGCCCCGGCTCGAACTGCTCGACGCGGTTGCCATCGGCATCGACCACGGAAGGCGCGATACCCTGCTGGGCCTCGTCATCACCGAAGACGATGGCGGTGACGCAAGCCTCGGTCTTCTTGCGGACCAGTTCCGCCACCTCGTAGTCGTCGAGATCGCGCAAGCTGCGGATCACCGGTGCGCCCCACGGGACGCCGCGCGCCTGCGTGCGCTGCTTCTCGTAGACATGGGCGATCTCGCTCGCCGGGACCGGGCGGCTCTGCAGACCGTTCTGCAAGGCCCCGTAGGCGTCGCCCGGATGTTCAGCGTGCAGCCAGTAGGCCCGGCGCTTGCCGAGCGGATCGAACTCGATCCCCTGGACCAGCCGCCCCGCGCCGAGGGCGCCGGATTTCGTCGCGTCGAGGAAGTCGGCCTCCAGCACCTGCAGCTGCAGCGGTACCGGCAGACCATCCGACGACCGGCGCAGACGGCGGCGCACCAGCACTTCGCCAGCCTCCACCATCTCGCGGCAGATCAGCGTCTGCAGGCCGTAGAAGTCGAGCTGGCCGTCGGCGTCGCACTCCGCCGTCCAGCGTTCGAACAGGGCATCGACCTTCCGATCGAGCTTGTCGTCGCCGCTCGCGGCGCGGGGCATGATGCCCGCGCCGATGATATTGTTCACAAGCACCGCCACGGCCTTGGCCGCATGCGGGTTGTTGCGCACCAGATCGCGCATCCGGTCGCGCAGCAGCGCCCCCGCCACGCCGATCTCGGTGTCGGCCGAGGATCCCGGTGCGCGCCAGCCCTCCGTCCGCCGCCCGCGTGCGGCGCCGTCATAGCCCCGCGTCAGGGTCTCGAAGGCCTGACGCGCCATCACGCGGCGGGCCGCCATGCGCGGCGCCACCGTGGCGATGGCGTGATCGAACCAGTTCGCCGACATCAGCGATCCCCGCGCGAGAAGCCAGCGAGCCCGGCGACCGGCAGTGGCCGGGTCGTCCCCGCGATGGCGCGTTCGATGGTGCGGATGCGGGCCAGCAGATCCTCGGCCGAGCCGTAGTCCACCGACTTTCCGTCATAGCTGACCCGGGTCGTGCCGCTGGCATAGGCGCGGCGCAGCGCCGAGAGCTCGGTTTCCGTCCAGTCGGTCATCAAAACCATCCTCCGCGCCGCCCGAGCCAGTCGGAGCGGCGCTTGCCCTGCGGGGCCTGTCCCGGCCGGTTGATCTGCCCGGCGTGATCGGTGTCGGTGGGGGCGGCCCCGAGCTGATCCTCGAGGTCACGCCATTTCTCGTCGGGCCAGCGGTCTGCGCCCGCGATCCAGGCGGCGGCGCGGGCGTAGACCCGGCAGTCCAGCGCTTCGTTACGTTCTCGCAGCTTCTGCCATTCCAGCCGGGCGAAGCCGCGCTTTGTGCGGACCGTCACCAGCTGTTCGGCCACGAATTGCTTCAGCCATTCGTTTTCGACCCAGTGCGGCAGATGCACGGATCCGGGCGGGAACGCCGCCCCGTCGGCGATGTCCTCCTCGGTCGGGCGCGCGAGCCGCAGGAAGCGGTAGGTCTCGGCCTTGAAGGTCGACACCGCCACGGTCCAGAGCCGCGCCCCGCGCCGGAGGCGTTTGCCGCCCTCGGTCGCATCGACGAAGGTCGGCCCCGACACCGGGCTCGAGCGGTTGAACCCCTCGACGCCCTTGACCGGCGACACCTGCCCAAACCCCTGCGCCCGCGACCAGGAATAGACCGCCGGGGCCTCGTAGCCGGTGTCGATGGCGAGCCGCGCGATGCGCAGATGCGCGCCGCGCTCGTGCAGCCAGCTTCGATCCAGCAGCGCGGTCAGCTCCGACCAGGCGTCATGCCGGTCGGGCCCGCCCTCGATGACGACATGGTCGACGAGCCACGACTCAAGTCCGCGCCCCCATGCCCAGACATCGACCTCGATCCGGTCCTTCTGGACATCGGCCCCGGCCGTCAGGAACAGTCCGCCCGCAGGCACCGTGCCGGATGTCCAGCGCTCGCGCCGGTCGTAAAGCCGCTGCCAGTCGGGCGCCTCCCCGGTTTCGACCCAGGTCTCGCCGAGGATCGTGTTGCGAAACGCCTTGATCGCCTCGTCCGACCCCTGTGCCGCGTCCCATGCCCGCACGATCCGCTCCCAGCTCAGCCAACCGATCGGCGAATAGAGCGCCGAGAGGTGATAGCCGACGGTGCCGGGATCGGCTGCGGTCGCCGTCGCCCGCCATTCGCCTGCGTCCAGCATTGCCGTCTTGTGATGTTCGGCGATGGGCGTCTCGCAGCCCTCGCAATGATACTCGGCCGTCTCCGGGCGGCCCTTCTGCCAGCGCAGCCGGTCGAACTTCAGCCACTGCATTGCGCCGCAATGCGGGCACGGCACAAAGAACCGGCGCTGGTCGCTGGCCTCGTATTCCCGTTCGATCCGGCTCAGCCCCCGGATCGTCGGCGTCGAGACAAGGAACACCTTGCGCCGGTGGGCGAAGGTCAGCGAGCGCGCCTCGGCCAGCGTGACGGGGTCGCCTTCCTCGTCGGCCGAGGCCGGATAGGCGTCGACCTCGTCGAGAAAGATGTAGCGTGCCGGGGTGGAGCGCAGCCCGACCGCCGAGTTCGCGCCGGTCATGATCAGGATGCCGCCCGCGAATTCCTTGGACAGCATCGTGTTGCCCGCGTCGCGCGAGCGCGCCGGTTTGACCCTCTCCCGCAGCTCGGGGCTCTCGTCGATCAGCGGGTCGATCCGCTGGCGCGAGTTGCGCTTGGCCAGTTCCACGGTCGGCTGGACCGCCAGCATCGGGCCCGGCGCCTGGTGGATCGCAAAGCCGATCCAGTTGTTTCCAGCCTCGGTCGCGCCGACCTGCGCGGCCTTCATGAACACGATCCGCTGCGTGGGATCGCCGGGCGAGAGCCGGTCCATGATCTCGCGCATGTAGGGCGTGCGCACCGTGCGATACCGCCCGGGCTCGGCCGAGGCGCGGCCCGAGAGCATCCGGTGCCGGTCCGCCCATTGCGAGACCGTCAGGTCCGGGTCGGGCCGGAGCCCATTGCCCCAGGCGCGCAGGATCTCGCCCGCGCCGTCGAAATCCGTCAGTGGGTCAACTTCACCGGAAGTCGGGCCGGACCTCGGCGAGTTCGTCGAGGTGGGCGCGTACATGTCTCTCCAGCACCTTCTGCATCGCGGCTGGCTCCACGGTGATCTGTTGACCCGTCGCGTCGCTGCACGAGGCCGAGAGCTCGGCCGCCATCAGCGCCGCCGCGCGCGCAGGCCAGTTCACCCACGCGTCCCGTTCCTCCCGCGCCAGGCGAAACACCAGCGCCAGCGCGCGGGCCCGCTCGATCAACTCCCCTTTCAGCTTCTGGAGCCGGATGCGCCGCTCCTGCGCCTTCAGCACCTCGTTCGCGGTCTTCGCCTGCAGGAAGGTCGTGCCGCCGCCGACTGCCGGGACCGCCAGCCCCTGTTCGCGGAGCGTGTCGCCGACAGCGGTCACCGCGGCTTCGGGGACAGGCTTCAGCTTCGGTGCGGGCGGCTTGCGGGTCTTCGACGGGTCCGTCGTCTCGGCCCGTCTGGCGTCGCTGGCCGCCGCGTTGATGCTGCCGTCGGGATAGAGCACCAGCCGCTCGGCCGTCTTCGCCTTCTGGATCGCGCCCCGCGACAGCCCGACATGGGCGGCGTACTGGCGCTCGCTCATGCCCTGCATCGATAGCTCCGATTATCATTCAAGATCATGTGCTTATCGAGTTGATAAGCGCGCCGGACAGAGCGAACGTCACTCCAACGAAGCGATGCAACTCACCAAGGAGCCACCCCGATGACCCGCCGCGCCACCGACAACACGAAAGCCCTCGACGCCTTCCTCGCCGCCAAGTTCGAGATCGACGCGATGCTGGAGCGGCTCGCCGCCCTCAGCGCGGACCATTTCGAGACCCACCCCGACGAGATCAACTGGGGCCATGTCGGCACCCTGAACCACTACCGCGCCAAGCTGCGCGAGATCACCGACATGGCCTTCAGCGAAGGCGAACACGCCGAGTGAGACGACCCGCTCGCGGTCCCGCCCGCCGACTGGCGGGCTTGGCCTCGTAGAAGGGCCCGCATCCCGCGCGCCCCGATACGGGAGACGACGATGACCAAGCTTTCCGACACCCAAGCCCTGATCCTGAGCGCCGCCGCCCAGCGGCCCGAGCATATCGCCCTGCCGCTGCCCGAGAGCCTGCGCGGCGGCGCCGCCGCCAAGGTGGTCGGCGCGATGATCGCGAAGGGGTTCCTGCAGGAGGTCGACGCCGACATGCGCAAGGGCGAACCCATCTGGCGCGAGACCGGCGACGGCCACGGCGTCACGCTGGTCGCCACCGACGCAGGTTTAGTCGCCGTCGGCATCGAGACCGAGGACGCGGACACCGCGCCTGCGGGCGCGACGGACGCGCCGACCGAGCAGCCCGCGCCGGACACCCCCACCGAGACCGAGCCCGCGCCCAAGACGCGCACGCCGCGCGAGGGCACCAAGCAGGCCACGCTGATCGCCATGCTGCGCGCGCCGGACGGTGCGACCATCGAGGAGATCATGGCCGCGACGGGCTGGCAGTCGCACACGGTGCGCGGCGCGATGGCCGGGGCGCTGAAGAAGAAACTCGGGCTCGAGGTGACCTCGGAGAAGGTCGAGAACCGGGGGCGCGTGTACAAACTCCCCGCCGCCTGACGCACCGGACCCCGACAAGTTGATGGACGCCGTCCCTCCGGGGCGGCGGCTTCTTGGTTTAGCGGCGCCTCCGGCCAACGTGAAACAGCCGGTTTCACGCGCGATTGTCGCGGTCCTCGCGCGAAGATCGCACGTCACGCACGATATTGCATTTTCATGCAAAGAACCTATCTTCCGTGCGAACCCGGATGAAAGGCAGATACCTATGGCATTTCGAGCAGACGAGGCGGCACAGGACGGCTACGAGCGGGCGCGACGGATCTTGGTCCTGTCGCCCGGGGTCGATGCCGACCAGCGAGAGAAGGCGGACGGCGCGCTGCAGGACCTGATCGACACGCATGGTCCGGTCGTGCGCGGGTATCCGACATGGCACCCCTTGGTGCCGCAGGACAATCCGCAGATGCCGGTGACGGACCCCAGCGATCGTTGCGGGTATCAGGGTCTGGACCACACGATCTATTTCGCACACGCGTTCGTGTCGTGCCCCTACGGAGATGGCTTAAAGATCATCGAGTCTGTCGAAGCGATGGAGCCACATCCCTGCGCCACGATTACCGCCGAGCGGCTGGACGTTCCCTTCTACAATTCGGGTACCACGCCGATCCTCGTCCGCTGCGACTGGCACGAAGCATTTCCCGAGCGCCACATGGTGCCCAAGAAGCTCGCCGTGCCGCTGATGATCCAGCAAGAGATGCGAATGTGGCACCGCGCTGAAGTCGGCGAGCGGTGGGATACGATGCGTCCCTACCTGCTCGGTGATCCCCATGGGTCGCGCTCATCGCTGTTCGTCAATCAGGAGACGGCGATGGCGATGAAGCGCGTTTACGCGGCGATGGTGGAGTCCGGCATGTTCGGGCCGCTGCGAATGGACTGACGCGTCGTTCATCATCGCGGCCGCGCGCTCGATGTTCGGAGCTTTCGCACCCGTATTGCCTCGAACAGCCGCCGCAGGACGTAGGACCGCGCGATGCTCACCACGGTGAACACCGCACCCATCTTCAGGTTTTGCGCCAGCGTCGTGTGCAGCCCGAAGACCGGGAAGATCAGGATCTGCGTCACGACCGCGACGCCGTAGCCGACGACCACATTGGCGATGGACTCGACCAGCGACATGAGGCGGGACTGCTTCATGTCGCCACCTCATCCATCGGCCAGCAATTCAGCCGCGAGAGTTCGCAGCGCATCCGCCGCAACCAGCGGGACCACTCCGTTGCCACAGAGCCGAAGCCGGTCCACCCGGTGGGCCAGCCCATCAGCGCCTCGACGAACAGCGGGTTCAAGGTCCGGCGCAGCGCGGAGGTATCGCGCCCAGCCATCGGCGTCACCAGGACCTGGCGGCCAAGCAGGCCGTTCACCGGCGTGTTCGCCAATGTCGTCGCCCCATCCTTGTGATCGCGGGCCGTCGGCGTCATCCACATCCCCGCCGCATGGGTCAGGTCGGCGGTCCGGCGGTTGCCCGCGCTCGGCTTGCAACCGTCGTTGGCCATCGGCGTCGGCCAGTCCCGCGCCATGCCGTCCAGACCCTTCTCGTGCTTCCGCTCGCCGCCCCGGCTGCGGAAACTGTCGATCTGTGGCGTCGGCCACATCGCGGCCGTCGTCGCGAGGTTCATGCCGTGCTGACCCGCTGTCTGCGATGGCGTCGGTTTGGTCTGCCGGTTCTCGTTGGCGCTGGCCCTCGGCGTCGGCCAGAGCCGCAGCAATTCCGTCCGGTTCCCGCCACTCGACCGGGTTCCAGAGCAGGCGCGCGGGGTCGGCCAGCTCGTCTCCTTCGCGGAGGGCGAGGATGAAGAGCCGCTCGCGCTTGTGGGGCGCGCCAACTTCCGCCGCCGTAAAGAGGCCTGCCGCAAGGCGGTAGCCCATGCCGACCAATCCTGCGGCGACTTCGGGGAAGCCGAGGCGGAGATGATGGGCGACATTCTCGAGGAAGACGAAGGGCGGCTCGATCTCGCCGATGATGCGGGCGACATGCGGCCAGAGGTGGCGCGGGTCGTCCGCGCCCCGGCGCTTGCCAGCGACGGAGAACGGCTGGCACGGATAGCCCGCAGTGACGATGTCCACCGCGCCGCGCCAAGGTCGGCCATCGAAGGTTCCAACATCGTCCCAGACAACAGCCTCATCCAGGGACGCGTCTTCCATCCGCGCCACGAGAGTGGCTGCGGCGTAGGTTTCCCGTTCGACATGGCCCACAGTACGATATCCGGGGATGGCGATGGTGAGCCCGAGATCGAGACCGCCTGCGCCGGAGCACAGGGAGAGGCCGAACAGGCATGCGTCTCCGGCTCCGGCAGCGCGTCCGGAGGAAGGTAAAGCCAGGTCATGCATGTCACGCGGCGGTCTTGCGCTTTCGCGCGGGTTCGGGGGCGGTGTCCGTAGCCAGGGGATCGGCCGGGGGTGCGGCGTCGTCACCCAGCCGCTCGGTCCTCACCTCAGCGAAGGTCCGGCCGTCGCCATCTAGGATCGCGTCGCGGCCGGTCTCGGCCTGCCAGCGTTCCACGGCCACGTCGACGTAGGCCGCGCTGATCTCCATCGCGAACACCCGGCGGCCATTGGCCTCGCCCGCCATGATCTGCGATCCGGAGCCCGAGAACGGCTCGTAGCAGAGCCCGCCGCGCGCGACGTGCTGGCGCATCGGGATGCCGAAGGCGTCGATCGGTTTCGGCGTCGGGTGGTCGGGCCGGTCGTCCTTGGCGAAGCTGGGCAGCGCCCATGTCGATGGCAGCGTCTCCTCGGCGACCTTTGGCGGACGGTTCGGGCGGCGCCAGCCCATGAAGCAGGGCTCGTGCTTCCACAGGTAATGCGACCGGGTCAGAACCCCGCGGTCCTTCACCCAGATGATCTGCTGGTGGACGAAGGCCCCGGCCTTTTCCCAGCAGGCCTCCAGCATCGCCTGGCGGCGGGAGGCGTGCCAGCAGTACCAGGCGGCGTCCTCGGTGATCGCCTCGGCCACGGCGGCCGCGATGAAACCGTCGTAGAGTTCCGCGCCCTGCGAACTGTCGTCCCACGTCGTGCCGTAGGACGCCGACCAGTCCTTGTTCCGCGTCGGGTGGTTTGAGCCGTCGTAGTCGACGAGATACGGTGGATCGGTCGCGAACAGGATTGCGCGCTCGCCATTCACCAGGCGGCGCACATCGTCGTGGCTTGTGCTGTCGCCGCAGAGCAGGCGGTGGTCGCCGAGGATCCACAGGTCGCCCGTCCGCGAGGCCGGGTTACGCGGCGGTTCGGGGATCGTCACCGGCGGCACGGAGCCCCCGGCGCCACCTTCTTCACCGTCGTCTTCCGCGACGTAGGCCAGCAGTTTATCGAGCTCGCCGTCTGAGAACCCGACCAGCGACAGGTCGAAATCCTCGGCCAACAGGTCGTTCAGTTCAGCCGACAGCAGCGCCTCGTCCCAGGTGCCGAGCTCCGTCAGCTTGTTGTCCGCGATCCGGTAGGCCCGGCGCTGCGCCTCGGTCAGGTGCCCGAGCACGATCACCGGCGCCTCAGTTAGTCCCAGCTGCGTCGCCGCCAGCACGCGCCCGTGGCCCGCGATCAGCTCACCGTCCTCGGCGACGAGGCAGGGCACGGTCCAGCCGAACTCCGCCATGCTGGCCGCGATCTTCGCGACCTGATCCGGCCCGTGCGCCTTCGCGTTCTTCGCGTAGGGCTGGAGGCGCGACAGCGGCCACATCTCGATCGCGTCCGGGGCGAAGCTCAGCGTCATGGTGGGCAAGGTTCCTCGGTCGGGTGGATACCGGTGGCTTCCGGACCTCCGATGCCGGGCCGGACTCCAAGCGGAGTCCAGCGGCTACCAGCGGTATCCAGTCGGAAGGCCAGCGTTCATTGGTGTTTGCGCGGGGCGCGCGTGGCTCCGGCTTCCGGGTGGCTTCCCAAAAATCCGGCCCTGTCGCTGGCGATCTTCCGCGCTTCGCCCGCCAGCATACGAATGTCGCGCAGAAGGAACCGCGAAGTCGTCTGAGGGGGGGGTGGCGTGGGCGGACAGCGGCCCGCAAGGAAAGGATCAGCGCCTTTCCTTTATTAGCGCGCCCCGCCAACGAAAGGATGGTTTCGTTCGGGACCGCGCCGCGCGCGCCTCTCCCGAGTATATCCACTTTCTAGCCCGGGAGAGGCGTTTTTGTCTGCGCGAAAACCCTCTACACGAGACTTTCCTACAGGCTGCGCGCCAGCTTGATGATCTCGAGGATCGGCAGTTTCCGGTTGAAGGGCTGCCTGTTGAGGTTGAGCGCGATGAGCGACAGCCCGTAGCGCCAGTGCTGGTGCGCCGCGGCGTGGCAGAGACCGACGTGCCAGCAGATGTTCTTCCAGCGCTCGTCATGCGCCTTCATCCAGACGATCTTGCCGTCGATGGGCTCGAGGCAGTTCGTCCAGGTCAGCGTCTCCTCCATCCGCGCGATGTCCCGCGGCGAAGGCGAGACGCGCATGGGCTTCGGCTCCTGGCCCACCTTGTCGGCGAAACCGTGGACGATCTCCGGCCATGTGCTGAAGTATCCGTTGCGCCGGGGCTCCGGCAGACGGCGCAGGATCATACCCGCCTCGGAGAGCCGCGCCTCCACGTCGGCTGGTGTCCAATGGGTCATTTCCTCACCTCTCGTTGTGTTGGGCGCGCGCCGTAGAGACGCTCGCCGAGTTGCCGCACCAGCTCCCGCTCAGGCCAAGTAAGTCTCTGGTCGTCAAGGGAAACTGCGAACACGCGTTGCTCCTTCCAGCCGTCGCGCTTGACCTGTTCGGGGTTGCGGCGCTCGCCGCCATAGCCACGGGGAAACCGCCTCATTGCAGGCCCCCCTTGGTCTCCAGCGCCCAGAGCAGGATCGCGATGGCGTCGGCCTCGTTGTCGTCGGCGGGGCTGAAGCCGCGGGCGCGGGCCGCGGCGATCATCGCCTCCTTGGGCGCGTTGCCCTTGCCCGTGGCATGGCGTTTGATCGTGCCGACCGGGACGCCCTCGTAGGGAATGCCGCGCAGTTCGGCCCATGCGGTCAGCGTGGCCATCAGCCCACCGTAGACATGGGCCGCGTCGGTGGCCGCATGGCGGCGGACCTCCTCGAACCAGATGGCGGCGACGGGTCCGGACAGCCGGTCGATCTCGGTCAGCCAGTTGGTGAAGCGGAGATACCGCATGCCGCCACCGTCGAAGCGGCCGGGGCGGAAGGACACCGTGCCGGAGGTGATCAGCCCGTCGATGCCGTGCAGCGCCCATCCCGTCGTCGTGCCGAGGTCGAGCGCCAGCATCGCGCGGTTGGCCCGGACGGCGGGCGGCAGATCGGGGATTGCCTCGCGGCGGTGTGTGGCGAGAGTCATGTCAGCCATGGGTGGTCTCCTCTTCTGGTTGGCTGCTCGGGTGGAAGACGACGGCGGTCTGGTGCTTGGCGGTACGGGGCCGCCGTCGTCGGATCGGAAGGTTGGCCCGTGGGCAGGCCACGCGCGCGAAACCCCTGGGGGTGGGCGTGGGAGAACCCGCCTGCGGCGTTCTCCCCCACCCCCGTAGGGGGTGGTTTCACCCCCGAAACTGGAAAACTGCAGCAACACACTGACAGAAAACAGGAATTCCTGTTTAGGGAGTGCGATTCCGGCGGCCCCGGCCGAAACTGGTTGCCGAGTAGCGGTTGCGGTCCGAGCGCAATCCTGCAGGGGCAGTTTCGGAAGCGGGCCGAAACTGGCCACATCGGATGCATGCGGATTTCCGCGCAATAGTGGCGGGGCAGTTTCGGCAAGGCCCCGCATCTGGCTCAAACTGGCCCCTGCGCAATTCTGCGGGGAACGATCTGCAGGGGCGATCATGGCCGTTCCCCCTCCGGATAGACCCAGACATGCGGGTTCTCGACCTCGAGCAGCGCCCCGGTCTGCGGCGATTTGTAGTGGGTGGGCAGCACTGCGATGCTGGCGAGAGTGACCTCTCCGGTCGCCGGATCGACATCCTCGCCGTCCGTGGGCATGACCATTCCCTCGACGCAGAGGTATCCGAAGCGTGAGCGCGAAGGCCCGAGGCCGTAGGGCGCGCCGTCGCGGATGAACTTGATGGTGCCCTTGGTCGCTTGCACTGCGATCCGGTCGCGGATCGTGTCCTTGCCGCCCAGACCGCCCTTGTTCTCGAAGGCCTCAGCGAACTGGTTGATGGTGTAGAGCCGTCCCTCGGCCGCCTCCTCGATCAGGATCGAGAGGATCACGTCCCGCTTGCGATCGCGCTCGGCGTCATGCTTCGCACCGACTTCAGGGCGCACCAGTCGCTCGTTCATCGGGTTGATCTCGACCCACTTGCCCTTGACCTTGTCCACCAGCTTCGCGGGTAGCGCGGGGCCGTTCCGGAGTTCGATCTCCAGGCGGCGCTGGGTCGAATCCTCCTCGGGCCGGTGGAGGATCAGGCCGGTGGTGTAGAAACCCCTGAGCGCGCTGGCGCCGGAAAGGGCGAGGAACGGGTCCTCCTTCACCTGGTGCTTCGAGAGCTTCTTGGTGTGGTGGACGAGGATCACGCCGCAGTCGGGATTGACGTGGTCGCGCAGCACCTCGACCCGGTCCTTGAGGAAGAACATCATCGCGGCGTTGTCGTTCTCGCCACCGCCATCGGGCCCGCCGTCGAAGAGATTGCGGATCGGGTCAATGCAGAGGATGTCGAGCGGCGCATCGGGGAACGCGGCCTTGATCGCCTCGGCCACGCGGGCGCTGCCCTCGGCATCGAGCAGCATCCGCAGCTTCGGCGTGACGATCAGGTTGTCGCGCGCGGCGGCGATCAGCTCGGGTGGCAGGCCGATCTGCTGCATGCGTTCGCGCAGGTAGTGGTATTGGATCTCGGCCTGCAGGTAGAAGATCCGCAGCGGCCGTGGCGGAGTGAAGCCGAGGAAGGGCACGCCCGCCGCCATGTGCACGAGCAAGGCGATCAGAAGGTCGCTCTTGCCGACCTTGGGCGCGCCGCCCAGCACCAGAAGCCCGCCCGGCGTCAGCACGCGCGGGCCGATGATGTCGTCGGGCATCGGGCTCGTGTCGTCGAGAAGCGCGCCCAGCGTGAAGGTGGGCAGGTCAGTTTGCGCGGGCGCCGCACTGTCGAGGCGGATCAGCGGCGGCCCGTGCCGTTTGATGTGCAGCTCCCACAGCCGGTTCGTCTCGCGCTTCAGCCGGTCGAGCGGCCAGGCGGGGCGCAGCATCGCAGCGTTGTAGCCGCAGATCGCCGTCCAGCCCTCGTCCATCGAGATCCGGCCCTCGTGGACCAGCCGCAGGAAATAGCCGATGGCGGCAGAGGCGCCCTCGAAACGGGACCAGTCGTCCGCGCCGCCCTCGTGGACCGGGGTCACGAGCACGTCGTCAATGGCGGGTTTCTCGCGGGGCTCAGCCGTGGCCATGCCGACGCCGGGCATGGGCAGCATGTCGGCGACGCGCTCGGCCATCTCCGCGAGTTCGACCTCGAGCTCGGTCGCCTCGCGGATCTGCACCAGCCGCGTGAGCCCGCCCTTATGATAGACGGTGCCGGGCACGCGGATCGGCTGATGGGCCGAGCGGAAATGGGTGTCGCCGCCGACCTTCAGTGCGATCTCGCCGCGCAGCTGGCAGAGCCGGGCAAGGTCCGCCCCCTCTATGGGCTCGGTCAGCTTCCACCAGACATGGAGCTTGGTCGCGCCCTCAGGCGTGCGCCCGCCGCTCTCGACGATCAGGGTCGGTCGGCCAAGGTGGTGGACGAGATGATCGAGCTTGGCCGGGATGTCGCCCGAGTCGAGATCGACCACGAGGCTCTGCATCTGCAGGACGTCTGCGGCCCGGGCCTGGCCGGTCTCCGCCACCGTGCCGGGGATGACATAGACCGCCGCGCCCTCGCGCGCGGCCCAGCCCGCGAAGGTCGCGAGCTTCTCGGGCGCGGTGCCGTCCGCGTCGATCCAGATGTTGTGTGGGCGGCCGTCCTTGCCCTGACCTTTGTCGACGAAACCGCGAACCGGGATCAGCCCGTCGGAATAGCCAAAGACCACATCGACGAAGCGGGCGATCTGGTCCGCGTCCGGTTCGACCGCGAAGGGATCGTCCAGCGGCGCCGCGTCGTTGAAATCGCGCCACGGGTTGAAATGGATGATGTTGTCTTCGCTCATGTCGGCAGGCTCCAGCAGCGCTCGGCCCAAGGGCAGAACCGGCATTCGAAGAAATCGCGATTGGCGGCGATGCGCGGGAGCAGCTCGCCCGCGTCGGTGGCTCGCAGGATCCGGACGCCGCGGTCGGACATGCGCTGCGCGAGATCGGCATCGAAGGGCACGAGCTCGTGGTGCAGTTCGGCCGTGTCCTTGTTGATCGCAGTGAAGAGCGCGGGGTTCGCGCTGATGCCCGGCACCGTCGCTTCCATGTAGGCCTGGTAGAGCGCGATCTGGGCGGCATAGACCGGCTTTGCCACGGTCACGCCCTTGGCCACCGTCTCGCGCCAGTTCTTCGCGTTCATCGTCTTGCATTCCCAGAGCGCCGGGGTGCGCAGCCCCAGCGCCGCCGGGGCCTCGGCGACGATCCCGTCGACATGACCGCGGATGCGGCCCCCGGCGACCGAGAAGCCGAACTGCTCGCCGTCCGGGCGGTTGCCCTTGCGGGTGTAGAGATCGAGCCCCGCCGCCCGCAGCCAGCGGATGGCGAGATCCTCGAGCTGGTGCCCGATCGCGAAGATCCGCAGCGACCGGCCGGAGAAGTCCTGGCCCTCGTCCTTCGGCGCGCGCGCGAACTCGAACTGCAGCGCGCGCTCGCAGGCAAGGCCGAGCCGGGACGCCCCGAGATAGTCGCGCGGCGGCGTGGCAGCGCGTTCAGCCTCGAGCGCGGCATCCACCGCGGCGTTGATGCGCTCCGCGATGCCGGGGCGGTGGTTGTAATCCAGCATCAGAACGGGATCTCCGACTGGCTGGCGATCTCGGCCATCTCGGCGCGGAACGCCTCGACGGTGGTGACGATGAGACGGTGCATGTCATTCTGCGTCAGCTGGCCCAGCGGCCGGTCCCAGCCGATGCGCTCCATCTCGGGGGCGAGCGCGCGCATCACGGCGGGCAGCGCCTGGGTTTCCTCTTCGGTGAAATCGACCATGCTCAATCCTCTCTTCGCTTTGCGGGTGAAGGCCGCCTGGCAGCCCATGGAGCAGAACCAGCGGTGGGTGCGGTGGGGGCGCGGCCGGTGGGGATCGAACCAGCCGAAGCCGCGCGTGCGGGATGTGCAGACGGCGCAGAGCATCGGCAGCGGATGCCAGAGGCGATCACAGCCGGGTCGATCCGGAGCCTCTGCGGGCGGGGATGGGACTTGCGCGACATGGCTCACGCCGCCCTCCGCTCGGGCGCGGCCGACATGACGAGACGCCGGATGTCGCGGCGGTTGAACTGGAAGGTGATCAGCGCAGACGCCCGATAGCGAGTGAGCCCGTAATCCTGCTGCTGTTCGGGCGAGAGGTATTGCAGCTGCTTCTCGGTCGGCGGCTGGCTCAGCCAGCGCTTCGACTTGAAGGCGCTCTCGTCGCTCTCGTGGGTGTTCAGCCAGTCGTCGGCCCGCGCGAGGCAGACGGTGCGATCGCCAACCCCAAGAAGGCAGGTCGCCTGTCCCTTCGCCCCGCCCACGGCATGCCATCGGCCCTCGAGGAAGAATACGCCGCCCCAGGCGCCGAACCCGCTCGCCATGAGCGCGGCGTCGTCGCCGAAGAGGTCCTCCCAGGCGAAACTCGACCGATTCAGGAGGTCGATCTCGGACATGACGAACCCGGACAGGCTGCCGGTCCCGGCCTCCTGGCTGTGCGCCTCGTCCTCGGGTTCGTCAAGCAACTCGCCGCAGAGCGGGCATTCACGGGAGCCAAGCGGAATGTCGGCCGCGCAGGCCGGACAGGTCTTTGTCGGCGCCTCGCCCGTGGGCGTGTGGCCGTCTAGGTCGACGTCCTGTTCCAGCGTGCCGTGGGTCAGGCTCGACGTCCCGAAATCCAGCACGATGCAGTCGGTCTTGACGATGCCGGGATGCTCGGCCGGATCGACGGTGCGCAGACCGCGCCCGACCATCTGGATCATCGTGGACTTGTAGGAACTCGGCCGAAGCAGCACGACGCAGGAGGTCGGCGGGTGGTCCCATCCCTCGGTCAGCACCGCGACGTTGACGACGACGCGGATGCGACCGGCGGCATAGGCGTCAAGGATCCCCTTGCGCGCGCCCGCCTCGAGCGTCCCGGTGATGAGCGCGGCCGAGACGCCGGACTCGCGGAACGCCTCCGTCACATGCTCGGCATGGGCGACGGTCGAGCAGAAAACGACGGTCTGCCGGTCGCCCGCCTTTTCCTTCCAGTGGCGGATCACCTCGTCCGTGACCGGTGCGCGGTCCATGATTTCCGCCACCTCGGCCATGTCGTAATCCGACATAGTCTTGCGTACCGAACGCAGTTCGTCCTGCACGCCCACGTCGATGACGAAGGTCCGCGGCGGCACGAGGTGGCCAGACGCGATCAACTCGCCCAGACGCACCTGGTCGGCGACGTTGTCGAAGACCTCGCGCAGGCCCTTCCGATCGCCCCGGTTGGGCGTCGCCGTCACGCCGAAGACGCGGGCCTCGGGGTTGGCATTGCGCACCCGGTCGATGATGCGGCGGTAGCTCTCGGCCACCGCGTGATGCGCCTCGTCGATCACCAGCAGATCGAGCTTCGGCATGGCCTGCAGATTGGCGGCGCGTGACAGCGTCGGCGCCATGGCGAAGGTGACCTGTCCGTTCCAGGACTTGGTCGTGGCATCGACGACGGAGGTGTCCATGTCGGGATTGACCCGGGCGAACTTCGCCCGGTTCTGGCTGGTCAGCTCGTCGCGATGCGCGAGCACGCAAGCCTTGGCGCCGTCCCCGGTCATCCTGCCGGTGACGGCCGAGAGCATGATGGTCTTGCCCGCGCCTGTGGGCGCAACGCCCAGCGTGTTGTCGCGGGCGGAGAGCGCAGCAAGGCTGCGCTCCACGAAGAGTTTCTGGCGGGGACGGAGGAGCATCGTGCCCTCACTGCGCCCATGCGGGACGTCCCGGCACCGGCGCAGCCGCGGGCTGCTGGACCGGCGCCTGCGCCGCAGGCTGCGCGGGCGGCTGATACCCGTGCTGCGCTGCCAGCCCCATCACCTGCGCATAGTCACGATGATCGGGCGTGACCGCGGCGCGGATCTCGTTCTTCTCCTCGCCCATGGCGTCGCTGCCGACGTCGATCCGGGCTATGAACTCGATCCCGTCGAGATCGGCGAAACCGTTTATGCGCCGCGCCGCCTGCGCCTGCGGGGATTGATCCTTGTCGGAGATCCCGCGCGCCGAGTTCAGCATGCCGCGCACGAGGCTGCGGCCCATGTTGGCCCAATCCGGACCCTTGGGGCTGTAGAGACCGATCAGCGTGAAGATCTTGCGCCGGGCATATTGGCCCTCGGTGACCGTGAACTCGCCGTTGAGGTAGACAGCCCCGGTCGAGCCGCGGGTGGCATAGCCCCCGGTCCAGCCCTGCGACGGGTCGTCGAAACCGCCGGGGCGGATCGTCAGCCGCACCTTGGCGAGCGTCCCCTTGGGGATGAGGTTCGTGTTGGACTGCGCATCGTTGAAGTCGTTCCAGAGACCGGACATGGCTCGGGTCCTTTCAGTTGGTGGGATAGGAATGGGTGTCGGTCGCCGGCGCACCGGGCGGGGCGGGCAGCTGCGGTGGCGAATATGTCAGCCGCCGTTCCGCAGGGATCAGCGGGCCGCGGATCTTCTCCATCAGCCGGCCGAGATGAGGCTCTTCGACCAGGTCGAGGCGGCCGGAGCGGTCCTTAGCCGGGTAGCCCCACGGGTTCAGCGTCTGGCAGACGAAAGCCCGCTGAGGCCGGTTCATCTCGTCCGGAAGGCTGGCCATCGTGATGACCTGATCGACGATGCCGGGCAGCTCGAGCCCGGTCTTCGAGCCGTCGATCTGCGGGACGAATACCTTGCGATTGAAGTCGTCGAGCTTCTCGTCGAGGATCCCGACGAACCAGACATTCTTGCCGCGCGTGTGCTGGAGGTGGGTCAGCCAGCCGATCATCTCGCGCCCGTGAAGCCCGTAGGCGCCGCGGACATCGGGTTTCCCGGTCTTTTCCGAGTGCGCCTCCGGTTGCCCGCGGCACCACTGGAAGCAGAGCCGCCCGGCCACGGTGATCGAGTCGATGAAAACGGTGTCGTATTTGGCGAGGACGCGCGGATCGCCGAACCGGCCGCACACCTCGTCGAAATGCGCCTGGCTGTAGGGCTGTTCGGGCCGGAGCGCCGGGTTCGGGCCGCCGATGAAGACCGCGAAGTCCCGACACTCCTTCCAGGTGCGCGGCCGGACCACGTCGATGTGGAGCCCCTCGATGGCGAGGTCGCCCGCCTCGAGGTCGAAGAACAGCGTGGTCGAGGCTTCGAGGGTCCAAAGCAGGCTGGTCTTGCCGATCCCGGAGGGGCCAAAGATCACGCCCTTGATGCCCCGCGTCTCGGCCAGCCGCTGATCGGCCGTGATGATGGGGAGGCTCACGCGTGGTCCTCCTGCGGCAGGATCGCGATCTTCAGCGCGCCGGCCTTCACCGTGCGGGCGGGCTCGAAGCCTTGGCGGATCGCCTCGGGCCAGGCGAGATAGGCGCGCTCGGGCACCTTGAAGCTGATCTCGACGTATTCGGACGGGTCGTCGCCCGCGGCGCGGATTCGCTCGACCATGGCGGCGAGCTGGGTCTGGTCCCATTCGACGCGCTTCGGCAGATCGGCGACCACGGTGAAATCGCCATCGGCGAGGCGAACGGTGCCGGTGTCCTTGCCGCAGGCGCGGCGGCCTTCGGCGGCGCGGGCAGCGTAACGGACCTCGAGGGCGGTCGAGAAGCGCGCGGTGACGGCCTTCATCTGCTTCGCGGCAGCGTCGATCTCGCGCTGCATTGCGGCCAGAAGCTCGACCGGAAGCTGGGCGATCTCGCCCGCCGGCAGGTTGATCAGCTCGTCGATGGAGGGGGTGTTTTCAGGGAACGGCATGGGGATCTCCGTGATGGGGGATAGGGTCAGGCGGCCTCGAGGAGGCGCATCGAAAGGGCGGCGCCGGCGGGGCCGGGCTTCGGCCGGGCGACGGCGATGTAGGCGAAGTGGTCGGGGCCGAGCCGGGCCTGCACGAGGTGGACGAGCCGCTGCTCGGCGGCGCGCAAGGCGGCGGCCGCGACACCGCGCAGGATGCGC
Organism: Roseovarius sp. MBR-6; assembly: GCF_040547525.1. Taxonomy (NCBI): domain Bacteria; kingdom Pseudomonadati; phylum Pseudomonadota; class Alphaproteobacteria; order Rhodobacterales; family Roseobacteraceae; genus Roseovarius; species Roseovarius sp. MBR-6. The sequence continues at coordinate 314,374 of NZ_JBEPPW010000003.1, read as the reverse complement.
TGGCGCTCGGGCGTGAGGTTCGAGACGGCACCGGTGGCGTCGACGGCGAGGAACCCGCGGTGATAGACCAGCGCCTCGCCCGGGGCAGCCTGCGCGATCCAGGCGGAAAGCCCGACCTCGTCGAGCGCGGGACCGGCGGCGCCGAAGATCGACACGACGCTGCCGTGGATGGCGGACCGGCGCTTCATCATGCCGCCCCCCGCGCGCTGTCAGCGGTGTGCGTGAGCTGGTCCTTCTCGAAGGCCAGGATGTCCTCGAGCCGGTAGACCACCCGGCCGCCGAGTTTCATGTACGCGGGGCCTTCCCCGGCCCATCGCCAGCGCTCGAGCGTGCGGTGCGAGATCGTCCAGCGCCGCGCGAGCTCCTTCTGTGTGAGGCAGGTCTTCTGCTGCATCGTCGTCTCCCGGTGTCGTTTGTCGGGAGCACGATGCGAAATCCCGCGAGGGGATGTCGTCAGGATTGGAGTGGGATGCGGAGGGGGATCGTCAGGAGCCTTTCAATCCAAGGGAGAACGGCTCTGTGGGGGATCGCCATCCCCCTCTCATCCCCCGGCGCATCCCACCGTAGGGATCGGGAGGGCGCGCGGATGGGAGGGATGGCGCGAGATCAGAGCCCGAGCAGGCGATAGGCGCCGCGGCCGTCCGACTCGATCAGCAGCCGCCAGTTCTTCTTCGACTTGAAGACATCGGACATCTTGAGGCTGCGCGAGCCCGCGGCGGCGAGGATGGCCTTCCCGCTCTGCCAAGGCTCGCCGCGCCCGGCAGCCTCGTGCAGCGCGCGCACGACCTGCGCCTGGATCGCACCGAGGCGAAAGTGCTGACCGTTGCAGCAGACGTCCTGGTAGTCGGCCGAGGCATGGAAGGCACCGGGCATTTGTCCTGCCGCTGCGCCTGCAAATCCGGTCTCGGCCTCGAAGCGGTCGCGTTCCTCGCGCCTTAGCAGCACGTCACGCTTGCGCACGGTGATCTGCTCGCGCTCCCCGGTCAAGCAGGCGTAGTCGGCCTTGTGCGAGCGGAAGCGGCTGAGCTTCACCTCGCCATGACGGAACAGCTGGAAGACGTCATGGGCGTGGAGATCCAGGAGCCCGTTGAACGGGCCCCGCTCGAAGGGCACGGAGAATCGCTCCCCCTCTGGTGTCTCCTCGTAGTCGCCGAGCTCGACGGCCAGGTTGAACACCCGGATCGACAGCCGCAGCTGGTCGTTCTCGGCGAGGTAGACGAGGTCCGCCTCGGACATGGACCAGCGATCGAGGATCTCCGGCAGGGTGAAATACGACTTCTCGATCTCCATCCGGACCCCCGATTCCCATGTGCGATTGTTTAGGTTTTGTTCTAATCGCTTGACGGGTCCGCATCAATCCTGTTTTATCCTATTTCATCCACATACCCTTGGGGAAAACATGACCGAGCAGCACACCCTGGCCGACCGCCTGCGGGCCCGCGCCAACCAGCTTGGCCTGACGCCTGCCCATGTCGCCGAGATGGCCGGCGTGCACCGCTCTTTCGTCTACGACATCCTGCGAGGCCGCTCCGCCCGCCCCGGCCTCGACCGGCTGGCCGAGGTCGCCCGCGTGCTTAAGGTGGACCGCGACTGGCTGATCCACGGTATCGGCGAGGTCGAGGGAACGCCCCCCTTCGTGGACAATCCCGACGATGCCTTCGTGGCCATCGCGCACGCCACGCCTCGGCCCTCGATGGGCGGCGGTGCGGTGGTGATCGAAGATGGCGATACGCCCGGCCGTGTCTATCACTTCCGCCAGTCGTGGATCCGCCACAAGCTTAAGGCCAGCCCGTCGCAGCTGCGCATCATGCACGTCGAGGGCGACAGCATGGCGCCGACGCTGCTGAGCGGCGACGCGGTGCTGGTCGACATGACCCGTCGCGCGCCGAACCCGCCCGGCATCTTCGTGCTGGATGACGGGATGGGGCTGGTCGCCAAGCGGCTCGAGCACATCCCGAACAGCGACCCGCCCGCGGTCCGCGTCATCTCCGACAACAAGCACTATCCCGAATATGAGCGAACGGCCGACGAGATCCACATCGTCGGCCGCATCCGTTGGTTCGCTAGGGAGATCTGAGCATGGCCCACGTCATCATCCGGGGCGGAAACGGCCGCCGTCATGAAGTGGACTTCGAGGACGCCGACATCACCGTGGAGCTGCACGCCAGCGAGGATCACGTCGAACTGGTGATCGAGGCGTCATACGACGAGGCTCCATCGGACAAGAAGCGCTTTGCGCTGATCAACATCCCGCGGCATCTGCTGAGCAAGGCCATGGCGGATCTGGCGCGCAAAGATCGGCGATCATGATCGCGTTTCAGGAAATCGACGATGCCGATCTGGCGTTGGCGCACTCTCCGATGGTGCGCGGAGTCGAGAAGACCCTCGCCTGGATCGGTGAGCATGGCGGGATCCCCCTAACACCGTCCAAGGCGTTTAAGCGGGTGTTCGTGCACCAGGCCGCGGCCGAGTTCGACTGGCCCGGCCACACCGAGGCGGACCTCTTCACCGTCAACAAGGTCCTGAATGAGCCGGACTTCGCCCCGCTCATGGTGCTGCACGACCTGATGATCGCGATGAAGCTCGGCCGACACTACAAGGGCGAGTTCCGCCTGACCAAGGCAGGCGAGGCGCTGGCGGGCCATCCCGGTCGGATCTTCGGCACGGTCGTCCCGTTCTTCCTGTTCCGCATCAACCACGCCAGTATGTCGCGCTTCGAGGGCGCCCCGATCCTCGGCAACTGGGATGTGTTCCTGAACGTGCTGAACGTCGAGACCGAGGACGGCGCAACCGGCGCTCACCTCCGCCGCGTTCTCTTCGGTGAGCCCGAGGAGGGGCCACTCCCGCGCTATGACGAGGTGATGGGCCAGCTCTACATCCAAGTGCTGCGCCCGCTGTGTTGGGCGGGACTTCTGCAGCAAGAGCGAGGAACGCCGAGCTATCGGTTCGAGGGCGCGGTGTTCATGAAGACGCCGTTGTGGCGGGCGACGCTGCGGCTGGAGACCGATAAGATGGTGCTACGTTCGATGCGACATTGAAGCCGACTGCCGACACACACCCGTATTCTCCACTAATTGATTCAATCGGAACCTTGGCCAGAGGTTTCCCCTTCATCCGACTCAGTTCTTTCCGAAAAAGCATCTACAACTACGAGAAAGGACTCACATGGCAGTTCCCCGAGTTGCAGTGCATCATCGAACGCGGAAAGTGTCTTTCTAAGATATTTTGCCGCGAGCATACACCAATGAGTGTCGGGTTCTAATGAGGGCAAGATGGGTAGGAAGTGGAAATTATGAGATGGGTTCTCGCAATATTCTACATTGATCCTGCCCACATGCGACCAGTAGGAATGGACCGCTGCGCTAAAAGGCTGGAAAACATAGTTGTAGAAATCGATACAGCCCGCCTCTTCAGCCATTATTCTTGTATTCTTTCCAGACCAGCTCCCAAGGTTAACCTCTACCAGAAACTCAAGCCTCTGCGATTCAAGCCAATTCTTGAGGTATTCGGTGTAAGCGTTGTGCTCGTCAGTTGCCGCGCTTGGGTTGCGTTTTATCTCCTCCTCCCGATGCGCAATCTCCAATTTTATCGCTCCCAGCCCATCGGACACATACATCGGGACCCTGACTTTTGGATCACCAAGAAGCCAAACAAGTGTGATGTGAACATCTGCCATTGCGCGAAGCAATACAGGTGCAACATTTGGGTTCCAGGTGCTTGGCGCCGACACAATTTCGATAGCCAGAGTCGCTTGACGCGCAAGGAGGGCAAGCAGAACTTGCTGCTCCTCAACGTTTCCCAAGTCAATCTTCCAAGCGGCCTGTCTCGATCTGACATCCTTGTTGGCAAAATGCCTATATGCAATAATGAAGCCTTCGATCCCCTCAGTCACTTCCGGAAGCTCTGGAATATCTTGGTGCTTCCCGATGCAGCCACCTAAATCAGAAATTGTTTCCCAAAAGGACGCGGCCCAATTGCTAAGTTTTTGATCGCCAGCACCATTGTCGCCAAGCAGGAACATTGGCGCCATGGCCCTGAAGAACGCTCCAGCTGCCCGCGATTCATCGGTGGATGGATATTTCTCTATATCCCGGAGAGCCTCTTCTGCCTTTGTCGCCATTTCGGATGCAAGAACAATTCGCCCCTGGGTCAGGCCGAGGTAGGCCGCCGTGGTCACAGCTAGCGTGGCATCTCTTCCACGCCTATCATACAGTGCCTCAAGGATATCGGAGATCTTATCAAGCGCAACGCTTGAACTTTGTGCAGATGAAATACCCAGAAAAGCGAGTGGAAAATCTGGCCAAATCGCAGAAACTGGCTCCAGCGCAGTTCTCAATCGTTCCAAAATGCAGGATGGGATTTTATGCGTTACTTCCTCTCCCTCCTCTGGGCTTAGTTCGGAGAATGAGGAAAGTTTCGCAAAAAGTGGCTTAGGATCTTTCGAGCTCGTGTCGCTGGCGGTTTTCCCTAAGACTTGGGCAGCTTCGACGCCGTCTTGCATCCCAAACTCACGGGTCAAGATTGATAACCAGAAGAACTCCGGAACAAGTTGCGTCGCCCAAGAGTATGGCGAGTAGTTCTGCCCCATCATTGCAAGCAAGGGCGGCACCAACCGGCGCCGCCGTCGAACATGATCCTTCAATACCAATTTCTGACCTTTCAATCTGAATAGAGACAGGGGGATCAACGTCCGGTTCCGCTGAGGTTCACAACCGTTGACGGGCTATCGCCTTCAATGAATCAAGCTTTTCTAGAATTCAGCGTCAAGTGAACACCAGCGCAACATGCACGACCTGCTGCGCAAAGCTACTCCCCCTTTCGACAACTCCTTGTTTTGACTTGAAATCCATCGCCGCGAGCGGTGAACACGGAGCAAATCGCCTCACGAGGTTCGCTCCCCATGCCAGACGACATCGCCTTCGCGCCGCCCGCAGAGACGCTCACCACCAATGAGCGGCTGGCGGAACTGGCCGCCATCCTCGCCAGCGCTATCGCGCGCACCAACCCACGGGAAACGAACGAAAAGTCTCCGCTCGACGGAGACAGTTCGCTGGACATTCTCGCCCTCAGACGCCGTCGTCGGAGACAGGTGCAAAACCGAGTTGGAGACGACGCATGAGGAAAAATACAAGGAAATCAGCAGCAAAGGCTACGCTCGCGCGCCAAGCGGAGGGGATCGACGTCCTGGCCGAACTGGCCGGGCTGAAGGCGATGACGGTGCCCGAGCTGCAGGGGAAGTGGCGGGTCATGTTCGGCGAACCCGCGCCGAACGCCAGCCGGGGGAACCTGGAGCTCCGGATCGGCTACCGCATCCAGGAACTCGCCCATGGTGGCATCAAGCCCGCCACGCGCCGCACGCTGGACGCGCTGGCGACCGAGGTCGCCTCGGGGGCGGCGGGTCCGCTGATCGCGGATCCCCGCCGCCCGATCCCCGGCACAAAGCTGGTGCGCGAGTGGCAGGGCGAGGAACATGTCGTCACAGTCCTGACCGACGGGTTCGAATGGCAGGGGCGGCGCTTCAAGTCGCTCTCGGCCGCGGTGCGCGCGATCACCGGCAGTCACTGGAACGGGTGGAAGTTCTTCGGGCTCGCCCATGGTGCGGAGGCCCGCTCATGAACCGCACCAACCCCGAACCCGTCCGCCGCCTGCGCTGCGCGATCTACACCCGAAAGTCGAGCGAGGAAGGACTCGACATGGAGTTCAACAGCCTCGACGCGCAGCGGGAGGCCTGCGAGGCCTACATCGCCAGCCAGAAGGCCGAAGGCTGGGTGGCGCTGCGGGACCGCTATGACGACGGTGGCTTTTCCGGCGGGACGCTGGACCGGCCTGCGTTGCAGCAGCTGATCGCCGACATCGAGGCCGGGCTGATCGACGTGGTCGTGGTCTACAAGATCGACCGCCTCAGCCGCGCGCTGATGGATTTCTCGAAACTGGTCGAGGTCTTTGATCGCCACGGCGTCACCTTCGTCTCGGTCACGCAGTCCTTCAACACCACGACGTCGATGGGGCGGCTGACGCTGAACATCCTGCTCAGCTTCGCCCAGTTCGAGCGCGAGGTGATCGGCGAGCGCATCCGCGACAAGTTTGCGGCCTCGCGTCGGAAGGGCATGTGGATGGGCGGCCCGGTGCCGCTGGGCTACGTGGTGAAGGACCGCAAGCTGGTGATGGAGCCCGCCGAAGCCGAACAGGTCCGCACGATCTTCCGCCTCTACGCCCGCTCCAGTTCCACCGCACAGGTGCTGAAGGAACTGCACGCGCGCGGGATCCGCACCAAGCGCGGGGCGGTGTTCGACAGGGGCTACCTGCTGAAGTTCCTGCACAACAAGGTCTATCTCGGCCTCGCCGTGCACAAGGATGAGGTCTATCCCGGTGAGCACAAGGCGATCATCGACCAGAAGCTATGGGACGAGGTCCACGAGGTCATCGCCAACAACCGCGTCGCCCGCGGGGCGGTGGCGCGGGCGGCGCAACCGGCGCTCCTGCGCGGGCTGATCTTCACCGAGACGGGCGCCGCCATGACGCCCCACCACACCAAGCGGAAGGGCAAGCGCTACTGCTACTACACGTCCATGGACGTGATCCGGAAGCGCCCAGCGGCCGAGCTGCGCGGGCCCCAGCGGTTGCCGGGTGCCATGGTCGAGGAGGCCGTCATCGGCGAAATCCGCCGGATGCTGCGCACACCCGAAGTCGCGGCGCGCACCGCGCGAGCGGTCCGGAAGGACCGTCCCGATCTCGACGAGACCAAGGTCGTCGCCGCTCTGGCGCAGTTCGACGATCTCTGGAGGGCGCTGATCCCGGCCGAGCAGGCCCGCATCGTCCAGCTGCTGGTCGCGCGCATCACGGTAAGCGAGGCGGGCCTCGCCATCGACCTGCGCCACGACGGCCTCGGCGCCATCGCGGCCCTGATGGCCCCGCCGAAGAAGGCGGTGGCCTGATGCGCGAGCCTGAGACCCTGCGCGTCCACATCCCGCTCGAACTCCGCCGTCGCGGCGGTCGCCCCCGGATCCTGCCGCCGAAGAATGTCGAGGCCGCCATGGGTCGTGGGCAGGATCCTCACCTGCTGCGCGCCATTGGCCGGGCATGGGGCTGGCGGCAGCGGCTGGAACGCGGCGACGTCGCCACGCTCGCCGATCTCGCCGCCGACGAGGGCCTGTCCGACCGCTACGTCAGCCGCCTCCTGCGCCTCGCCTGGCTCGCGCCTGACGTCCTCGAGCGGCTGGTGATCCACCGAGAACCCTCGACGATCAGCATCTACGACCTGTGCTTCGTGGCGTCTCTGCTGTGGGACGAGCAGCCGGGGCGGGTGTTCGACTGAGCCTCAGTGAAAGCTCGCCCGATACGACGTCGCCGTCAGCGAGACATGGGCATCGAGCAGCGGGCGCAGTTCAAAGGCCTTCGGCTCGCGTGAGAAGTTCCACAGCCTGAACAAGCACCATTCCGCACGCCGCTCCTCGGCCACGGCCAGTTCGTTGCGCGTGATGTGAAATGGTGTCCGGTCCCAGCCGTTTGTCGTCTTCACCTCGATCAGTCGCGACCGGCCGTCCCGCTCGAAGCTGGCAATGTCGTAGCCGGCACCGTCCCCGTCCTCCTCCGACACCCAGCGAACCTTGCGCGCCAGGTCATCGCGCCCCGCTGACCGCAGCACCGACCGCTCGTAGGCCAGCACGCGTTCCTCTCCCGCGCGGCCAAGGACACGGTTACGCTCGTCGCGGCCGGCCACGTCGGACTTCCTGGCGATCCGCAACATCAGGTCCAGCTCCTGCGGTGGCGGCTGGTTCGACATCGTCGGCGGCGGCCCGATCCAGATCTGCGCCGCATCATAGAGGCCGTTGGGTGGTCGGCTGCCCGGGGCCCGCAGGACCCATTCCGGATGCGAGCTCATCCATCGCAGAACGGCATCCTCAAGCGAGCTCTGGAAGTTGAAGGCGGGTGCGAGGCCAGTCAGCCACGTCTCGCCCAACGCCTTGAGCACAGCACTGATGTTCTGGTGCTTGTATTCGATTGCCTTTGCGGACCGATCGATCCGGTCTGCAAGCTGTCGATATGATGCCGCCTTGTTCATGGGTTTCCCCGCGAGATCATCGACCAGCATCGCGAAGTAATCCGCGACGATCAGATCGTTCTCTTCGTCCGTCCAAGGCCCGTTCGACATTGCGCCAGGCTACGGGCGGGAAGTCCTTTTGTCATCAAGGCTTTCCAGCTTGAACCCGGCAAATCACCGTCATCGCTACGCGCCATTCTGCCAGCGCACCCAACGGCTGCGCCTCCCTTGCGTTGCGGTTCCGTTCCCCTCGAAGGCGATTGACACAAGGCCCGAAGTTTTGGCGGGGTTGAAACTCAGGCCATTGGAAAAGCGTGAAAAAATCCAACCGAACCGAATTCGGTGAGGTTCGCCCGAACAGAGACGGAGCGGCGTTCAGAGCCCGAAACGGGCTTGGCGCGTAGTCTCAGAGGTTCGCATGGGGGAGGCAAAGCCCTTTGAAAACACAACTATTTCCGCGCCGCGATGGGCGCCTGTCTGTGTTCGCAACAGGGATGATGGCGGAGGGGATGGGCCTGAAAGACAACCTTCTCCACTCATCAAGCCATTGATATCATTTACATGCCGAGAGATTTGAATGGAGGTCCGGTTCGGTCGCGACTGGCAGTGACACGGGTGACAGATGGCCAGCATCGCGCGCACAAGGTCGCCGTCATCCTGTCTACCAACCAGGTCGATCAGCGCAATTCTGTCGTCGGTCATTGTCATCTCAGTATCGGCTCAATTCTCGCAACCCGAACCTTCCTTCAGAGGCGAGTGATCAGGAAGGGAGGATGTTGTCTTCGGTCATTCGCTTTGCCTTGTCTCGGGGCGGTCAGTCAGCCGCCGCGAAATGTGCTATCTGGTCGGAATGAGCCTTTTTGAAGGCCGGCCGCGCCGTGATCCGCGCCACATATGACTCGGTCGCCGTTCGGTCACCGAACGCACGAACCTTTCCGACACGTAGCACGTCCGCCATGAGAAGATCGGCGATGGTGAAACGGTCAGCGGCCAGCCATTGCCGCTCTGCAAGGACGCGCTCCATGTGGTCCAGACGACTTTCCAGCCACGCGGTCATTCCGTTTTCCTCGGCGCCTGTCACCTCCAGAAACCACCACGGCAGCGAAACCATTTCAATTGAGTTGAGCGCCGCAATGACCCATTGCAGCGTCTCCGCCTTGCCTGCCGGATCGCGCGGCATCAGGATTTCGCTCTTCCCTGCCAGATGCAGCAGCCCCGCCCCACTCTCGAAAATCGACAGGTCTCCATCGGTAAGCCACGGCGCCTGCCCGAACGGCTGGTGTCTGAGATGATTCTCTCCCCTTTCCTTGAACGGCGTGGATTTCACCTGATAGGGCAGACCTGCTTCCTCGCAGGCCCATCTCAGCCGCAGGTCGCGTACGAAGCCGCGCGGTTCCTCGGGAACCCAGTCGTAGACCCATATGGTCAGTTCGGTCATGCTTCACCTTCCAGAAACGTTTGCAGTTCACTCAACCAGCCGGACCATCCGACATGGTGCCTCTCAACAGCGTCCTCGTCTTGCAGCCCTTTATGCGTCAGTGAAATTTCGGTGCCGGTCTCAACAGCTCTGCGAAGACAAAAGGTGCGGGACGAAGTTGTCTTTTGGAAGCAAAGCGCAAAGGTCTCGAGTGGACCTGGATGCCGACGGTCCGGTTTCCGCAGGGAGATGCATAACGTCGACATTCGGCATCCGACTCCAATTCAGACATTTGCCCATCACTCTGGCACGGACCGCCTCCCGCCGAACTCAGTCCTTCAGCTTGATGGCCACGATGGTCTTGCGCTTGTCTTCGTCGGGTTCATCCAGCGGGCCATTGGGGTAAAACTCGACACGACTGGCGAAATGGTCGCCGTCGGAATCCGGACGCATGTCGAACACCAGATCGTTCGCGCGCGACCAGTCGATCAGCACGCCATTCACCTTCGTCAGATGGCGGTACGGCCCGACATAGGTCAGTTCAGCATAGCGCCCTGCGGGCAAGATGCCGGTCGTCAGCGCGCCGGTCGTAGGATGCGCACTCCGGGTCTCGAACCCGAACTCCATCTCCAGCTCCGGCATCTTGACGACGTTGTATCTGAAGATCGCGGCACCCGTCCCCGCGATCCCTTGCCTGTCGATCTCCAGAACCAGTCGGTCCATGGTTTCGGTCGCAACCTGCCCAATGGGCATCACCACCTGACGCCGTAGCGCGACGTAATGCCGGGCGGCGTAGTCAACGACCTTCGGGGTGCCGATGTTCATTCGCCTTGTCCTCGATCTCTTGCGCGTGGCGTGCTTCAGCCGCTGCGAAATCTGCCGCAACCCCGTCGATGCGAGGGCGGCCTTTGGGCCGCCAGTCCTCGATCCCGAAGATCAACAGATAGGCGCTCAGCAAATCGAAACTGCTGTTCCATCCCCGGCTGTGACCATCCCGTTCGGCGCGATTGAGGAACGGCGTCTGCCTGAACAGCATCCGCGTGGTACCATCGGGCTGCGCGATGAAGTCCATGGTCACGATGGTCTCGAAGCCGTCGCGTTCGTTGGTATAGGTGAAGCTCAACCGGTGCGGTTCGTCGATCGCGATGAATTCTCCGAAGATTACGTGGGCATGGCCGGGGCGAGCGGTCATCGTGCGGCGCCATTTCCCGCCGGGGAGAAAATCCTGCGCGCACTGACTCAGCGCGCAGCCCTCGGGGCCGTGCCAGCGCACCAGATGTTCAGGGTCTTTCCACAAACTCCAGACCAGCTCTCGCGGCGCGGCGAACACCCTGTCGATGTCGAGCGATAGCGCGCGTTGCTCTGGTGTCGGGTCAGTTTTTGGCATTGGAGTCACCTTTCTGTAGCTCGGCCAGGTAGTCATCCATGCGGTCGAACGCGCCTTGCCAATGCTGGCGATACGTTTCGACCCAGTTGGCGACCTCGGCCAAGGGGGCAGCATTGAGTTGCACCGGCCGCCATTGCGCATTCCGGGTCCGTATGACGAGGCCCGCACGTTCCAGCACTTTCAGATGTCGAGAGATCGCTGGCATCGAAATATCAAAGGGTTCGGTCAGCTCCCCGACCGACGCCTCTCCTTCGCTCAGTCGCTGCAGGATGGCCCTGCGGGTCGGGTCACCCAGTGCTGAGAACGTGAGAGAGAGGGAATCAGCTTGCATTGAACCGTCCTGTTAAGTAACAGGTGTGTTAAATGCGAAAAACCTTCGGTCGTCAATATGCAGTGGCGCGTACTGAGGGATAGGCTGCTGAGGGCAGCGATGGGATGAAAGCTATGGCGGACGCCGCAGGCGCGATGAAATCACTCGGTCCTTTTGTGGGTCTCTGGAATACCAGGGGGAAGATCGGAGCCAGCGATATGGCCGAAGAAAAGACCATGTCCGCCACTGATTCATACGAGTGGCTGCCTGGAAAGTGCTTCTTGCTCCATCGGGTCGACGCCAGAATGGGCGACGACATCATCAGATCGACAGAGATCATTGGCTGGGACGCTGATGCTGGAGCGTTCTTTTCCACCTCATACGATGCTCGGGGCGGAACATCACGCTTCAGGTGCGCGCTGGATGGTAATAAATGGAAGATCGACGGCCCGGGTATCAGGTTTCGCGGCGCCTTCGACCAGGATTGGAACAGGATGACAGGCATATGGGAAATGGAGGAAAGCGAGTTGTGGTCGCCGTGGATGGACATTTCTCTGACTAGAGCTGACTGAGATTCCGAAATTTGCTTCGCAGCCACTGTGGTGCGTGGTCGTTGAACTTCATCATGCATGAGTACGGTCTGGGGCCTCCCCATCTGAATTGGTCCACCTTTATGTCTGGGAAACGGAGGGCAGGTAATGGCGATCAAAGAACACAAGCCCGAGGAAATCGTTCAGGAGTCGCGGCAGGTTGGTGTGCTTGTCGGCCAAGATCGATGTCGCCTCCGTCGAGGCCGCGCGGCGCGGCGTGTGATGTGGTCACGCAGGGCCGACCTGCCCGGCGCCCCATGCGAGAGCGAGGTCGAAGGATCATGAGACGACTGATCGCCTGGAACGTCATGACGCTCGACGGCCGCTTCGAGGGCGCGCAGCCCTGGCAACTCGACATGCACGGTACCGTCTGGGGCGAGGAACTTGAGGCCTTCTCGCTAGAACAGGGAGCAGAGATCGGCACGCTCCTTTTCGGCCGCCGCACCTACGAGGGCATGCGCGACTACTGGATGAAGGAGACGGGGCCGGTCGCCGAGATGATGAACGACCTGCCCAAGGCCGTGGCCTCGCGCACGCTCGACGAGGCCGACTGGTCGAACAGCCGCCTCCTGAAGGGCGAGGCGTCCGACGCGGTGCGGGCGCTGAAGCAGGAGGACGGTCGCGACGTCTTCGTCTTCGGCAGCGCCGACCTTCTCGCGACTTTGATGGCCGAAAACTTGGTCGACGAGTACCGGATCTGCCTCGCACCGGTTGTATGGGGCGAGGGCACGCCGCTGTTCAGGCCGCAGGGCGGCCGCACCCATTTCACGCTCCGCGAGGCGCGACCGCTCCTCACGGGCGGCGTGATCCTCTTCTACGAACGGATGTCCGACCAGTCTTGCCAGCCAATACCAGCTTCCTCCTGAGCAATCGACTTTGTCCGCCGGCCCAACTCGGCCAACACCACGACATGAACAAACGAAGGCTTTGGGCAAAACATGGGCAAGTTCAATCCGCCTTCGATGAGACGGTGATGCAGAAAACAGACAAGAAACTTGAAAGGGACAATTGATGCCGAAATTCTTGACCATTGGGTATGGAGATCGAGATGGCTACGACCGAACGCCAGAGGTGATCCGAGCCGCCGCGCACGAACAAGACGCCAAACTAGTCGCAGAGGGTGCGCTTATGGGAATCGCCGGGCCGCCGGTGCAGGTCCGGAATCCAGGGGCAGCGGGCGTCGAGACATGTGTGGGACAATTTATGACCACAGACCTTCCTGTCGCAGGTTTTGCAGTTATTGAAGCGAAATCCATCGAGGATGCCATTGAAAAGGTATCGGGCGTTCCATGTGCAGTGGCGCATGGCGTTGTGGAAGTCTGGCCCCTGAGCTGAATTACCCCCAAAGCCGACCATCGCCGCATTATGTCAATTTGACAGCTCAGGTGAAGGATTTCCAACGCGTACCGATCGACCACCCGGCCGCACGGTAAGGCCGAGGCCCTCATCGAATTGCCTTCACCATAGCGGCCATGCAGCATGGCAACGGTCAACGGCGGGTATGGAACGACCGCTGGGCAGGCGACACCAGGCAGACCCTGGTGTTGAGGTGGACGCAACTGGGTCGGATTTTTCCGATCGCGCGCCGTCGGCCTGAAGCCGACTTAAGTCCCAGAACCTTGACGGCGTCTTTTTGGAACAATATGCTTCCGGAAGCATTTGATTCCATAGGAGGCTGCCTTGACCGAAGCAGAACTCGACCGCGTGTTCGGCGCCCTGTCGGACCGAACGCGTCGTGCGATACTTGCCCGCTTGCGGCACGGCGAGGCCTCGGTTGCCGAACTGGCCGAGCCTTTCGACATGACGGTTCGCGCTGTCAGTCGCCATATCGCTGTGCTCGAGGCCGCAGGGCTTGTCGCCAGAGGTCGCGATGCGCAACGCAGACCGAGCCGCATAGACCCCCGCTCTTTGGAATCCGTCGACCAGTGGTTGGGAGATTACAGGTCTCTGTGGTCGTCCCGTTTCGATCAACTGAGCAAAAGGCTCGAGAACAAGGAGTGACATCATGAACATTCAGGATTCGGCGGGATTCCAGATCCGGTTGGAGCGATACATCGATGCACCGCGCGAGGCGGTCTTTGCCGAATGGCTCGACGCCAGTTCCTTGCGCGAGTGGTTCGCCCCCGCGGGGTCCGATGGCATCGAAGCCGCGGCGGACCCTACACCTGGCGGCAGATGGCGCGTCGTCTTTGCCGGCAAGGATGGTGTACGCATTACCGAAACGGGTGTCTTCGAACTCATAGACAAACCCCGGCGCATTGAATTTACGTTGGGGCAGGACCTTCCCGACGGCGTCTCCAGCTCCCGGGTGACGGTGGACTTCGAAGTGGAGGGCAAGGGAACACGAATGCGCTTCTGCCAAACCGGCATGAAGTCTCTTCAGCAGCGCGACGGCGTGGCGACGGGTTGGGGAACGTGCTTCGACCGACTGGAAAACCGCCTGGGTGAAGCCGCCGTCAGGGCAGAGTTCGAAGACTGGTTCGCGACATCGGAAGCCAAGGACCTCGACGCCGCGATGTCAAAAATTGCGTCAGATATCGTCAGTTTCGAACATACTTCCCCTCTTGAGGTCCGTGATATCGAAGGCCTGCGCGCTGAATGCGCCAAGGGGTTCGCGGCTGCGGGACCAGAATTTCGCTGGGACATTCCGGACCATCGGATTGTCGTCCGAGGCGACATCGCCGTTTGCTGGGGTCTCAACCGCATGACCTCCCGGCAGGACGGAGCCCTGCTCAACGAGATGTGGTCGCGCGGGACGCGTGTCTTTCAGAAACGCGACGGCCAATGGAAAATGATACATCAGCACGTTTCCTTCCCGATGGATCCCGCGACCGGTATGGCAGCCACCGACCTCGATCCGGCGTCCTGAACGGCAAGATCGCAACACCTGGCGACCGCAGTCAGCCTCCGTTCGGTGCCCGTCACCCGCCAGTTTCGCAACCTGCGCGGCGCATTCCAGCCATCAATGCGCCGTGCGCCAAGAAAGAATTCCGCCATTTCGGGCAATTCAAAGGACCCAGCTGGAGATGCACTTCACAAAGCCACGGATCATTGAAGCGTGGCGGGTGCCATCACACAACGATGGCTGCATCTCCGCGAGCGCCGATCCCTGTGGCAGCAAGGCCAGCTCCTCGGCCGCCCGCGCCTGGAATTCCCTGCCATACTCGACCACGGGCGGGCATGTCGCCAGCCTCCCGTTCTCAGAACGAACCGTCGCGCAGCCGCTCAGCAAGCTCGTGGTGATCGCGAGGACGGCGAGCCGCCGCTTCCAGCATCCGACGTTGGACGTCATTGGCCTTCTCCGTGGTTTCAAGGCGTTCGGCGAGGCGACCCGCTCGCTCCCCGGAGCGCCGAAGCGAAAGCAGGAACAGGAGCACTGCCAGCGCGATGGCTCCGTAGCGCAGCGCCGCCCGCATCCATGGGCTCGTGGCGATCCCGCCGAGGAAGGTGCCGATCACCGCCGCCCCTGGCGCCAGTCATCGAGGCGGGCGTAGATCGTGACCGCGATGCCGCCGAGCGCCACTGCGATGAACACCCAGCGCAGGGTATCGAGATACGGGACCAGCGGTAGGACGGCGCTTTGCGTCTCCGCCAGCACCTGCTGGGCCACTTCCACCCCGGCCACGCCGAGCGTCGCGACACCCGCCGCGCCACCGCCCTTCATGGTGCGGCTGTCGGCCAGCACCTCCCGCGCGGGCGGAGTCTCAGCTGCAAATGCGGTCGCCCGTACCGGGAACCGCTCGCCCCACTGTCGCGCAGGGCCGAGGTCGACATGGATGAACCCCGAGCGCGGATAGAAGCCGAAGCCGAGGAACCCCACCTCGCGCGCCGTGGCCTCGAAGGCCACCGGGTCGTGGTTCGCCATGGCGATGTCGAAGGCGGCGCCGTCGAGGTGCTTCGAGCGGGTTGCGCCGCCGACGGCGCGGTTGTGTTCCGGGCTGCGATAGGCGGAACGCACGATCAGCGGCTTGCCCAGCCGGTCGCGCAGCGCCTGCAGTTTGTCGAGCGCCAGTTCGTTGACGAGCAGCTTGCCGGTGCCCCGGCAGGCGATCTCAGCCGGGCTGAAGTTCGGCCAGCGCCAGGCGCTTTCCGGAACGTCGCGCCAATGGCGGTGGAAGGTCGTGGTCATGGGGTCCTCCGAAAACGAAAAACCCGCCTCGAGGGCGGGTGCAGTTGGGCAGATGGATGGGGTGGTGGGCGGCTACGGGCCGCCGCCGAAGATTTTCAGCTTGATGGCGATGCCCGCCAGCAGCGCCAGCAGGACCGCGGTGGTGATCATGCGCACGGCGGTCTGCATGGCGGTGCGGCGTACCAGGCGGATGCAGTCGACGAGCGAGCGCAGGTCGCGGATGTCGAGTGCGGCCTCGTCGCCATCGAGGCCGACATCGGCGAGCGCGCGCCTGGCGCCTTCCTCGGCCGCCCGCGTCAGGATCGCCTCGAACTCGGCGTCGGGCATGCGCACGATGCCCTCGGATCGGGGTGGTGTCATCGGAGCCTCCTTCCGCCGCTCAGCCGATCTTGCAGCCCCAGAAGGACGTGTGGTCGGCGGCGAAGTAGCCGTCCGCGACCCGGAAATACCCCTGCAACTCGACGGTATCGCCCGCGACGAGGGGCACCATGGTCTGCAGCCAGAGCGCGGTGGCGAGGGAGACGTGGCCGCCGCTGATCTCGCCGAGGGAGCCGCGGATTTCGGTCGTCCCGTTCAGCACGAGCCGCCCGCGCATGCGGGCCGTGGTGCTGGCGTTGACCTTGTAGAGCAGCGTTGCGCCAAAGAGATATGTGCCGTCGACCGGTGCCACGAAACGGTTGTTGGCGGCGTCGAAGGCGCCCTGATCATTATACTCGGTGTTGTTGATGCCGATCTTCGTCCAGGTATCGACGCCGACATAGTTGTCGAAGTTGGTGTAGCCCTTGAAGCGCGGCAGCCGGGGCTGATCGACGATGCCGTTGGCGTTGTCGACGATCAGACCGTCGAAAAAGGTGCTGCCGTCGGCGGAGACCGCGAGGCGGAACTGGTCCGTCCCGAAGAGGCCGAGCAGCGCGCGGGTGGAAAAGCTGGTCTGGAGCATGAGCCCGAGATCGTCGCCCGCGGCCGCCTTGTTCATGGTGTAGAACAGATCGCCGGTGCCGCCCTCGGCCACGGTCTTCGCCGTCCAGAGCGCCGCGTTCAGCTTGGCAGAGAACGGATTGGCGGCGTCGGCGGTGGTGCCGAGGCCCAGCAGCGCGAGGTTCTGCAGCGCCGCCGGGGTTGTCCCGATCCAGGTCGCCCCGTCATGGACCAGGAGCAACCCTTCGTCCTCGACCCACGCCCGCCAGCCGGTGCGCGGCGGCAGGCGCAGCCAGGCGCCATCGGTGAAAAGCGCGACGTTCAGATCCCAGCCTGCCCAGTCGCCGGTGGCACCGCTGCCGACGATGTAGCGGTCGCCGTCGGCGGGGCCGCCGGGCGGCGCGGTCAGGTCGCGGTCGAGGACGGCGAGCTGGACGAGTCCGTCCAGCAGCCGCAGCGCCTCGTTATGGGTGACATGCTTCTGGGCCTGCGCCGCCAGGATGAACGGCAAGAGCAGGTTCGTGGTGGCGTCGGCCATGATGTGTCCTTCAGAAATTCAGGGTTGCCGTCCGGGTGGTGCCCCGCCCGAGGCGCGCGGATAGCTGCGCGATCCGGACGTCGAGCGTGTCGCCGGGCCCGAGCGTGGATCCCCAATCCGCCGTCTGCTGGGCGGCGGTGTAGACCGCGCTCGTGGTGGCAACGGTCAAGGTTCGCTTGACGGTTACCCCGTCGAGGATCTCGACCTCGTAGGCCTCAAGTTCTTCGGCCAGCGGCGCCTCGACGGTGCCCCAGCTGTCGGCCGAGAGCGCGCGGGATCGCCGCGTCCAGCGGATGGTCAGATCGCCGGGGCTGCGCGGCCTGCGCCATGGCTGCTCGACATGGGCGACGGAGAACGGCCGCAGCCCGACGCCCTCGGGCGTGAAGCTTGCGGCGACATAGGTCTCGTCGCTGACCGGGCGGCTCGCGGGTCCGATGCGCCAGTTCCAGGGCAGCCCGAGATCGGCCTCGGCGATTGGGAGCGATGCCAGCGTGCTGTCCAGCATCACGACCCGCGCGCCTGCGGGGGCCGGATTGCCCATGGCACCGTCGGTGCCGCGCTGGCCGCGCAGCAGGCGGGTCAGGCGATAGCGCCCCGGCGCCAGCAGTTCGGCCGCGCCCGCCTGGACGATCTCCCAGACCCCCGGCGCGCTTTCGATGGCGAGC
The DNA here is from genome assembly GCF_040547525.1 of Roseovarius sp. MBR-6. Lineage (NCBI taxonomy): Bacteria > Pseudomonadati > Pseudomonadota > Alphaproteobacteria > Rhodobacterales > Roseobacteraceae > Roseovarius > Roseovarius sp. MBR-6. The sequence goes on along the minus strand of NZ_JBEPPW010000003.1, from coordinate 296,379 downwards.
GCATTGGCGCCGCCGAACAGGGTCAGATCCGTGACGCTCTCGAGCGTGCCGGTGAGCAGATCGACCACCAGCGCGTTGCCGAGATCGAAGCGCGCGGTGGGGCCCGGCCAGAGATCCGACACCAGCGCGCCGATCCGGGCGCGGCTGCCAAAACTGGTCAGCAGATCGAAGCCGTCGGTCGCGGGGCTGCGGTAGACCGCCATCTCGCCCGGCCAGGGCACGGCGTGCGCCGCCATGAGCGGCCGATGCGCGGGCTGCTCCTCGCTGATTTGCGGCAGGTCCATCAGCACCGCCACGGGCGGGCCGAACACGACGGCCCGTGTGAGCGCCGAGGTCCGGGCCTGCCCGGGCGGCAGATCGTAGGCCTCGCGGTCCTGGCGCACGGCCTCGATGCCGCGCGCCTCGGCGTCGGCGATGGAGACGAGGCGCAGCGGGACAAGCCGACCGTCATGCTCAAGGTTGACGACATCGGCCGGGTCGAGCGCCAGCCGCGACGGCGGCAGGCGGAACGCTGCCGTCTCTCGGCCCACCCACGCCTCCATCAGCGCGCGGCGGGCGCGGCGCTCGGCCTCCTCGGGCGGTACCGCCATCGGGAAGGTCTCGGAGGCGATCCGCGTCGTGTCAACGGTGATGCGCCGGGCCTCGACGAGGGCGGCGTCGTAGTCTTCGTCGGCGCGCGCGATCTGCCATTTCAGGGCCTGCGGCAGTTCGGTCTCCTGGCCCCGCGTCAGTTCGAGCACATCGCCGTCGCGGGCCCCGCTGCCTGCGTTCGGGGCGACCAGATCGTCGGGCGTGACGGTGGCGACCGCCGCCCGGCCGCGCATGATGAAGCGGATGACGCCCTCGGTCTCGACGGCATCGAAGCCGAAGTGGCGGGCGAGCGGGGCGATCGAGGCGCGCGGGGATTCGAGCGCGGTGATCACGTAGCCCTCGACCGCGCCCCAGAGGCCGGAGACGTCGATCATCGCCTCGGGCAGACCGGCGCGCAGGCAGAGGTGGCGCACCAGCGCGGCGAGCGACACCGCGCCGAGCCGGCCGGTCAGCCAGTGTCCGCGCCGCCAGTTCGCCCCGTCGGTCCAGACATCACTGAGTTCGGGGAAGAACGGATAGGGCCGCGCGTCCCAGGTCCAGGCGGCGCATTCGGGGACATGCACCATCGGGTCGCCGTAGACATTGGAGACCGGGTTGTTGGTTGGATCGCCCCACCAGAGCCAGGTCGCCTCCAGATAGGCGCGCTGGATCGCGTCGTCGCGCCAGCCCCGCGAGAAATACGGCACCGCGCTTTCCGCCGACTTCGGGTCGACGAAGACGTTGGGCTGGTTGGCGCCCCGGTCGATGGCCGGGCAGCCGAGTTCGGTGAACCAGATCGGCTTGGATTCCGGCACCCATGCCGTCTGCGTTCCGCTCTCTACCCCGCCCGGACGATCGAAATGCGCGTTCGACCACCAGGCGCGCAGATCCTTGAAACGAAACACCCACGGTTTGCTGGCGGCGCCGTCGGTGATCGGCGTCCTCACCTGCGCGGCGCGGTCGGCGGCGGTGGCATAGAACCACTCGAACCCTTCGCCGCCCGCGATGTTCGACTGCAGATAGGTCCGGTCGTAGATCGCGGGCCAGCCCTCGGCCGCATCCGCATGCGCGAATCCGTCGCGCCAGTCGGAGAGCGGCATGTAGTTGTCGATGCCGACGAAATCGATCTCCGGATCGGCCCAGAGCGGATCGAGGTGGAAGAACACGTCGCCCGAGCCATCGCCCGGCTGGTGGCCGAAATATTCCGACCAGTCGGCGGCGTAGCCTATCTTTGTCGACGGCCCGAGGATCGCACGCGCATCGGCCGCGAGCATCTGAAATTCCTGCACCGCAGGATAGCTGTCGCCGTCCGAGCGGACGGTGGTCAGCCCGCGCATCTCCGAGCCGATCAGGAAGGCATCGACCCCGCCGGCGGCGGCGCAGAGATGGGCATAGTGCAGCACCATGCGGCGCAGGCCCCAGTCGTCCGCCGCGCCGGTCCAGGACACGGTCTCGCCCGCGGCGGCGAAGTCGGTCGGGCTGGCGCTGCCGAAGAAGGCCGCGACCTGTGTGGCGGCCGCCCCTGTCTTGTCGACCGATCCAGCATAGCCCGCCGCCGGAGAGACGGTGATCCGCCCGCGCCACGGGAAGGCGGGCTGACCGATCCCGGCGGCATTGTCGGAATACGGGTTCGGCAGCGTGTTGCCGAGCGGCACGTCCATCAGGATAAACGGATAAAAGGTCACCCGCAGCCCGCGCGCCCTCATCTCCCGGATCGCCTGCACCACCGCGAAATCCGCCGGCGTGCCGCCGAACACCGGCCGGTTCTCGTCGTCGCGACTGACCAGATGCGCATTGGCGCGGGCCACGCCGTTCACGCTCCATGTCTTCGGCGTCGTGGTCTTCGCTGCCAGCTCGACGCCCGGCCTGATCCGGGCCGCGCCCGCGCGCAGGTCGTCGCCGAACCATGTCACGACGAGGCTCACGCTCTCGACGCCGGGCGCGCTGGCCTGCAGCCGGTCGAGCGCCACCACCATGTCGGCGGTGTCCGGCAGCGCGTGCAGGTTGTCGGGGTCCGAGGAATCGCCGCCGCCCTTGCGGATGCCTTCCGTCGCATAGACGAACTCGCCCGAGGCCGGGATCATGGTGACGGCGCGCACGAGCCCCTCGGCGGTGTCGGGATCGGCGAGGGGTGCGAAGACCTCGAAGCTGAGCTGCGGCAGGCGGTTGCCGAAGCTCGCGAGCGCCAGCTCCTCGAAGACGACATAGGCGGTGCCGCGATAGGCCGGCGTGCTGGCCGCGCCCATCTTCGCCAGGATGAACGGGTCCGGCAGTTGCGCCTCGTCGCCGGGATACCAGCGCCAGGTGACGCCGGTCAGGTCCATCGGCTTGCCGTCGGCCCAGATGCGCCCGATGCCGGTGATCCCCCGCCCTGCCGGGCCTCCTCCGCCTCCATTCTCTCCACTGGAGAGAATGGTCCCTCCGGGACCGGCTTCGGAGCCCTCCGAGAGCGCCACGGCAAACGAGGCGAAGTAGAGGAATTCCGTGGACTTGACCTTCGGCGCGCCGCCCTTGCCGCCGCCCTGGCTGCTGGTTCGGGTCTCCTCGCGGAAATCCGTCGCCCAGATGATGTTGCCGCCGAGCCGCATGCGACCGAAGATGCGCGGGATCACCGCGCCTTCGGTGGACGAGGTGATGCGCAGGCTGTCGAGCCGCTGGCCCTCGATCCGCTGGGTGGGCGCCAGCGACGAGACGATGAAGCTGTCGACCACCGAGCCGAGGGTGGAGCCGACAAAGCCGCCTATCGTCGCGGCGCTGACGCCGAGAATGCTGCCGCCGATGCTGCCGCCGATGGCGGCGCCAGCGGCGCCGAGGACAAGCGTTGCCATGACAGATACTCAGCGTTGCGGGAAGAGAAAGGCGAAGGCGATGCGCCGCCGCCAGGCGCGCGTGAGCGGTTCCTCGATCACGCCGAGCCGCTCGTACGCATGCAGAAAGGTGCCGGATCCGGTCAGGATCCCGACATGCTTGGCGATGGCGCGCGGCATCATCCGGAACAGCGCCAGCGCGCCGGGTGGGGCGTCGGCGGGGTCCACCTCCACCATCATCCGGCGCGCACCCTCGGCCAAGACTTCGCGAGGCCCGGTCTCGCCCCAATCCCGGCTGTAGGGCGGAATCGGGAACGGCTCGGGCCCCACCACCTCGCGCCAGACGCCACGGGCCAGCCCGAGGCAGTCGCAGCCAACGCCGCGCAAACTGGCCTGGTCGTGATAGGGCGTGCCGAGCCAGTCGCGTGCCGCGGCGATGACACGCTCGGGATCGGCGGGCGTCACAGCACCGACCCCTCGTGCCCGCCTTCCTTGGAGGCGTAACGCAGGATGGTGTCCTGCCCCGGAATGTGCGGGAAGCCGCGAAAGTTCACGACATTGGCGAACTTCTCCGCACAGGTCTCGATCCGCTTGTCGCAGCCCGCACGGGCGGTGAAGGCGTCGCCAGCGACGATGGCGCGCACGGGCGCTTCGAGCAGGGTCAGGATCGCGACGCCGGAGGTCACATCGTGACCCAGCACCTCCGTCTTGCGCCCGGCATTCGCGCCACTGGTCCACTCGATGGTGCCGAAGGCGAACCAGCCTGATGCGAAGCCGTTGAGCCCGGCGGCGGTGAACGCCCGGTCGCGCAGCAGATCGATCACCGCGCCCGCGCCCTTGAAGGCGGGATCCTCCAGATCGACGCCGCAGCGGGCATCGCCGAGCTCGGCGTCGCAACTCGCCTGGAAGGTCCGCCCGACCGTCTGGCCGAGGACATGGGCGAGCGAGCGCACCTCGGCCACGAAAGCGAGCCGCCCGCGCCGGATCTGGCCGATGGCGCCGCGGCGCATCAGCACGCGCTGGCCGGTGTCGGCCCAGTTCACCCGCCAGACCTCAACTTGCGCCGCGTCCCAGCGGCCGTCGAGGATGTCGGTCTCGGTGATCCGGTCAGAGGTCAGCACACCCTCGGCGTCCTGCGCATCGACGGACAGGTCCGAGCCCGAGCGCACCTCGGAGGCCGTCAGCCCGCTTTCCGGCTCGAAGTCCGTGCCGTCGAAGCTGAGCGTCCGGTCGTGATCGGTGAAACCGAAGGTGACGCCATCGGCCCGCGTGATCCGCCAGCACCAGGCGAGCGTTGTCGTGCCCTCGTCGAGATGGGATTGCAGCTCTGGCGAGAGGGATTTCATCGGCAGGTTCCCGTCATGCGGTCATCGAGATCGGCGATCCAATTCGCCCAGTCCGGCGGCACCTCCGCGACGGTCTTGGCGGGCGGTCGGGCGAGCCGCGCCTCGGCGTAGGAAGCACAGCCCGCGTCACCAGCGCCCATCGTTGCGGCGCAGCCGCTCAGCAGGGTCGCCAGCGCCGCGACCATCGCGAACCGCCGCGCGCCCGCGCCCCACGCGCTGGCTCTTGTCTTCCATTGCATCGCGTTCCGCCTCCCGTTTGCCATCGCGCTTTCCTGTCATCCGGCCCCAGAGCCGCCCGAGGACGACGCCCCCGACAGCGCCCAGTGCCGCGGCCAGCCAGATCAGAATGTCAGCCATCGTCCCGCTCCCCGTGCGCGGCGGCCACACAGAGGGCGACGATCAGCACGCCAAGGCCACCGCCCACGAACAGACCTGCGAGGAACTCAAGCATCGCCGCGGAACCCGCGCTCGATCCGGTCCCGCAGGCCGATCAGCCCGAGCCCGAGAAACATCAGCCCCGCGGGCGAGGCGTCACCGCTGCCGGCCAGCAGCGCGACAAGGCGGGCGAGTTCGCCGAGCGGGCCGGTGGCCGGCAGCGCGAGAGACGCGATGCCGGTGAGCATGGCGATGAGCCCGGCCCACCAGGTGAGCGAGGTCGGTCGGATGTAGCGCATGGGTCAGGCCCTCCGGATCAGGGTGGAAAAGAATGCCGCCAGCCGGGCGAGCCAGCCGACCGGCGGGATTGGTTCAGGCGGGACGGTCGGTTTGGCTGGTGCGGCCTGGCCGGAGAGTTCCGTTGGCACGGGCTGCGGGCGCAGCAGCGCCAGCGCTTGCGTCTCGGTCAGCCGTCGGATCGCCCGCGAGAAATCGACCCGGCCGTCGCTGGCGACGGCCCAGACCGGGATGGTCCCGCCCGGATAGCGGCCATGCCGGAACAGGTCGCGCTCGGCCTCGCGGCGCGGGATGATCGCGGCCGGTCGCCGCCAGCCCATGAAGGCCGCCGCAGCGGCCTCGCGGTCGCCCGCGTTCATGTGCCGGGTGAGCGCCGCCCGCGCGATGCCGCCGGTGTTGTAATGGAATGACACCAGCGCATCGAACTCGTGCGGCTCGAGCGGCGCCTTCACCGCGCGCAGCACCTCCGTCTCATAGCGCGCGATGTCCGCGCGGAAGAGCCGGAACGCCTCGCGGACGCGCGCCTCGAGATCGGCGGGCATGCCGCGCGGCATGGAGCCCGGATCGGGCGAACCGGCGGCAGCGGTGTGGCCGATGCCGAAGGTCCAGACGGCCTTCGCATCGAGATAGGGTCCGGGCACGAGACCCTCAAACCGGACGAGGGCCAGCAAGCCCCGGTCAGTCATCTGCATGGGATTATCCGATGAACGAGAGGATCAGGATCAGCGCCGCGACGGCGAGGCCGATGCGCAGACGGTGGGCGAAGGCCTGCCGGGGATCGGCGGGTTCGCAGCGGAGGGCGCGTGCGAGGCGGAGAAGCTCATTCATCGCCGCCGCCGTCCTTCGCGCGGCGCAGGCGGGCGAGCGCGACCTCGATGAAGGCCGGGCCGAAGACGCCGACGAGATAGGCCGCCGAGCCCGCGGCCCCGCCCGCAGGGATCGCCTCGGGCGGAAGGCTGAGCCAGGCGGTGATCACGGCCATCGACAGGCTGCCCATCCCGGCCGCGATCAGCCCACCGAGCAGGATGTGCCGGAGCGCGTCGCGCAACCGCATCTTCGTGGTCAGCGCATTGGTGGCGCCGCCGAGTGCGCCCCAGGCGGCGAGGATCACCGCCGTCGAGGCCGCGAGGTCGCGCAGGACAGCCGCGACAAAGCCGGGCTCATTGTTCATCGCCGGATCTCCAGAAGCGGGATGGAGGTGATCGAGCCGAGCCGCTCGAGGTCGAGCGTCACGTCGAGCGCGTCGGTGTCAAAACGGACCGGCACGTCGAACTCGAAGCCTGCGGTGATGGCGACGCCAGCGCCCGGTGCGGCGTTGAAGGTGACCAGTCCGGTGGTCGTGTCGACCGACCAGCCGGTGGGTTGTTCCAAGCCATCGACTGCGATACGCACCGTGCCCGCGACGGGCTTCGTGATGCTGCGCGTCCAGGATTGCCCACCCGAGGCGTAGCGCTTCGCCAGCTGGAACGCCGTCGCCGCACCGTCGCCCGCGCCGATCACCTGGTCGGTTGGCAATGGCGTACCCGAGGGCGGGCTGGACTTGTGGTCGCCCCAATCCTTGAAGCGAAAGCCATGGAGGCGACCGTTCCTCGCCTCGAAGAAGGCGACCACCTCTGCCAGGTCGTCGGCGCGGCGGATGCCGTAGGCCACGTCGTAGCGGCGGCGCGAGTTGGCCCAGTTGGCGTTGCGTTCCTCGTCGCCCGAGGCCAGTTCGACGATCTGCGTGCGCCGCTCCGGTCCGCCCCGTGCACCCCGGCTGATGTTGTCGGGAAACCGGACCTCTTGAAACGCCATCACATGCCCCTCCGCCCGAGCGACACGGCGCGGGCAATGTCCGCCGCAACTTGCGTGCGCGATTGCCGGAAGCTCTCTGCGTCGCGGGCCATGATGGTGACGTTGACGCCAGTGCCTGCGCCAAAGCGCTGCGCCTCGCGGCGCGACAGCACCCGCTCGCCGCGCTGCAGGATCGCCGGGACTTCGTCGGGCCGGAGGCCCGCAAAGCCAGAAGTGGGTCGAAGCCCGGCGACCCCGCCGGAATGCATCCGGGACGCAGCGGCAAACGCCATGGCCGGAACCATCCGCGAGGGGCCAGCGGAGCCAACCATGCCGCCCGCATGCAGGATGTTGGCGAAAATGCCGCCCGCGCCACCAAGCGCGCCGGAGAGCGCGTTGGCGATCGGCCCGAGGATGAAGCGGCGCGCCGCGAGCTTGGCGAGATCGGCCAGCAGCGAGGTGACGAGGTCGCGGAAGTTGAGCTTGCCGGTCTTCACGAACTCACCGACCGCGCTCTCGGCGCTCTGGAAGGCGCCGACGAGGCTCTGGCCGATATCGCCGCCGATATCGCGCGCCTTGCTCGCGTAATCGCTGAGCGCCGCCGTGACCACCTGCCATCCGGTGACGGCGGCCTCCGTCGCAGGCTTGGCGGCCGCACCGGCACCCGTGGCGGCGCGCCCGGCATCGTCAAGGGCGGTCTCGAGCCGCTCGGCCGCGCCGGTGGCCTCGGCCAGCGCGTCCGCGCCATCCTGATCGCTCCCGCGCACCGCATCGCGCAGCGCCTGCCAGCTTTCCAGCGGCGCGCGCGCACTCTCGGCCAGATCGCGCGCCGCCCCGCGAGAGAGGTTGGCGGACTCGAGCGCCCGGTTCGCCGCCTTGGTGAGACCGAGATCCGGCGCGGTCAGCGGGTTGTCCTCGAAGGCCCGGTTGAAGGCCGCCTGCGCCGCGGTGGTCGCGGCGGTCGCAGCACCCTCGAAGCGATTCTCGATCTCGCCGAGGTCGAGATCCGGCACCAGCGAGATGCGCCGCTCCGACCCGAGCGCTTCCAGCCCCTGGTTGATCCCGCCGATGAAGCCGTTGATGCGCGAGACCACGCCGTTCAGCATCGCCTCGACACCGTCGACCAGGCTGTTCGCCGCCTGGAACGCCAGATCACCGATCGCGGCGGGCAGCAGGCCCCAGATCGCCTTGACCGCCTCAAAAGCGCCCTCGAACGTGTTCGCGGCCGTGTTGCCGAAGGCAACGACGCTCTCGATGGCGCTCTGCATGGCCGACGCCGCATCGGCTTTCAGGTCGAAGAACATCGCCGTGGCTGCGGCCCCCGCCGCTGCAGCCCCCAGCTTGATCCGCTGCCAGACCTCGACGGCGACGTCCTTCAGGAGCGACATCGCTTCGCCAAACCCGCCCGCGCCGGAGACAAGGCGGGTGAACTGAAACACAAGCTCGCCCGCGCCGACGATCAGCGCGCCGATCCCTGTGCGGATCAGCGCCCCGCGCAGGACGACCAGCGCCGTGGCGAGGCCACGGACCGAGAGGGCAGCAGCGGCCATGCCCGCCACCCAGCGGCCCGCGAGGAAAGCGGCGAAGGTGGTGGCGATGGCGGTCAGGCGGCCGATGTTGTCGAAGAGGCCGCGAATGGCGATGCCGAGCGGCCCGGTGCGGCTGGCCACGGCGGCGATGGCATTCGCGACGGCTTCCAGCGCGGGGGCCGCTGCGACGGCCAGCTGGTTCGACAGCCCGCGCCAGATCAGCCCGAGCCGGGAGATGGCGTCGTTCGTGCGTTCGATCTGGGCCGCGTCCTGGTCCGAGACCACCACCCCGAAGGCAAGCACGTCCTCCGTCGCCTGGCGCAGTGTCGCGGTGTCGATCCGGGTGAACACCAAGGCCGCGCGGTCGCCGAAGAGCTGGGAGGCCACGGCCGCGCGCTCGGCCTCCGGCACATATTGCCCCAGCGCCTGCTGGATCGCGGCGATGCGCGCATCGAGCGGCAGGCGCTGCAGATCCTCGGCCGTGAGCCGCAGGCGGCGCAGCGCCTCCACCGCAGGACCCGTGCCGGAGGCGGCCTGGCTGAGCCGTCGGGTCAGCTGGACCGTGGCCTGCTCGACCTGACCCATCGACACGCCCGCCAGATCGCCCGCGCGTTCGAGCACCTGGATGCTGGCGACGGTGGTGTCGAGGGAGGTCGCCAGCTTGGCCTGCGCATCCACCGTCTGGAGGCCGGAGCGGATCATCGCCACGCCAGCGGCGGCAGCGGCTGCCACGGCTGCCGCCGCCGCGATCTTCACCCGGCGCGAGAAGGCGGCCAACCGGGCGTTCGCCGCCTCCATCTCCCGGCTCAGCCGTCCGAAGCCGCGCGACCCGGCTTCGCCCACGCCTTCCAGTTCGGCGCGCACCTGCCGTCCGCCGACCGCAGCGAGGCGGACGGAGACACGTTTTTCTGCCATCGCTCAGGATCCTTGCTTTCGCCGCGCGGGCGTCTTACCTTTGTGGCATCGATCAACAGTAGGTATGACCATGCAGGCGACGGCGACCCTCTCCTCGAAGTTCCAGATCTCGATCCCGAAGGCGATCCGCGCCGCGCAGCATTGGGAGGCGGGGCTGACCTTCGCCTTCATCCCCAAGGGCACCGGCGTGCTTCTGGTGCCGGTCCCGAAGCGGGAGAGCCTGAAGGGACTGGCGAAAGGCGCCTCGGTTACCGATTATCGCGACCGCTCGGACCGCTTCTGATGGTGCTGGTCGACACCTCGGCCTGGATCGAATGGCTGATCGGCTCGCCGACCGGCGACACGCTGGCTGGGCATCTGCCCGATCAGGCCGAATGGCTGGTGCCGACCATGGTCCAGCTGGAACTGACGAAATGGCTCACCCGCGAGGCAGGCGAGGACAAGGCCGATCAGGTGATCGCCTTCACGCAGGTCTGCGCGGTCGTGCCGCTCGACACCGAGATCGCCCTCGTGGCCGCCGAGGCCTGCGGTGAGCACAAGCTGGCGACGGCGGACGCGATCATCTTCGCGACCGCCCGGGCCCATGACGCGGCGCTCCTGACCTGCGACAGGCATTTCGAGGGGCTGCCCGGCGTCACCCTGATCGAGAAGATCAAAAGCTGATCCCGGGTCGGCCCTCCGGTCGTTCCATCTGTTCGTTGAGCCTCAAAACCATCACCGCCTCGATGACGGGCAGCAGTTCGGCCATGGCGAGCGGGGGCACGCCGAGGGCGTCACCAAGTGCGAGCGCCGCCGACATGTCCCAACCGATCACCGCGCCGGGCAGCACGCGCAGCTGGCCGCCGAGACGACCGACCAGGTCCCAGACCTGCCAACCCTCCGGCGTTTCCGGCCGGTTCAGCCGCGCCGGGCAGTCCGGGCAGGCTTGCGCGCTGGCTCCGCAGGGTTCGCAACCCTCGCAGTAGCGCTCGCCCCCGCCGAAGGACCATTCGGCGAGAGCGCGGAGGCGTTTTTTTCCTGTTCCAGCAGCAGGCCCTTCGAGACATAGGTCAGCTGGAAGGCCTCGAAGATCGGCCAGATGTCGAGCAACGCGTCGATGGCCTCCGGGCTCGGGTCGATGGGATTTCCGTCGGCGTCGCCGATGCCGTCCCAGGCCAGCACCGCCCGTCGCGCCAGTGCCTTGGCGAAGGCGACCGCGCGCTCCTCGTCGGAGGCCGCCTCCGGCACCGCCTCGACAGCGGGATCGGTCCGTGTCGCCACCATCAGCGCCGTGGTCAGCGGGCGCAGCTGCACCCGGACACCGGGTGCGAGATCATGCCAGCGCGGCGCGTTGGTCAGATCGAGCGTCAGCATCAGTACGTCTCCACATCATTAACGAGGGTGGCGGTGCACATCCGGCCGACGACGCTGTCGCGTGCGGCCTGCCAGTCGAAGGTCGCCTGCACGCCCTGCGGTCCGGATATCTCGATGCGCGGGCGCGGCAGGTAGACGGCGTGCACGATGAAGGTGAAACTCTCGCCCGTGGGCAGAGTATAGGCGAATTCGATCTCGCTTGGGTCGCCGTTGATCGCCTGCGTCACCAGCGTCTGGTCGGCGAAGCGTATCTCGATCCGGCCGGTCAGCGCTGCGATGGAGGGGTCCGCGCCGTCGATGCGGCCATCCGAGCGGATGGTCTCGATCCGGTCGAGGTTGTTGGCATAGGTGATCTCAGCCGAGACAACATTTCCGAGCGAGGCGCCATTGCGCTTGATCGCCCCGTTGAAATGGCCGAAGCGCTTGAGCTCCAGCGCGGCGGGTGTCCCCGCGCTCGTCGTGGTCCCGACCGTCTCGCCCTGCGCCACCAGCCGGGCCGTCGCGGTCAGCAGGCCGGAACGCTGCACCTGCCAGCTGATCTGGTCGAGCACGCAGCCGGAATACATGGCATAGCGCGGCACCTCGGGCATGCCGGTCTCGATGGAGAGGCTGGGCAGGGTCCAGGCGCCCGACTGGAACTCGTGGGTGAACGGCCCCGGCGCAGTGCCCGTCGTCGCGGGTGAGCCGAAGGCCGCCTTCAGCCAGAAGCCGAAGGCCTCGGCGTCGAGCGGCACCACGACGTCGCCGTCGGCCGTCACCGCGTCCTTGATCGGCGCAAGCGGGTCACGGCCGTAGCCGAGAAGCTCCGAGTTCAGCAGCGGCTGCTCCGCGCCGAGCGAGGTGCTGGCGAAGGGCATGCGGGTGAAGCCGCTGGCGGGCGGCGTTCCATAGGTCGTCTCGAACGCAAGCGCCATCAGCGCCCGCGCCCCCTGGGCTCGTGCCATCGTTGTCTCCTGTGGTCGGTTGGGTCAGGCCAGCGGGTCGGCCGTGGAATAGTGCAGCACCACCGGGATCACGGCGGCCTTCAGGCTGGCAGCGCCCTCGACCGGCAGATCGACGGGCCGTGGCGCTTCCGCCTCGACCCAGTCGCAGAGCCCGCCCAGCGTGCGGTCGGCAGCGAGCGCCGAGCCGATGCTGGCGGTCAGCGTGTCGAAGGCAGCGTCACGGTCGGCGCCCTGCACGACCGCCTCGATCTCGGCACGGTGCTGGTAGTGGTAGGCGAGCGGCGACAGCGTGACCTCTGGCTCCCCCGGCTCGCCGTCGCGCAGGATCAGCAGGCCATCGGTCGGGACACGCTCGGGCAGCACGTCGCCGCGCAGGGCGGTGGCGGGCAGCGCCGAAAGCCGCGCATGCAGCGCGGCGAGGATGGTTTCGCGAGGGGTGGGCATGTGCACTCAGATCTGGATTTGTTCGATGTGGCAAAGGTCGAGTCGAACCCGGCCATGACGTTTGCCGACTATGTCCAAGGTCCGCCTTATGCTTGCGCGACGGGCCTGGATACCGGCTGCGCCGTCAGAAGCAGCACCAGCACACCCGCCCCGACGGCAAGCCACAGAGATCCCGTCCACAAGATGCCATAGCCGCCCGTTGTGTCGAAAACGAAGCCACCAAGCCAGGCCCCCATGGCGCCCCCGATGGCGTGTCCGGCCGAGATCATTCCCATTGCCAGGCCCATTACCTTGATCCCGACATGGCTGGCCACCAGACTGGCGGTCACGGGCACCGTCGCGTAATCCACCGCGCCGAACAGGATGGCAAACACGAACAGCATTTCGACAGATGTGCCGGGCAGATTGCCGAGAAGAATGAAGGTGAGCGCCCTCGCCAGGTAAATGGCGGCCAGAAGCACCGGGCGGTTCACCCGGTCGCTCAGCCAGCCGGCGGCGATCATGCCGACAAGATTGATCAGAGACAAGACTCCATAGGCCGTCGCACTGGGGATCGGAGGAAAGCCGCAGAACGAGGCGAAGGGCAGCAGATGCGTCTCGATGACCCCGGTGGTCGTGAAACCGCAGATCAGAAAGCTCCAGAACAACAGATGAAACGCCGGGCGCCGGAGGATCAGGGCGAGGTCGGCGGCCATCCCGGACGCGGCCGGGTCTTGTTCCCGCGCTGCGTCCGAGGGCGCAGCGGCGCGCAGGCTCATCCTGATGCAGGGGATCAGGGCAAGGCTTGCCAGGGCCAGCGCCCCAAAACTCCACCGCCAACTGGCGAAGGCCAGTAGGGCGGCGATGAGCGGGACAATGAGGAACTGGCCGCCCGTCGCGCCGGATGTCGCGATGCCCGTGGCCAACCCACGATTGGCGGAAAAACTCCGGGTCACGGCTGTTGCCACAACATGGGTGGCGACGATCCCGAAGCCAACGGCGCAAAACCCCGCAAAGCCGATGACAAACATCGCCTTGCCGTCCATCAGAGCCACAATCGCACAGCCGATACCCAGCAGGCCCATGCCGAGGTTCAAGGTGAATTGCGGCCCGCGACGATCCACCAGGCGGCCTGCGAAGGGCGCGATGACAGCCATGACCACCAGGGCGGTGGCTCCCACCCCCGACACATAGCCACTCGACCACCCAAACTCCGCCTGCCAGACCGGCATGATCAACCCAAGCGCGGCGCGGCCTGAAAACGCCAGTGACAGGGCGAGAAACCCGAAGGCAACGACCGTCCATTTCTGGCGGGAATGGGGGGTGATCGTGTCAGACATGGGGCTCTCCTTGTCCGACCGAAATGCCGTGAACCGCGCATCATGCCTAACGAGAAACTGGCCAAATCACTTTAGCCACCCTAAAGTGAACTATGGCTATACGGATTCAGGATCTCTACACGTTTTACGTCGTCGCCCGGACCGGCACGATGCAGGATGCCGCCCATGAGCTTGGGGTGACCCCCGGCGCGATCAGCCAGCGCATACATGCGGTGGAAGAGCGCCACGGTCTTCGCCTGTTCACCCGCAGCAAAAAGGGCATTGCCCTGACCGCAGCGGGTGAGGAGCTGCAATCGGAGATCGGCGCCGCCTTCACGGCGATCGAAGCGGCCCATCGCAAACACTTCGCCGACCCCAGAAATGCCATTCGGATCAACGCAGCCCCGATGTTTGCCTATTCGGCGCTTGTATCCGGTCTGGGGAAATTCTCGGACCAGCACCCATCCATCCACCTGTCTGTCGAAACCGAAAATCGCCTGGTCGATCTCAAGAGCGAGCCTGTCGATCTGGCCATCCGCCATGGGCTCGGTGACTATCCGGGCCTGATCTCGGAATGGTTGTGTTCGCCCGAACTCTTCTTGGTTGGAAACCCGGATCTGCTCCGCAAGAAAGGACCGCTGAAAACCCCTGCCGATTGTCTCCGCTACACATTGCTTCCCGACGCGACGGGCAAGGACTGGTCGCTCTGGTTCCTCGCTCAGGGAATTGATGACGGTTGTGCGCGGTATGGCACAGTGTTCAAGGACGGCTTCCTGACTGTCCGGGCGGCGATCGAAGGGCAGGGACTGGCTTTGCTGAGCGATGTTTACGTGCGCGAGCATCTGGCATCGGGCCGGTTGGTGCAGGCGTTGGATATCAGCTGGCCGACACAGTTTGCCTATTATGCTGTTGCCCTGCCGCAGACCTTTGAAAGACCAAGGGTCAGGACGCTCATCGCGTGGCTCAAGCATGAATTGAACCCGGAACCAGTGCGGGCGGGAGTGGCAACGGGCAACTGAATTCAAGCTCCTTGCCGGTATCCTACCTGGTGCTGACATTCATCCAAGGGCGGCTATGTCCGTAACTGTGACATTCATCGAATTCGCACCTCCACCCACTTCCCCACGATCAGCCCCGGCAGGCCTTCATGCGCCCGCTCCGCGTCCCGCGCCAGATCCAGCCGCTTCGGCAGCTTGACCTGCGGCACCAGCAGGAAGATCGGCGCGGTGACCTTGCCTCGGCCGGTCTTCGAGCGCGAGACGACCGTCTGACCCTTGGTGTTCAGCCGCCCCTCGGCGACCAGCAGGCTTGGGCCCGTGCGGCGATAGACGAAGCGCAGGCGCAGGCCGCGCCGCCGCTCCCATTCGCCGGGGGTGATCCTTCCGCCGCGGAGGGACTTGCCAGCGGCAGGCAGCGGGATCGCCAGCCAGAAGCCTGCCTTCGAGCGGATCAGCGGGCCGGTGTCATGCGCGCCGACGATGACCGGCGCCTTCGACCAGACCAGCGCGGCGGCATCGAGGCTTTCGCCCGATCTAGGGAAATTCTGGCTCCGGATGGAATTGGCCAGCCGGGGCCCAAGCCCCGCGCCGGTGATCTGCAACCGCCAGGCGGTCTTGAGCCCGGTCCCGGCCTCACGCATGGCGGCCGTCACCGCGCGCTCGCCCGCCGCGACTTCGGCCGCCATCATCGCGACGATGTCGGGATCGATGTCGAGCTTCAGCTTCATCGGGGTCACGCAGGCCTCAGATCGACGGTCCAGATCAGCCGCTCACGGTCGCGGAGGGGCTCGCCCTGGATGAGGAAGGCGTCGCCGTCGATCTCGATCCGGTCGCCGGGGCGCGGGTTCGGCACCTCCGCCGCGCGCAGGTCGACGCGCGTGGTTTCCGACCAGAGCCGCGCATCGCCGAAGCCGGTGATGGCATCGGCACGCCGGGCGACGATGCGCACCAGCACGGGCGCGCCGCCGTCGGCGATGTAGACCGCGTCGCGGCCGATGTTGGCATCGGCAAAGAGCGCGTCGAGCGCGGAAGCGACGGCATTCATCACGTCCGCCGCGCCTGGCGCAGCACCTGCGGGCGGGTGCAGATCGGCAGCGGGTTCGACTCGATCTCGAGGCGCACCCATTCGTCGCGGTCCCGGTCGGGGATGGTGCGGGCGTAGAGCGGCAGGCCGAGGGTATTCACCGTCTCGAAGGTGTCGGCGGGGGCGTGGTAGATCTCGAAGAGCCCCTCGACCCCTTCGGGATAGAAGAAGGCCTTGTCGGTCGGCACGCCGAAGCCGGCGCCACCGCGGTAGCGGCGGAAGGTGATGCCGCCGAAGCTGACCTCGTCGGCCACGCGGCCGCGCAGATCGGCGGCGGCGGCGGTGTTGAGATAGGTCTCGCGCACCTCCTTGTGGGCGACGAGATCGGCGAAGAAGGCCGAGCCGCATTCGGCGCGCACCTGCACGGCCCCGGCGGCGAGCCCGCCCATGCTGTCCTCGACGCTCTCGATCAGCGCCTGGCTGAGTTTTCGGAGCGCCCCCGAGGCCGGGGTGGCGTTGTCGAGATCGAAGTCGATCTCTGCCGCCGGGGTGATCGCGAACTCGGTGAAGTAGTTGATCACCGTGGCGCCGTCCTTCGGATCCTTCACGATGCCCTGAATGCCGTTCAGCAGGTGATATTCGAACGTCGCCTCGGCGTCCTGGCGCAGACGGCCGAGCTTGCGCGCGACCTCGCTCTGGATCTGCTGGGTGGCGCTTTCCGAGCCGAAGTCGCGGATGCCCTGGATCTCGGATGCCCAGAGCACGTCCTGCTTCTTGAACTGGCGGCAGACGAAGGCGCGCATGTCGCGGCGCTCGGGCACCTGTTGCTCGAAGGCCGAGCCGCGTTCCGAGAACGGGATCAGCGACAGCGTGCCGTCGCGGCTCTCGATCACCACGGTGCGGGCGCGCACGCCGCGCGGCGAGAACAGGCCCGTCCCCGACAGGATCGCGGGCTTGAAGGGGATGTTCTCCAGCGCGCGGGTCAGTTCGATGATGGTGAAGGCATCGCCTTCGAAGATGTCCATGGTGGCCATTGTGCGTGCCTCCTTGAGAGTTTGATCAGCGGACGAGGATGCCCGCCGCCAGCAGGGCGGCATGGGCGGCGGCGATCTCGGCCTCGCTGGGCGTGCCTGCAAAAACGAGATCGTTGCGGTTGACGATGGCGGGGCCGCGGACCAGGGCGACGGCGGGCGCGTCGCCCGCGCTCGCGTCGGCCTTGCCCCAGAGCACGGCGACGGCGGTCTCGGTGCCATCGATGGCGGCGGGATCGTGCGCGGCGTATTTGCCCGACGCGGTGATCCTGCCGAGCACGGTGCCGGGCTCAAACGCGCCGGAGGCGACGGTGATGGTCTCGCGGGTGTAATCGCGGAACGCCTCCCAGACGAGGAAGCCGCCGGGATGGGTGGTCTCGGTGAGCGTGGGCACGGGGTTATCCTTTCAGGCGGAAGGTGCGGGCGACGATCTCGCCCCAGGGACGGGTGTTCGACGGGCGGCCGGGCTGCGGGTGATGCCCGGCAATCTCGGGCCCTGCCTCGGACCTCAAAGCGATGAGGGCGGCGCGGACCTCGTCGAGGTCCGCGTCGGTTTCCAGAAAGCGCCCGGCCATTTGCGGCTGCCCGGCAAGGCGGCAGAGATCGACGACGGCGCGGGCATGCGCCATGGCGTCCGCGCGGATCGCCGCGGGATCGGGTGGCGCGGGAGGCGGCGGCGGGGGCATGTTGCCGGACACGACATGCCCCTCGGTATCGTCGGATCGACCATCGGCGCTGGCCTCGCCTGCCGGGTCTTGCGGTCCGACAGGGCTGGCAGCGGGATCGCCGTCGGAACCGTTCCCCTCCGGAACGGTTTCCGTGCCGTCCTGGCCTTCGGCCTCCACCGCCTCGGCCTCCACCGCCTCGATCAGCGCGGGCGGCGCGTTGCGGAAGCGGCCGATGTCGAAGCTGGCGGCGATCCGCACCGGCTCGGCCAGCCGGTCGGCAAAGCCGAGCGCCAGCGCCTCGGTCGCATCGAGCCAGGTCTCGGCGGCCATCAGCGCCGCGATCTCCTCGGCCGTCCGGCCGGATTTCGCGGCATAGCCCGCGGCGAGGCTGTCGCCCACCTTGTCGAGCGCCTCGGCCATCGCCCGCATGTCGGTGGCGGTGCCCATGACGAGGCCGGCGGGATCGTGGATCATCAGGAAGGCGTTTTCCGGCATGACGATCTCGTCGCCCGCCATGGCGACATAGGACGCCGCCGAGGCGGCGATGCCGTCGATCCAGACCGTGACGGTCCCCTCGTGCCGCCTGATCGCGTTGTGGATCGCGACCGCGTCGAACACCGACCCGCCGGGGCTGTTGAGGCGCAGATCGATCGGCGTCCCTTCGGGCAGCGCGCCGAGCTCGGCCAGAAAGCCCTTGGCCGAGACGCCATGCGCGCCGATTTCGTCATAGATCGCCACTTCCGCGCCGGTGGCTCGGGCGCGGATCGCATACCAGCTGGCCATGCTTTCACTCCTCTTCAGATGTCCCGTCAGCGCTTGGACCAGAGCCGCTGCCTGCGCCGCTGCCCGCATCCGGCAATTGCGCCGGGGTCGCCCGCGCGCCCTGCGTCTCTCCGGGGCTGGTGCGATAGCGCAGGCCGAGCGCCGCGACGCGGGCCGCGTCGGCCGCGTTCTCGCGGTCTATTTCCTCGACGTCGTAGCCGGTGGCCTCGACCACCTTGCGCCGCGAGATGATCCCGGCCTCCATCGCCAGCACCTGCGCCTGGATGTCCTTCAGCGGATCGACCCAGTCCCAGCGCGGCGGGATCCATTGCACCGGGCGGTAGCGCGCCGGATGGCCCGCGAAGCCCGGCAGATCGAGCGCGCCCGAGAGCACCGCCGTCTCCAGCCAGCGCGCCCAGACCGGGCGGCAGAGCTGATGCGCGATCACCCCGTGCTGCAACTGCTCGACGCGGCGCCGGAACTCGACCAGTTCGGCGCGCAAGGAGGAATAGTTGGCCTGCCGCACATCGCCGGTCACCAGATGATAGGGCAGGCCCAGCGAGGCCGCGACGCTGAGCAACGTGCGGTACTGGAACGCCTCATAGCCGCCGCCGACGTCCGCCGGCGACGAGAACTTCACGTCTTCCCCCGGCAGCAGCACCTGCATCGTGCCGGGCTCGAGGCTGGCGATGGCAGAACCGTCGAGATCGGCCTCACTTTCACCCATCAACGGCTCTTCCGGGGCGGTCTTGGTGATGAAGCCCGCGAACATCGCCGCCGTCTTCTTCCGGTCGAGTTCCGCATCGTCATACTGATCGAGCAGGAACAGCCGCACCATGGCTGGCGCGATGTGCGGCAGCCCCCGGATCTGGCCCGCGTCGATCGGGCGATAGACGTGCAGCACGTCCGCCGCCGGCACGCGCACCGTCTCCGGGATCGCCGCCCCCCGGTCGGTGCTGTCGCCCGGATGGCGGCGGCGGAAATGATAGGCGACCCGCCGCCCGATCAGGTCGAACTCGATGCCGCAGCGGATGCGGTTGCCCGAGGGCAGGACTTCCGTCTTCTCGAAGGGCAGCATCTCGGACTGCAGAAGCTGCGCCTGCAACGGCACCAGCAAGCCATCCTCGGCCCGGCGCGGGCGCAGCCGCACGAAGCATTCGCCCGCCACAAACATCTCGCGCGCCACCATCGCCTGCAGCCCGTAGAAATCGGTCAGCCCGTCGGCATCCGCCTCGTCGGTCCAGGCCAGCCACAGCCGCTGCACCCGGTCGCGCAGGTCCGGATCCCCGATCAGCGACGAGGGTTTGATCCCGTCGCCGACGAGGTTCGAGGCAAACGCCTCGCAGGCATTGGCGGCATAACCGTTGGTGACCACCAGTTCGCGCGAGCGCGCCAGCAGACGCGGCCCACCCGAGGCAACGAGCGCGTTGATGTTCTCCAAGGGCGGGTTCCAGCCGCGCAGCCTGCGCTTCGCCATCGCGCC
This sequence comes from Roseovarius sp. MBR-6, assembly GCF_040547525.1. Lineage (NCBI taxonomy): Bacteria > Pseudomonadati > Pseudomonadota > Alphaproteobacteria > Rhodobacterales > Roseobacteraceae > Roseovarius > Roseovarius sp. MBR-6. The sequence goes on along the minus strand of NZ_JBEPPW010000003.1, from coordinate 276,762 downwards.
TTCGAGCCGGGCGCGCAGTCCGGAGGGACCGTGGCTCCGGGGGAGCCGCGTAAGCCCGGATGACGCAGGATCGCCCCGCGCAGGACGGCGGAAGAGATCGAACAGCCCCATGCTCACAGACCCTTCGCCGTCGTCACCCGGACCTGGCGCACGATCCGCCGCCCCTCGGCCGCCGCGATCTCGCGGTCGAGCGCCTCGATGGCCCGGTCGATCTCGGCGACGCTGCGATAGTCGACGGTCTTGCCGTCATAACTGACCCGCGCCACGCCCGAGGACCTCTGCGCGGCCAGCGCTTCGCGCCGGGCGCGGAGTTCACCTGCCGTGGCCATGGATCACCTCATGTAGTTTGAGCGCACCGTGCGCCGGCGCGGCGCCGTCCGCCGTGAAACGGGTGTGGTGTTTCCGGCCCCACCATCAACCGTGTCTTGTGCCGTGACCCCGAGTTGGGCCTCCAGATCGTCCCACCGCGCCTCGGCCCAGCGGTCAGCCCCGAGGATCCACACGGCGGCGCGGGCATAGACCCGGCAATCCAGCGCCTCGTTGCGCTCGCGCAGTTTCTGCCATTCCAGCCGGGCAAAGCCGCGTTTGGTGCGCACGGTCACCAGTTGCTCGGCGGTCAGCTGCTTCAGCCATTCTCCGTCGGCCCAGTCCGGCAGATGGATCGTGCCGGGCGGGAACGAGGCACCGCCCTCGATCTCTTCCTTCGTCGGCCGGTCCTGGCGCAGCAAGCGATAGGTCTCGGTCTTGAAGGTCGAGGTCGCCACCGTCCAGAGCCGCGCGCCCCGGCGCAGGCGCTTGCCCGCGATGGTGGCATCCACATAGGTCGGGCCAGTGACCGGGCTCGACCGGTTGAAGCCCTCGACTCCCTTCACCGGGGCCACCTGCGCAAACCCCACCTGCCGCGACCAGGCATAGACCGCCGAGGTCTCGTAGCCGGTGTCTACGCCCAGCCGCGCCAGCGTCATGTGCTGGCCGCAGGCATGCGCCCATGTGCGGCCGAGCAGATCGGTGAGCCGTTGCCAGCAGGCCGGATCGCCGGGCCCGCCCTCGAGGACCAGATGATCGATCAGCCAACTCTCCAGCCCGCGCCCCCAGGCCCAGACATCGACCTCGATCCGGTCCTTCTGCACGTCCGCCCCGGCGGTCAGGAACAACCCGCCCGCAGGCACCGTGCCCGCTGGCCATGCTTCGCGCCGGTCCGCCAGTCGCTGCCAGTCCGGCGCTTCGCCGGTCTCGACCCATGTCTCGCCGAGGATCGTGTTGCGGAACGCCTTGATCGCCTCGTCCGACCCTTGGGCTGCTTCCCATGACCGCACGATCCGCTCCCAACTCAGCCAGCCCACCGGCGAATAGAGCGCCGAGAGGTGATACCCGACCGTGGTCGGATCGGCGGCAACAGCCGTTGCGCGCCATTCGCCCGCTTCCAGCATCGCCGTCTTGTGATGCTCGCCGATGGGCCGCTCGCAGCCCTCGCAGTGATATTCCGCCGTCTCCGGCCGCCCCTTCTGCCAGCGCAGCCGCTCAAAACGCAGCCATTGCGCGTGACCGCAATGCGGGCACGGCACGAAGAACCGGCGCTGGTCGCTGGCCTCGTATTCCCGTTCGATCCGGCTCAGCCCCCGGATCGTCGGCGTCGAGACCAGGAACACCTTGCGCCGGTGCGCAAACGTCAGCGACCGGGCCTCGGCCAGCGTGACCGGATCGCCTTCCTCGTCGGCCGAGGCCGGATAGGCGTCGACCTCGTCGAGGAAGATGTAGCGCGCCGGGGTGGACCGCAGCCCGACCGCCGAGTTCGCCCCGGTCATGATCAGGATGCCGCCCGCGAATTCCTTGGACAGCATCGTGTTGCCCGCGTCGCGCGACCGGGCGGGCTTCACCCGCTCCCGCAGATCCGGGCTTTCGTCGATCAGCGGGTCGATCCGCTGGCGCGAGTTGCGCTTGGCCAGTTCCACGGTCGGCTGGACCGCCAGCATCGGACCCGGCGCATGATGCATCACGAAGCCAATAAAGCAGTTGCCCGCTTCCGTGGCGCCGACCTGAGCCGCCTTCATGAACACCACCCGCTGCACAGGGCTCGCGGGCGAGAGGTTGTCCATGATCTCGCGCATGTAGGGCGTGCGTGCCGTCCGATACCGCCCCGGTTCGGCGGAAGCCCGGCTCGATAGCGTCCGGTGTTGGTCCGCCCATTGCGAGACGGTCAGGTCCGGGTCGGGCCGCAGCCCGTTGCCCCAGGCGCGCAGGATCTCGCCCGCGCCGTCGAAGTCCGTCAGGCCATCATCATCACCTGAAGTCGGGCCGGACCTCGGCGAGTTCGTCGAGGTGGGCGCGTACATGTCTCTCCAGCACCTTCTGCATCGCGGCTGGCTCCACGGTGATCTGCTGGCCCGTCGCGTCGCTGCACGAGGCCGAGAGCTCGGCCGCCATCAGCGCGGCCGCGCGCGCGGGCCAGTTCACCCACGCGTCCCGTTCCTCCCGTGCCAGCCGGAACACCAGCGCCAGCGCGCGGGCCCGCTCGATCAATTCCCCCTTCAGCTTCTGGAGCCGGATGCGCCGCTCCTGCGCCTTCAGCACCTCGTTCGCGGTCTTGGCCTGCAGAAAGGTCGTGCCGCCGCCGACCGCCGGGACCGCCAGACCCTGTTCGCGCAGCGTGTCGCCCACGGCCGCCACTGCCGCCTCGGGGACGGGTTTCAGCTTCGGCGCGGGCGTTCGCGGGGCTTGCGTGGCGCCACTGGCGCCACGGTCCACGCTCACCCTCGTCTTGGACGGATCGGTTGTTTCCGCGCGCCGGGCGTCGCTGGCGGCCGCGTTGATGCTGCCGTCGGGATAGAGAACCAGCCGCTCGGCCGTCTTCGCCTTCTGGATCGCGCCCCGCGACAGCCCGACATGGGCGGCGTACTGGCGCTCGCTCATGCCCTGCATCGACGGCTCCGATTATCATTCTGAATCATGCGCTTATCGAGTTGATAAGCACGGCGGACTGAGGGAACGTGTGTCCAGAAGGACGATGCAACTCACCCGAGGAACCTGCCATGCCCCGCCACAAGACCGACCCCGCCGCCGCCCGCGACGCGCTGATCCTGGAGATCGCACAGCGCCGCTTCTTCCTCGAGACGATCGAGACCCGGAACTCCGACCGGCTCGATTTCCACGATGTCGCCGTCTGGGCCATCCGCGACGCGCTCGTCGAGGCCTATGACGCCGGACGCCGCGCTGGCGCTGTCGAAACCCAAACCTGAAAGGACACCCACATGACTGCCACTACCACCATCCGCATCGATCACACTGCACTGCCGGATCCGCTGAACCTCAAGGGTCCCGAAGCTGCCGCCCGCATGATCGAGGCCGCGCTGCGCGATGAGGGCATTGCGGCTGAAGCCTCGGACGTGATCTCGCACATCAAGATCGAACTGCCGACCACCGAGCTTGTGGCCGCCAGCACCATGCTGGCCAGCCTGCAGCTGATCTGAATGGTGTCGGCCAGAAAGCAATCATATGGCTCTGAATTGCCTACACTTTCGGGCGTGGCGGAGCGATTCTGATTGCACAGGAACGTAGCAACTCAAAACGGAGCCACCACCATGACCCGCCGCCCACCGGACAACACCAAGGCCCTCGACGCCTTCCTCGCCGCAAAGTTCGAGATCGAGGCGATGCTGGAGCGGCTCGCCGCCCTCAGCGCAGACCACTTCGAGACCCACCCCGACGAGATCGACTGGGGCGACGTCGGCACCCTGAACCATTACCGCGCCAAGCTGCGCGAGATCACCGACAGCGCCTTCGGCGAGGGCGAGCACGCCCGCTGACATCCGGCACCGCCGGAACTCCTGCCGCGCCCAGCGCGGCTCGGGGTCGTAGGAGGGCCACGACGGTCGCGGCCCCGAACACGGAGACGCCCCCATGACCCAGATCCAGCTGTCCGACACCCAAGCCGTAATCTTGTCCGCCGCCTGCGCGCGCGAGGACGGGATGCTGTTCCCCGTCACCGCCAACCTCAAGGGCGGCGCCGTCGGCAATGTCTGCAAGAGCTTGCTCAAGCGTGGGCTGATCGAAGAGGTCGCCGCCACCGACCTCAACACGGTCTGGCGGCACGACGAGGAGCGCGGCCCTATCACCCTGCGCGCCACGTCGCTGGCCTACAGCACTCTCGGAATCACGGATGATCCGGAGGAGCTGCCGGCGGCCGAACCTGCGCCCGTGCCCGCTCGCCGCCGCAGCGGCACCAAGCAGGAGGCGGTCATCGCCATGCTGAAGGCCGAGGGCGGCGCCACCATCGACGAGATCGTGGACGCTACGCAATGGGCACCTCATACCGCGAGGGGTTTCATGGCCGGCGCGCTGAAGAAGAAACTCGGACTCACCATCACCTCCGAGAAGGTCGCAGGACGCGGGCGCTGCTACATGATCGCCGAGGGCTAAGGGGTAGGCCACGAACTCGATCAGGCCGCCGTCCTGCTGGGCGGCGGTTGCTCATTCAGCGGTGGCAGGCAATCGACGCGAAGAGCCCGAAGCGGACGAACGGGTTGCGTGGCTCCCTGATCATGAATAATATTGTCGTTAGGCTTGACCCGCGCCTCCCCCCTCCAGATGGGGAAGTATTGCACATACGGGGTGACTGAGATCATCGAACCATCTGTTCGAGCGTTCGCATAAGGAGGGGTTGCGTTTCCGGCTCGATATGGAGGTTCCGTGATGCGACTGTCCGCACCGATCTATCAGTTGAAACGGCGTGCCAAGCTCTTGGCCCGTCATGAGAAAATTCCTCTGCATTTAGCACAGGACCGTGTTGCCATTGACGAAGGCTTCACTGCATGGAGCCTGCTGGCATCACGCGTCCAGGCGGGTTCCAATGAGGACCCACTGCTGCAAGAGCTTGCATATGGCGATATGCTCCTGATCGCTGCCCGTCCCGGGCAAGGTAAGACGCGGCTTGGATTGCAGCTGCTGCTCGATACTGCCCACGCAGGGCGGCGAAGCGTCCTCTTCACGCTGGAATACACTGAACGCGAGGCGATCGAGCAGTTCCGCGCACTTGCCGACCCGTTGCCCGAACTCATGCCCGAAATCGTCACCTCAGACGATATCTGCGCCGACAGCATCGTCCAGCATCTGTTGGGCGCACCAAGGGGCACTGTGGCTGTCATCGATTATTTGCAGATCCTCGATCAGCAGAGGACAAAGCCCCCGCTTTCGGAACAGATGAAGGTCTTGCAGGCATTCACACGCAGCACCGGTGTCATTCTGGGAGTGATCTCGCAGATCGACCGGTCCTACGAACCCGAGGTCACGGCTGTGCCGGGCATTGCCGACCTTCGCCTTCCCAATCCAATCCCTTCCGGCATCTTCTCAAAAGCCTGCTTCCTGAATGCCGGTGAGGTGCGCCTTCAGACTCTGACTTGACGCTATCTGCCAGTGCGCGCGTCAGTCGCACTGGCAGACCGCAAACGACCGCTTCGTCCGCCAATCTGACCGTCACTATCGCCCCCGGATCGCCTCGAACACCCTTCGCAGGACGAAGGAGCGTGCAATGCTCACTACCGTGAACATCGCGCCCATCTTCAGGTTCTGCGCCAGCGTCGTGTGCAGCCCGAAGACCGGGAAGATCAGGATCTGCGTGACGACCGCAACGCCGTAGCCGACGATCACATTGGCGACGGATTCGACCAGCGACATGAGGCGCGACTGCTTCATGTCGCGGCCTCATCCATCGGCCAGCAGTTCAGCCGCCAGAGTTCGGAGCGCATACGCTGCAACCAGCGGGACCACGCCGTTGCCACAGAGCCGAAGCCGGTCCACCCGGTGGGCCAGCCCATCAGCGCCTCGACGAACAGCGGGTTCAAGATTCCATGGGCGGTGGACCGCGACCGGCGCTCTGGCAGAGTGGGGTTGCTCAGACACCCATCTGCACAGGAGACAGCCATGAACAAGCCTTCCCCCGCGATCATCACGCCGGCCGCGATCCGCACCGATCTTGGCGCGATTTTCGTCTCGTTGGAACTCAGCCGATCGCGTTGGGTCGTCACGTCGCTGTCGCCCGGCGGCGGCGAGAAGATGTCGAAGCACAGCGTGCCGGGCGGCGACATTGCGGGGCTCATGGAGCGTTTCCGGCTTCTTGTAGCGAAAGCGAAGGCGCGCACGGGACGGGATTTCCCGATCGTCACCATTCAGGAGGCGGGTCTCGACGGCTTCTGGATCCACCGCGCGCTGGTGAAGGAAGGCATCGAGAGCCATGTCGTCGATCCGGCCTCGATCGCGACCTCGCGTCGGCGGCGGCGCGCCAAGACCGACAGGATCGACGGCGAGGCACTGGTGCGGGCGCTGCTGGCCTTCAAGCGGGCAGAGCCGCGGGTCTGCGCCATGGTCCGGGCCCCGTCGCCCGCTGAGGAGGACGCGCGCCGGATCATGCGCGAGCGCAAGACCCTGACCGGCGAGCGTGTTGCGCATGTCAACCGCATCAAGGGGCTGCTCTTCGCGCAAGGCGTGAGCGGATATGAGCCGCTGCGGCGCGATCGTCGCAAGCGGCTGGAAGAGCTGCGGACCGGGGACGGCCGGGAACTCCCGCGGCATCTGACGGCGCAGATCCTGCGCGAGCTCGACCGGCTGGAACTGCTGCTGGCGCAGATCAAGGCGGTGGAGGCCGAGCGCGATGCCGAACTGGCACAGGCCCGGGAGGCCGCGCTGCCCGCCTCGGCCGCGCGGCTGCTGGAGATCAGGGGGATCGGCCCGGAATTCGCCATGCTGCTTTGGTCGGAGGGGCTCTATCGTCACTTCGACAACCGAAGGCAGGTGGCCGCCTATGCGGGTCTGGCGCCGACGCCGTGGCAGAGCGGAGCGGTCGACCAGGAACAAGGCGTGTCGAAAGCCGGCAATCCGCGGCTGCGCACCACGATGATCCAGCTGGCCTGGCTCTGGCTGCAGCACCAGCCGACATCGGCGTTGACGCAGTGGTTTCGCGACAGGGTGGCGCATCAGGGTGGCCGCTCGCGCAAACCCGCCATCGTGGCGCTGGCGCGAAAGCTGCTGGTTGCACTCTGGAAATACGTCGCCACGGGTGTCGTGATCGAGGGTGCCGCGATGAAACCCGCCTGACCTGATACATCCTTTTTTCGAAATTCGACGGGGCCCGATCAGCCTCGCCGGATCCGGGTGGATGAACCGGGCCGGACCCTGGTCTGACAAGAACCGTGTTCAAGATTGGTCTCATCCGCTCGAGCCCAGCCCGCCGCAAGCGGAATTCTGGACCGCGCCGACCGCCCGACAGGGCACCTGCGCGACCGTATGTGAGGTTGATCGTGCCCGGAACCGGGCCGCGTCATGCATTCGGGCTCGGACCTCGGATCCTGAAACAGACGGAGCGTAATCATGTGACCAAATGCCAACCGTTGACATCGGAGTGCCCATGTGAGGTCCGGGGCGTGTCGCAGGAAGGCGCGCCAACCGCTGGCGTCACCAGGACCTGGCGGCCAAGCAGGCCGTTCACCGGCGTGTTCGCCAGGCTCGTCGCGCCATCCTTGTGGTCCCGGGCCGTCGGCGTCATCCACATCCCCGCCGAATGGGTCAGATCGGCCGTCTTGCGGTTGCCCGCGCTCGGCTTGCAACCGTCGTTCGCCATCGGTGTCGGCCAGAGCCGCAGCATCTCCGTCCGGTTGCCGCCGCTCGAACGGGTCCCAGAGCAGGCGCGCGGGGTCGGCCAACTCGTCCCCTTCGCGGATGGCGAGGATGAAGAGCCGCTCTCGTCGATGGGGCGCGCCGACTTCCGCCGCCGTGAAGAGGCCTGCCGCAAGCTTGTAGCCCATGCGGACCAGTCCTGCGGCGACTTCGGGGAAGCCGAGGCGGAGATGATGGGCGACATTCTCGAGGAAGACGAAGGGTGGCTCGACCTCGCCGATGATGCGGGCGACATGCGGCCAGAGGTGGCGCGGGTCGTCCGTGCCCCGGCGCTTGCCTGCGACGGAGAACGGCTGACACGGATAGCCCGCAGTGACGATGTCCACCGCGCCGCGCCACGGGCCGCCGTCGAAGGTTCCAACGTCGTCCCAGACAACAGCCTGATCCAGGGACGCGTCTTCCATCCGCGCCACGAGAGTGGCTGCGGCGAAGGTTTCCCGTTCGACATGGCCCACAGCACGATATCCGGGGATGGCGATGGCAAGCCCGAGGTCGAGACCGCCTGCGCCGGAGCAGAGGGAGAGGCCGAAGAGGCATGCGTCTCCGGCTCCGGAAGTGTCTCCGGAGGAACGTAAAGCCAGGTCATGCATGTCACGCGGCGGTCTTGCGCTTTCGCGCGGGTTCGGGGGCGGCGTCCTTGACCGGCGTATCGGCCCGGGCTTCGGCGTCGTCCCCCAGCCGCTCGGTTCTCACCTCAGCGAAGGTCCGACCGTCGCCATCGAGGATCGCCTCGCGCCCGGTCTCGGCCCGCCAGCGTTCGACGGCGACATCGACATAGGCCGCGCTAATCTCCATTGCGAAGACGCGGCGGCCGTTGGCCTCGCCCGCCATGATCTGCGAACCCGAGCCCGAGAAGGGCTCGTAGCAGAGGCCGCCCCGCGCAACATGCTGGCGCATCGGGATGCCGAACGCGTCGAGCGGCTTCGGGGTCGGGTGGTCGGGCCGGTCGTCCTTGGCGAAGCTGGGCAGCGCCCATGTCGAGGGCAGCGTTTCCTCGGCCACCTTCGGCGGCCGGTTCGGGCGACGCCAACCCATGAAGCAGGGTTCGTGCTTCCAGAGATAGTGCGAGCGGGTCAGAACCCCGCGATCCTTCACCCAGATGATCTGCTGGTGGACGAAGGCGCCCGCCTTCTCCCAGCAGGCTTCGAGCATCGCCTGGCGGCGCGAGGCGTGCCAGCAATACCACGCGGCATCGTCGGCGATGGCTTCGGCGACCGCAGCGGCAATGAAACCGTCGTAGAGGTCCGCGCCTTGGCTGCTGTCATCCCAGGTGGTGCCATAAGACGCCGACCAGTCTTTATTCCGCGTCGGGTGGTTCGATCCGTCGTAATCCACCAGATACGGTGGGTCGGTGGCGAATAGCACCGCCCGTTCGCCGTTCATCAGGCGGCGCACGTCGGCGTGGTTCGTGCTGTCCCCGCAGAGCAGCCGATGGTCGCCAAGGATCCAGAGATCGCCCGTGCGCGAAGCTGGATTGCGCGGCGGCTCGGGGATGGTCACCGGCGGCACGCTGGTGCCGCCGCTTTCCTCGCCGTCCCCCTCCGGCACGAAGGCCAGCAGCTTGTCCAACTCGCCGTCGGAAAACCCGACCAGCGACAGGTCGAAATCCTCGGCCAGCAGGTCGTTCAGTTCCGCCGACAGCAACGCCTCGTCCCAGGTGCCGAGCTCCGTCAGCTTGTTGTCGGCGATGCGATAGGCCCGCCGCTGCGCCTCGGTCAGATGGCCGAGCACGATCACCGGCGCTTCCGTCAGCCCCAGTTGCGTGGCGGCCAGCACCCGGCCATGGCCCGCGATCAGCTCACCGTCCTCGGCCACGAGGCACGGCACGGTCCAGCCGAACTCGGCCATGCTGGCAGCGATCTTGGCGACCTGCTCGGCGCCATGCACCTTCGCGTTCCTCGCGCAGGGCTGCAGGCGCGCAAGCGGCCACATCTCGATCGCGTCCGGGGCGAAGCTGAGGGTCATGCAGGTTCCTGTCGATGATGGGGCGGCTTCCGCCCGGGTGGATTCCGCGATGCGGGCATCCACGGGCTTCCGGCTGGACTCCGGGGTCCAGGGTGTCCACCCCGGAGTCCACCAGCCAAGTGGTTGTTATTGCGTGGTTATTTGTGGTTTCGGGGGTGGACTCCACCCGGGGTGGCTTCCCAAAAAATCGGCCCTGTCGCTGGCGATATGCCGCGCTTCGCCCGCCAGCATACGTTTCGGCCCGGAAAGGAACCGTAAAACAATGGCTTGGCGGTTTGGCTCAGGGACGACCGGTCACCGATTGATCCGGAAAACCATTCTCTGCGCGCGCCCCCCGTCAACCGCCTGCCACTCGCCCTTCGAACCATCCGGACCCCGATCTGGATTCCGGCCTGGCTTCCAGATGGACCCCGGAAGCCAGCGGCGCGGGCCGTCCCGCGCGCGCCTCTCCCGAGCATATCGTTTTTGTAGGCCTCGGCGCGGGCAGGGTGAACCCCGTCCGATGTCTCTCCGAAAATTCCCTCACAGGACGATTTTCCTTGACAGCCGGTCGGCATTCTCGACCACGAAGCGCTTCGAACGTCGCGAGGACGGCACGCGACCGTTGAGCCGCCAGGTGATCAGCGCGACGCCGTACTGCCAGTGGCGGTTGGCTGCCGGACGGCTCAGCCCGATCTCCCAGGTGATCTTCTTCCACGGCTCGCCGTTGGCACGCAACCAGACGATGCGGGCGTCGCTCTTCTCCAGCCAGCGCAGCCAGAGCATCGCCTCCTCGGCCTGCGTGATCTGACGCGGGCTGGGCCTCGGGCGACGCATCCGCGGCTCCTGGCCGACCTTGTCGGCGAAGCTGTGGAAATACTCGGGCCATGCGTTGAAGAAGCCCTGCGGCATCACGCCCGGCATCTGCCGCATCACGCCCGCCGCGAGCTCCAGCCGGTCCTGCACCTGCGCTGTGGTCCACTCACCCATGGCGCGCCTCCCGTTCCCGCTTGCCATAGAGCCGCTCGCCAAGTTGACGGACCAGCTCGCGTTCGGGCCAGGTCAGGCGGTCGTCGTCGATGGCGACGGCCAGCAGCCCTTGTTCCTTCCAGCCGTCGCGCTTGACCTCGTCGGGGTTGCGGCGGTGCCCGCCGTAGCCATGGGGATGCCACCTCATGCGACACCCCCATTCGTTGCGATGGCCCACAGCAGGAGCGCGATAGCATCAGCTTCGTTGTCGTCGGCGGGAGAGAACCCGCGGGCTCGCGCCGCGGCGATCATCGCCTCCTTCGGGGCGTTGCCTCGGCCAGTGGCGTGGCGCTTGATGGTGCCCACCGGCACGCCCTGATAAGGCACCCCGCGCAGCTCGGCCCATGCGGTCAGGGTGGCCATCAGACCGCCATAGACATGCGATGCGTCGACACCCTTGTGATTTCTGACTTCCTCGAACCAGATCGCGGCGATGGGACCGGACAGCCGGTCGATCTCCGTCAGCCAGTTGGTGAAGCGCAGATAACGCATGCCACCGCCATCGAAGCGGCCCGGGCGGAACAACGCGGTGCCGCTGGTGGTCAGGCCTTCATGGGTCCGGAGCGCCCAGCCGGTCGTGGTGCCGAGATCGAGCGCGAGGATGCAGGACCTGGAGATCGCGCCCGGCTCGGGGCGGACGTCCTGCGCGGGGATCGGTGTGTTCATCGTGAAGGCTCACAAGCTGTGGGCCTTCGGCTTCGGTCACCGCAATATCTAGCATCCGGCGGGTCTGCGCCAAAGCGAAAACGACCACGGGCGCGACGGCGGGCGGCGATCGACGCTCACCTCAGCTCCGGTCCCAACCTCAGGGCGCGTGGTCCCAACCTTCGGGGAGGTTGGGACAGGGTTTTATCATTCCACACCAATGGTTTGACCGGATGTGGTCCCAACCTCGGTGTCCCCAACGGGGGGCCTTCTCTTTTCGTATGGAAAAACATGGTCCCGACGTTTTCCGTTCTCCCACATCAATGTATGGTAAAAGGTTGGGACCACGGAGTGAGGTTGGGGACACCGTTGTTTTTGCACACCTTTTCGTGTCCCCAACCCCCTCGGAAGGTTGGGACAGGGTTGGGACCACCAGGGGGGTTGGGACAGTACCCAGTGACGAAAGCCAGGCGGATTCCGAAAAACTGAGGACGGGCAGCGGAGGGAGGAATGCTGCCTTTCAATGCTCAGCAGGCGACAGTGTCATCCGTGTATCTGCGACGCCGTCAAGCTGTCGCGCGCTGCGTCTGGCTAGCGTGGGCCTCTATACGGAAATCTTCTGTGCGACGTCGCAGCGTCAAGCTCCTCCGGCCGGACGCGCTTGGACCAGCGGCGCGAGTCGAGCCCGCACTTCGTCGTAGATGCCGATTTCACTCGGCATTGAAATTGTCACGGCTAATCCAAAGGGTATCGCCTCATCAACTGGCGCGCCTTGATCGGGATCGCGCTGTACGACAAGAGGAATCGTCATGTTGGGCGTGACGACCGGCGCATTCGCCCCGCTCCAGCGCCGCGAGTTGACTGTCCCGCGATTACTCTGATTTTCGTCTGGATGCCAACGATCGCCAGAGACAGCGAGCGCGTCGAGTTCGACCGGTGTGAGAACCTTCAGTCGACAGCTGCGATAGCTCTTGCGGCCGGGCACAACAGGCGAAAACCAAGCAACCGTTGCTGACAGGCTGTGCGGTCTTGCCTTTCCGCCAATTGCCGAAGGTACCGGCACGTCGATCGTTGCGATGCGATCGGCCCCCAAGAGCCCTGTTGCGAAAAACGTCGCCCGATCCGCAGCACAAGCCACCGCGTCATCAGAATCGACATAGCCGTAGCCGAGGAAGCGCCGAATGTTATCCTTCTGCTTAGACGCTTGGCCGCGCCCGGTGGGGCCGAGGGTATTCTTGATGAGTTCAGCGGTCTCCCTCGGCCATTGGGCCGGATGTACCAGAAGGGCCTTCAGCAGAACTGCACGCTGCAAGGGCGGCATGCGCAGAAACGCGTCCCCATAGGCGGCCTCGAGGGCATCGTGGATGCGGTGACACGTCCGCGACGCAAGCGCCGCTGCTGCGCTGGTTCCATTCGAATAGCCGTCAAGATTCTCTCGACCTGCCCTTGGCGGCGCCGCAACCTTGAGCCCCGCTCCGCGCGAGGCCGATGCCGGACGGACGTCAATGTGCCGGTGATTGCCGACACAGGCCATGTGTTCGCGGGCGCCGGGCATCAGAATGTCCGGCTTGACCGATCTGGCAAAGCCCGGTCCGAGGCTGCTCGATGGGTTCGCCGCGACGTGAGCCGGGAAGGGATCGATCAAGGCTCGCGCCAACCCGCGCTCGGCAGGACCGACGGCGTCGACGTTTCCAGCACCGACCGTGATGCCGTTCACCGTCTCTGCTGGCGATAGCAGGCGGCGGTCCGCCATGACGCCATGCAGCGTAGCAACCATTGATTTCGCGCGGCTTTCTGCGTCGGCATCCTCGTAGTCCCGGCTGGTGGCGTAACCCGGCATGCCGAATGGGAAGACCTGATTGCCGGCACTCACCACAAAGAGCAGGCCGAAGCGATAGGCTAGGCGGTCGAGCAGGCGGGCCCAGGGCGAAAGGTGCTTGTGGAATGGCCGATATCGATTTCCGAGGGAGAGATTGACGATCACGACCCCGGGGCGCTGTTCGCGCAGCCTTGTGACCGCGAGGTAGATCATGTCGACAATGAGCCTGTCGGGAGGGAAGGCATCATTGTTCCCCAAGACCGGGATCATGTGGATCTTTCTCGGCAGTGGGGCCTCGCCGCGATTGAGGTCCCCGTGAATGACGAGGGATGCCATCGCCGTTCCATGCGCCCGAGACGCCACGAGGGCGTCCGGCTCAAGATCGAAGGGATCGTCGAGGTCGATATGGGCGGCCAGCCGCCTGTGGCCACTGACAGGGACGCCGTCGAGCACCGCAAGAATCGGCTCACCGAGTTCCTCGATCTGCTCCCCGGCCTGCGGGCTGTCTTCAGGATCGCCGATCTGGACGGTCGTGGCCTCGGACTGCGGACGGATGTGCATCACCGCGTCCAAACCAGCGATCCCCGCGATCCGCCGTTCGATGATTTCGCGCACGGCCCAAGCCGGGATATCGGCAAGGAGTGCATGGTAGGAAATGTCGGGCAAGCGGCAGCGAGACAGGACCAAGCCCCCTCGCGCCGTCAGCGCGTGTGACGTCTCCTCTTCACTGAGTCGAGCGACCGCCTCATTGGCCCTGAAAACCAGTTCGATCTCCAGTCGGATCAGATCGTTGTCCTGGTGGCCGTCGAGAATTGAGGAGAGAAAGGTCCGATCTGACGGTTGAACGCGGTCGTCTGGCCCCCATGCACGCAAGTCCCTGAGGTGTTCGAACACATTCGCCCAGGGCGTTTCCCCTCTGACCAGTTGTCCAGCCTGCCACCGCCGCCACAGCGATTCAAGGCTTCGCAAGGCCACCATGTCGGGGACCAGAAGGTAGGCGACGGGTTGCTTGTCTTCCTCGTCGCCGTCGAGTTCTTCCTCATCCACCAGTTCCAGCCCGCCCACTTGGCGGATGGACGCGGCAAACGAACTGATCGCGCCGCGGACTTCGAACACCAGCAGCCGTTCCGGCGCGAGGCCGGCAGGGTCTGCGCGCAGTTCAAGCGCCCCATCGCCGCGCGCGAGAATTTCGGCGAGGCGCGTGAACTTTGGGCCGAACGCGCTGGTCTGGCGGTCTCGCGGAAAGGCATCTGGCGAGGGAACGGGTCGGGCGCGGCCTTTGGGGCGGGGCTGATCAGCTCTCGGCGTCAGTCTCAGGAGAGGTTTTGTTGGATCGCTCGGCATTTATGAACTCGGGCGTGACGCGCGAAGTCCAAAGATCCAGTTCCGCGCGCAATGCCTCATCAACCGAAACCTCCCCTAAACCAAGAATCTGCCGCCGTCTGACATTCTGGCAGAAGTCGAGAGCTTCTGCGTAACTCACATTTCCGAGGCGGCCGGCAAGTCGGCTCAGCGCCATTTTTGGTGCATCTGGCCAGCCCGAAATGACCCGGTCCAGAAACACCGCAATCTCGGTCTTCTTGGGAGCCGGAAATGCCAGCCGCATCTGAAAACGGCGCCAGACAGCGCGATCGAGCAGCTCGCCATGATTGGTAGCCGCGACCACAATGACGTAGCTGGGAAGCTGATCGAGTTGCATGAGCAGGAAAGAGACAACCCGTTTTATCTCTCCCGTTTCATGTGTATCGCCGCGTTCCTTGCCGATGGCATCGAACTCGTCGAAGAACAGAACGCTCGGAGTCGTTCGCACATAGTCAAAGAGTTTGCGGAGCCGCGCGTTCGTCTCACCGAGGTAACTGCCGATCAAGGCGTCATATCTGACAACGAAGAAGGGCAGGCCTAGGCCCTCTGCCACTGCCTCGGCGAACGACGTCTTGCCATTGCCTGGGGGGCCCGACAGCAAGACCCGGTGCCGTGGTTCATAGCCGTTCGTGCGCAGGACATCCGCTCTGCGATGCTCTTCAAGAAGCTGGCGGCCACTTTCTTTTGCTGGCAAAGGAAGCAGGATGTCGTCGAGCTGGAGCTGCGGCGTGACCTCGAGAATGGCCTCGCGCCCGTTCGGATCCGCCAAGTGAGGCGAGCTTGCCGTAAGGGCAGGAGGTGTGATCGGGACGGCCGATAAGGCGCGCTGCATGCGGTCGGCCACGATGAAATGCTTCTTGGCGCGCTCTTCCGCGACCATCGCTTCGGTGGTGGAGCGCAGCATCTCTCGATCGCCGGTCGCACCCGCGCGAATCAAGGATACAAGAAGATCGCTCCGCGCCATGTCAGACCTTACGCACCACGATGCACCACCTTTTCGGTCGAGCGCCCAACGAAGACGGTATTCTTGCTCCCGAAATACGGTCGCCAGAAGCAACCCAAAAGACGCCGCGACATTTTTACAGGTTAGCATCCCTTAGCCCGACAAGGAATCCCCCATTGACACCCGCTGGGCATGAAACCGCTGAGATGTGGCATCGGCTCCAGGCGCACAGGCCTACCAAGCTCCTTTTCGGTACCGCCACTCCCGTGCCGCCTCGCGCCCGCCCTCGTCGCGCCGCCGGTACCGCTCCCAGCCGTTCGCCTTGAGGTAGGCCGAGACGCGCATCTGATCGCCTCGCGTCCAGCGGGCGGGTTCGAGCCCGATGGCCTCCTCGAGGATCTCGCCGACCGACACATCCCGCAGCGGCTCCGGGCGCGGCACGTTCTCGGTGCGGGAGTTGCCATAGTCGGGGAAGCCGTCGGAGACGGTGCGGATCTCGTGTGTCAGCCAGTGCTCGATCAGGTCGTCCCAGGCGTCGGACTGGTAGCGGCGGTCTTGCTCCTCGCGGGCTTCCGCCAGCAGCGCCGGGTCGTCGATCCACCAGATCGCCCCGGCGCGGAAGTGGTGGACCGCTTCGGCCCAGAGCTGGTAGCGGTCGCGAGCGAGCGCCGCGATGTCGATGGTGCCGCAGCGGAGCGGCCAGAAGCGGCGGTTGCCGGTCTCGTCGCGCAGGTAGGTGTCCGGGTTGACCGTACCCGCGAAGACACACTGGCGCGGCACCTCGACGGTGTAGCGGCCATAGGGTGGGCGGAAACGGTCGGTGGTGCGGGTGAGGAACGCCTTGATGCGCGAGACCTCGGCGCGGCCGATGGCGTCGAGTTCGGCGATCTCGACGATCCAGACGCCCTGCATGTGGATGGCGGCATCCTTGGACCCAAGCTCTGGCAGTTCGTCGGTGAACCATTCCTCACCGGCCAGCACCTTCAATGCGGTGGACTTGCGCGCGCCCTGCGGCCCTTCGAGGATCAGCATGTGGTCTGCCTTGACGCCCGGGCGGAAGATGCGGGCGACGGCCGAAATCAGCCACAGCGCGCCGACGGTATGGTGAAACGCGGTGGGTTCGGCCCCGAGATAGGTGCTGGTCCAGGTCTCGATCCGGGGCGTGCCGTCCCAGCGCAGGTGCTCCAGCCAGTCACGCACCGGGTGGATGCGATGGTCACGGGCGACGGCGCCTATCGCGCGGCCGACCACCATGGGGGCGACGTTGACGCCGCGCAGTTGCAGCCATTCGGCGGAGCGGACGTCGTCCGCATCCTCCCAGGGCCGGGGAAATGGCCCGGTCGTGCTGTCCCATGGCAGCGGTTGCCGCACCACGATTTCTTGGGCGAAATCGTCGAAGGCGAGCACGCCCGCGAAGGCGACATCGGAGGTCAGAGCAATGATGACATTGGCCTCGTTGCGTTCGGGGGTTCCGGCCATGTCCTGACGCAGGCGGTTGAACCAGGCCGGTTTGGCGATACGCGCATTGGGATCGCCGCTGACGTTGACGCGACGGCGCAGTTCGGCAAGCTGCTTGTCCAGGATCGACATGGAAATGCCGGTGGCGGTCTTGATCCGGGCGAGGATCTGGCGTTCGGGCAGCGGGTCCAGTCTGGCAAGCGCGGCGCGGCCGAGAAGCTGGCCGAGGGCGGTGATGTCAGGCGGGTTGGTCAAGGCGTCGGCGGCGGCGACCAGCGTGTCGATATCTTCCCCGGCCGGGGCGACCGGTTCTGCCGCCGCATCCTCTGCGGGCTCGATCATCAAGGCGGTCGCGGGCACGGCGGCCTCGCCAGGATAGTCCTCGGCCCGCGCGCCCCGCATCAGATCGTCGTTGAAATCATCCCCGTGGAGCGGCAGGACGATCTCGTTCGCAATGTCGGCCCGGTTCAGCCGGTCCGACAGTGTCGCGGCTGCCTGACGCCCGGCATCGCCCGCGTCAGCGTAGATGGTGATGCGCGTCGTGCCCTCGGGCCAGCGAAAGCGCGCCAGCCCATCGGCCGAAAGGGCCGCCCAGACCGGTGTGCCGAAGAGGTCGTGCGCCGCTACAGCCGTCTCGATGCCTTCGGCCACACCAAGGTGGCCGTCTTTTGGCATGGCGAACAGACGCACTGCGGCGTCCGCGACCGAGCCCAGCATCTTCTTGCCCGCAGGGGCCTTGGCGCTGCCGTCATCGAGCAGAAAGGTCCGGTGAATGCCGGGTGCGCGATCTCCGTTCGCGAACCGCGCCAGCGCGATCAGCCCCGGCCAACCGCGACGGCTCTCGAAATCAGGCAGGTCAGGGTGGAACATCAAATGCGGCGATGCAGGATCCGATAGCCCGCGCGCGCGGAGGTAGTCTTCACCCACGGTGCCCACCAGGGGGATAGCACCCGCGACCAGCCTCGCGATCTCGGTGGAATGATCGGGCTTGGGGCGCGGCGCGGACCGGGGTGGCGGATGGTCCATGCCCGCGATCCGCGCCGCCTCGTCGAAAAGTGCTGCGTCAGAGAAGCCCGTCGCCTGGGCAATCAGGTCGATAGGGCCCGCCCGCTCGCCGGTGGCATAGTCGAAACCCCAGCCGGCATAGGGCCCGTCGAGGTGGATGGTGCAGGATCCCTCCTTGCGCGGGGCCCGGCCCGAAAGATCGGCGCAACGCAACGCGCGCCGGTCACGGGCAAGCCGCGCCTCGGGGAACAGCCGCGGCAGCCAGTCGGCGGCCGTGACGGCCAGCCGGTCGCGCACCGCCGCCAGATCATGGCGGGGGTTGGCGGTGGCGACATCGTTCAGGTCGATCATCGCACCCCCTTCAGGCCAGCAGCACAAGGCCGCGCTCGGCCCGGGTGATCGCGGTATAGAGCCAGCGGCGGCGGTCGAGATCGGTCCGGCCCAGCCCGTCGTCCCAGACGATCACGTTCTCCCATTGCGAGCCTTGCGCCTTGTGGGCCGTGATCGCCCAGCCGAAGGTGGCTTCGGTCAGAAGACGCTTGTCCTTCCAGTCGCGGTCGTGGCGTTTCGGATCGTTGGCGACATGATCCTCGAAATGCCCCTTGTAGACGCGCAGGCGGCCGGGTCGGCCGTCGCGATCAAGGGGCCCGACCCGGCGACCATCCTCGTCATGGACGATGGCCGAGAAATGGAGGCTGCCTTCGTCGACGATGCCTTCCAGTGTCAGGAACATGCCGTTGATCAGCCCGAGGTCGTTCTGGTTCTTCAGGCAGATGATCTTTTCCGCAGCCCCGGTGGGCAGGTATGTCCCGCCGAGCCCCGCGGCCGCGCGCATCGCATTGTTGAGTTGCAGCCGCGTCGCGTTCAGGCCGCAGATCAACTGCCCGCCGCGCAGCGCCTGATCCGGGGTGATGTCGCCCTTGCGCAGCTTGGCCACGAAGGCGTCGTAGGTCCCGAAGCCGATGGGCTCGCCCATTCGCGCCATGGTGGCCAGCCGGATGATGGCGCTTTCCGCCGCTTGGCGGTGGATCTCGGTCAGCATCACGTCGGGCGCGTCACGGGTGAAGGCGCCTTCACCCTTGATGGGGGGCAACTGGCCGGGGTCGCCCAGCACCAGGATGGGCTTGCCAAAACTCATCAGGTCGCGCGCCATCTCCTCGCCCACCATCGACACCTCATCCAGCACGATCAGTCTGGCATCGGCGGCATCGCTCTGCGGGTTCAGGGCAAAGCGCGGATGTTTCATGGCCGAAAGCGCCTGGCGCATCGCCTCGATTCCCGCCTCGGCTGCGGTCCTGTCGAAGCCGGTCAGCTTGCGGGCGGCGGCCTCGGCTTCCTGCACCTTCACGGCGGCGGCCGCGACTTCCTCTTCGGTCGACTCGATCACCGAGTAGATCAGGCTGTGAATGGTGCGCGCGGATGTGCCCTTGCGGGTCAGCACCAGTGCGGCCTTGCCGGTGAAGGTGGCGGTGACGACGCCGGGCACGCAAGTGCCGTCCCTGGCGCTGCGGTGGGGCGCGAGGCCGAGGTCGTCGAGGGCGAATTTCAGAACGGTGCTCTTGCCCGATCCGGCATAGCCGAAGAGACGGAACACCTGCTGCTGGTCGGTGCGATTTTCGAACCAGTCGCGGACCTCGGCGATGGCGGCGGCCTGTGCGGCCGAGGGGGTGAAACTGGTCATGCGGCGTGTCCTCCGACAGCGTAGTCCTTGACCACCCCGCCGCGTTCGGGATTGCCGACCTCGCATTGCCGCACGAAGACGCGCCGCCCATCGGCGAGCTGACGCCAATGCCCGCGACGAAGATGCCAGCGCGGGCTGGCATGGCTGTCGCCCGGATCGGCGGCGGCGGTCCGAAGGCGTTCCGGATCGATGGCGACCTGCCGCCAGACCCACCCGCGCACGCCGTCGCGGGCAAGGCGGGTGCGTTTCGCGACCGACACCTTGCGGTCGCGGATGTCCGGCGATGCGCCGAGGATGGTCAATGCCCGCCAGACGATGCCGGCGGCGACCTCGCCGTGACCGCGTATCGTCTGGTCCTTCTGCTCGGCCGGATTGCCCTCGATCTCTACCATGCCGTCCGGAAGCATCCAGATCCGCACCAGGCAGTCGGTCCAGCCGCCCGGCGCGCGCTTGCGCATCAGGAAGGTCGCCTCGACGATATCGTCATGCTCGCGTGCGCAGACGATCAGACCGGAGGGCGCCGGACGCTGCTCGCGCACCTCGAAGATCACGGTCGGATGCGGCAGCCGGACCGGGCCGGTCAGCACCCGGGTCATTGCGCGATCGACGGTCTCGCCGTCGAAGGCGGCCTGATCGTCGAAGAAGTAGATCGGCGCGAACTCCGCCGCTTCGAGCAGGTCCGGGCACCAGAAGCGAGCCCTGTGGTTGCGGACGATGCGCTTGAGTTCGTAGGCGTCGGGGATCATGCGTGGGTCTCCTTCCAGCAACGGTTCGCCCACGCGCAGGGCGCATGCCATTTCCCCGCCGACATGCCACCCCGGCACAGAACCGCCGTAGGGACAGCCGCCGTTCGCGGCAGCCATTCGCCCGCTTCGGACGCCCGCACCACCGCGACGGCGCGATCCGACATTTCCTGCGCGAGGCGGGCATCGAAGGGCACCAGTTCGGCGTGCAGTTCCATCGTGTCGCGGTTCAGCGCGGTGAAGAGCGCGGGCTTCGGCAGATCGAGATAGGCCTGATAGAGCGCAAGCTGGGCGGCATAGACCGGGCGGGCGATGCTGACCCCGCGCTTGACCACGTCCTTCCAGCTTGATGCCCCGAGCGCCTTGTTTTCCCAGAGGGCGGGATAGTCCATGGCGACCGGGCCGGAAACGAGGCAGCCGTCGATATGGCCCTTGAACCGGCCGCCAAGGGCCTCGAAGCCGAACTGCCGCCCATCGGCGCGCGCCGTGCGCAGATCGAACCCGGCGATGCGCAGCCAGCCCGCGACGATGTCCTCGCCCCGGTGCCCCGCCTCGAAGATGCGCAGGGTTTTCGGGGCGAACTCCTGACCCTCGTCTTTTGGCACGGCCAGAAAGTCATACTGGATCTGGCGCAGACAATCGCGGCCAAGACCCGAGGAGCTGACATAGGTGCGCGGACGCTCGGCGCGGTTGCGCGCGGACAGCGCCGTGTCGATGGCGGCGGACACGGCTTCGGCAATGGGTGGACGCGGCGCGGCGGCGCCGTAGAGGAAGCCCGATTTATGGTTGAGGTCGATCATCGGTCGCGCTCCCAGAACCCACCGGCCTGCGCGATGCAGGTCAGCTTGTGAAACTGGGCGTCCGTCAACTGGACACGCGCGCCGAACCGTTCGAGTTTCTGGCGCAGGCTATCGCAGAATTCGATCTCGAAATCTGTGGCGGCATTTTCGGTGGCGGCGGCCAGAAGCCCTTTCCAGGCGCAGGTCGTCGTATCGTCGTTCAGATCAATCATGGCGCTTCTCCCTAAAACGGGATCGGATCGTCGTGGGCGGTGCCGGTGCGTTCCCTGATCGCCCCCTGCGCCAGCATGCTGTCGACGTAACCGGTCACCGCCGCCTCGATCAGGCGGTCGATGTCTTCGGCGCTGCGATGGAAGAAGGGCTCCATGAGCCCGAGGTCGGTGAGCGCTTCGGCGAAGAGCGTCCGCGCGTCGCGGATCGCACGGCCCTCGCGGGCGGTCTTGTCGATCATGCCATTGTTCCTTTGGGCAATTGCGCTGCCTGCGTCCTGACAGCGGAGCGAGCAGAAGCGGTGATAGGGATGGCGATCCCAGCGGAGGCCGTGGCAGTAGCCGAAGCCGCGCGCCTTTCGGGCGCAGACGGCGCAGAGCGCTATCCGATCAAGAAGGTCGCGATCGGGTCCTCTTGCGGCCAATCCAGCCGGTGCAGGCGTTCCGCCTGCATCACGATCCAGCGCGAGATGGCGTTCACCGCCATGGCCTCGAGGTCGCCGAGGGTAAGGCTTGCGATGGGTTGGTGCAGTCTTCCTCGGGCCTCGAGCCATTTTCCGATCTCCAGCGCGGCGGCGCGCGTCACATGCGCCTGCCATTCGTCCGGGGTCATGGGCCGGTTCCCCGGCCCAGCCCCATCGCCTTGGGCGGTTGGTGATCGTGCCGCCCCACCTGACCGCCGCGTCCGTCGTGCCTCAGCCATTGAGCCACGCGGGCATCGCGGGGGTGGCCGGCGCCGCCGGTGCGGGCTGCGGCGGCGCGGGTTGCGGTGCCGGTGCCGGGGCGGCCGCTTGCGCGCCCCAGTTCGGCGCCGCGGGCGACGGTTGCGCCGCGCCCCATGCCGGTGTCGGCGCCTGCCAGCCCGGCACCTGCGCGCTCACGGCCTTGCGCGGCGGGGCGTTGACCGGATCCGGCGGCACGGTTTCGCCGCGCATGATCGCGGCATGGCTCGCGTCGTCGGGCAGAACGACGTTGGCGATGCGGTTTTGGTCGCGGTATTGCGGGTTGGAGGCGGGCTCCACCATGATCCGCGCGGCGAAGACGATGCCGTCGAGATGCTTGAGCCCGGGCAGAACCCGCTTGGCCTTGGCGCCGGGGCTTTCGTCCCTGGGATCGAGCCCGAGAGCGCTGTCGACCATCGCCCGAAAGGTGGATTTCGAGATCTTCCAGCCGATGGACTGGCCTTTCTCGTCCAGCTTCCCGCCCGCCACGGTGAAACTCTGCCAGAACTTGCGCCGGGCATGGGGGCCATCGACCACGGTGAATTCGCAATCGAGCATGCGTGCATCGCTGGATTGCGATGCCTTCAGCAGCCCCGCATCCATCGGGGTCGCACCGTTCACGCCGCCGGGGCGGATGGTCAGGCGGACCTTGGCGAAGGTGCCGTCGGGGATCAGCTCGCCGATGGGGGCCATCTGCGGCTGGGCGTCGTTGAGATCGTAGCTCATGTCAGTTTCCTTTCAGGGATCAGGAGGCGAGTGCAGGTTTGAGAGCGGTTCGGCCATCGATCCGGGCGAGCAGCGCGCCGAGATCGGGCGGTTCGGTCATGTCGAGGCGGCCGGAGCGGTCCTTGGCCGGAAGGCCCCAGGGGTTGCCGGAGCGGCAGACGAGGCGGCGCTCGGCGGAGGTCTCGTCGAGGGTCCACTCGCCCTCGGCATCACGCGCGAACAGCTGCATCGAGACCACCTGGTCCACGATCCCGGGCAATTCCCGCCCGGCCTTGCTGCCCTCCATCTGCGGCTGCCAGGTGACCGTCCCGAAATCGTCGGTGACCTTTTCCAGCACGCCGACGAAGATCACCGTCTTGCCGCGCGCATGCTGCAGGTGCTTCAGCGCCTGGATCACTTCGCGCCCCAACAGCCCATAGGCCCCGCGTACATCCGGCTTGCCGGTCCGGTCCGAGAACGCCTCGGGCTGCTGGCGGGCATAGGCCATGACTTGCCGGGTCAAATCGGTGATCGAGTCGACGAACACGATGCGGCGCGCGGCAAGAAAGGCTTCGATGCCGCTGTCGCGGTGCTGGGCCTGCAACCACGCATGGCGTTCGGCACCATACCAGGATTGCGGATGCTGCGCAGGATCGGGCCCACCGATCAGCACCACCAGATCGCGGAAATCGGTGAAGCTGCGCACCGGGATCGACGCCCCGCGCCAGTCCTGCACCGACTTCATCCCGGCCTCGAGGTCGAGGCAGACGGTTTCCTCGGCGGGCAGCGATTTCAGGAGCGTGGTCTTGCCCACGCCGGGCGGACCGAAGATCGCCAGCGAGGTCTTGTTCTCGGCCGAGGAGATGCGCTCGTCGGCGGTGATGATGCGGAAAGTCATGGGGTTCTCCGGAATTTGCGTTCAGGGTGCGCGGCGGCGGGGGGTGACCGGGTGCCGAAGGGGAACCTGCCCGGCGTTGCCGCGCGGGCGTCCCGCCGCCGCGCGTCACCGGTCTCGGGTCTCGAGCCGGAACACGGGTTTGCCGGTGGTCTCGCTCCGCGCGTCCGCGAAGCCCTCGCGCATCGCCGCGGGCCAGGCGCCGTAGCGCCGCTCGGGCACGCGGTAGGCGATCTCGAGATACTCGGTCGTGTCATCGCCGGCCGCGCGGATGCGCTCGGCCATCGCCGCGAGACGGTCCTGATCCCAGGTCACCTTCTTCGGCAGATCGGCGACGATTACGATGCCGTCGTCCTCGATGCGCACGGTGCCGGAGGTCTTGCCCTGGGTGGCCCGCTCGGCCGCGGCGGCGGCCTCGTAACGTTGCGCGATGCCAGCCTCGAGCCGGTCCCGCAGCCGCTTCACGCGGGCGGTCTCGGTGAGCGCCGTCGTCTGCAGGTCCAGCAGCAGCTCGGGCGGAAATGCGGCGATGTCGCCAATGGCGAAGCGATCGAGGTCAATGAGGCGTGGGGCGTTGTCGTTTTGCGGCATGGCGGAAACTCCGTTGGAAGGGGATGGCAGGGCCATCACGCGGCCTCGGCGTCTTCGAGGAGACGGGCGAGCGGCACGGGCGTGCGGCGCGGCTTGGTCCGGGCGATGGCGAGATAGGCGAAGCGGTCCGGGCCGAGCCGCACCTGAACGAGGTGGACGAGGTCCGCCTCAAAAGCCCGATGCGCGGCGCTGGCGAGCGCCCCAAGCCTGCGACGCTCGGGCTCCGGCAGCGTCGAGATGACGGCCGTCGTGTCGATCCCGAGAAACCCGCGGTGGTATTCGAGGCGGTCGTCGGGCATCGCCTGACCGATCCAGGCGCAGAATTCGACATCGGTGAGCGGCCGGGGCCTGGCCGGGATGAAGGCGGTGCGGGGCATGATGAGCATCTCCATGTCCTCCCTCTACTCACGCGGCTCGCGAGGCGTCCCACCGCGCCCCGAACCCGCGCATCGCGAGGTCGAGCCGCAACCGGGCGATGCGGCGGTAAAGGGCGGAGCGGGAGATGCCGCTGTGGCTGACAATCTCGGCGATGGCGCAGGTCCCGAGAGCGGCGCAGAGCCTGCGGGCCTCTTCCGGCAGCGCGCCAAGGGCGAGGGCAAGATCGTGACGCAACTCGGCATCCTCGGCCGCGCTGGCATCCTGGCCATGCCAGGCAGCGAGCCCGTCGGTTTCCGCCAACAGGCAACCCAGCGGCTCGACCCCGCCAGCGATCGGCGCATCGAGCGAAAGCACCGTCCCGCCCTGCGCCCGGCGCTGGCGGTGATGGCGGATCGCGATCCGCGCGGACTGGTTGCGCAGGATGATGCCCGCGAAGGCGCCGATGCTGCCGCGTCGGGCATCGAAGCCGGGCAGACGGCAGATCAGATCGACGAGCAGGTCCTGGCGGAGATCGTCGAGATCGGCCGCGGGGAGCGCCAGCTTGCGGTGCAGACGCCGCGCCGCGAGGTCGGCCTCGTCGATCAGCGTGGCGAGGTCGGAGGGGGAAATGGGTGGGTGCATGTCGTGGTGCCTCGGAACATCATTGCTGTTGTTCCGAAACTGCCGTTTCGCTGCGGGCGATTGGTGGGAATGGCGTGGGAAAATCGTGGGAGAAACGTGGATCGTCTCAGTCGCGGATGTCGATGTCCTGTCCCGGCAAGCTGATGGTCAGTCCCCGTCCGTGCACCGTCTTCACCAGGTCGAAAGCCTGTTCGCGCGTCAGACCCTGCTTCTGCAACTTGTCGCGGAGTTCGTTGATGACATCGCGATGGGTCGCCCGGTTGGTCAGGGCATAGAGTTCCTGATAGGTGAGCATGACCTGTCCAGCCGCGACCTTCTCGGCGGCACCGAGAAAACAGTCGAATTCGGTAAGCGACAGGACGAAATCGCGGCCATCCAGTTGCACGCTTCGCCGTGAGCGTGAAATCATTAGCCGGGCGGTTCTGGATGCGGCGGAATCTGAGGACGTCGCCGCGACGTGCGGCTCCGCAAGGATCCGCGCGAGGTCCAGACGATCCGCACCGGACTGGTCAGGGATCATCACCTCGCTGAAGTCCAGCACCGGAATTCCGGCTTCCCGCCAACGAATTGCGATGGTCGCCTCGATTGCGGTGGCGATCAGGGCCACCCTTGTGCCGCCCACCGCGGCCTTGAGCGCAAGGATCATGCCGGGCGCTTCCAACCTGTCAGGGTCGTTGCAAAGCACCATGGCATAGCCTGAAGGTGCCTTGCCGATCAGCCAGACGCCGTCATCCATCCGGACCACGCCGCCGACAAGCCCGCCCGATGCCGCGATTTCGCCCGCCAGGTGTTCCCCGTCGACGGAATAGCGTTTCAGGTCGTCCTCGGTGAGGGCAACGTCTTCAGCGGCATCATGCGGACAGCAAGCGCGAATCTCGTCGCCGACCCGCCGGATCGGGCGCGCATCAAGCCCGCAGTCGCAATGCGTGCAGACCGGCCAATTGTCGGCCTTGCGCTGTTCGATCAGAACCCGGGCCCGCAGCAGGCGCTCGACCTCGCGCTCGGGGAAGCGGCGTAGCGCCCGGCCGGAGACCCTGGCCTCCGCCCCGCCGTTACTCAGCCGCTTCCACAACCAGGTCAGCATCGCGATCCTTTTCCAGCCCGTTGCGCGCGACCAGCGCATGAATCGCCTTCTCGAAGCGGGTGCGACGGAAGGCGAGCGTGCCGGGCGGCTTCAAACGCACGGTCACCTTGGCGGGCTGTTTCGCGTCGCTCTTGAAAAACACCCGGAAGGTGATCTCTCCCAGACGCCAGCCGCGGCCGAAGCGCACCTCGCTGGCCTTGAAATGCCGGAGCGCCGCACCGGATGCGTCCTTCGACTCCCAGCTGCGCACATAGCGCCATGCGCCATCCTCGTCCTCGGCGAAGAAATCGGCCGCTGCCGCCACGATCCGAACCTCGAGGATCCTCTCGTCGAACGCATGCTGGAATGCGAAGTCCGGGCCGAACGCGGTGATGGGATCGAGGGTATAGAGATCGCGCGCGTCCTTGCCGGCGAAGAAACCGGGTCGCCCGAGGATGTGTTCGGCGAAGATCGCCGCCACTTCGGCCTGCTGCGCCCTTGGCACGCCGCCGATGCGCAGGAGCCCTTCGTTCGATGCATAGCGCAGGGCCGCATATTTCACCGCGCGCAGGGTGATGATCTGTTCGCGGTCGCCCGCCACGACCGGCGTGGTCGTGACCGGTGCGCCATGGCTGACGACGAGGTTGATCTCGCCATCCTCCTCATAGGGGCCGAGACGACAGTAATCGCCCTGCAGGTCCTGCGCGAACAGCTTCACGATGGCGGCCTTGAATGCCGCCGACGCCGCCTCGGTCAGATCGGCTCCGACATCGCGCTGCGGGCCGCGAAACTCCGCCATGGCGGTCGGCGCCCGCAGCGCCTGGAAATCGGCCGCCGCCTCGAAGATCGGGTGGTGATGCAGATAGGCGTGCAACGCCACATGCTTGGATTCGTGCCTCACCGGCGCCGAGTCGGCCTGTTTCGCATCGAGGTCGGAATAGAGGATCACGCCCTGGCGGCGAGCCTCGTTCAGGATGAGTTGCATGCCTTCGCCGGTGCCGAGTTCGGCGACCCGATGCAGATCCGCGATCAGCCCTTCGGACCAGGCGGTGATCGGCGCCGCGAAATAGGCGGCCATCCGTTTGCGAATCTCGGCAACTTCGCCCTCGAACACGAGAGGGAGGCCA
Source organism: Roseovarius sp. MBR-6 (assembly GCF_040547525.1). Lineage (NCBI taxonomy): Bacteria > Pseudomonadati > Pseudomonadota > Alphaproteobacteria > Rhodobacterales > Roseobacteraceae > Roseovarius > Roseovarius sp. MBR-6. Next base: position 249,357 of record NZ_JBEPPW010000003.1, on the reverse strand, counting down.
TCGTCCTTGAAATGACGCGCGAAGAGGTCGCGCATGAGCACGACATCGATGCTGTTGAGAAACTTCGGATTGACAAATTTCTTGATGTCGGACCCCATGGCACCCCCTCGCTGAAGACTCATTTGTTCATATTATGTTCTAACAACCAGAACAACCCTGAGTCGAGTCGAAACAGGCGCGGTTCGCGCATTGCCACCGTCCGTGGGACAGATTGAAAGGGCCGTGAGTAGAGGAAGGGTGAGACCTCACGGACACGCCCTTCATGAAACGCCCCAATCCGCTATCACCCGCCCGAATGACCCCCGCCGAGCGCCGCGCCGAGCTGTGCGGCCTGCTGGCGCTCGGGCTGGTTCGGCTGCGGATGCGGGAGATGGGCGAAGTATCTGACGATACTGGAGAACGTTGCCTACACTATCCGCCCGACCAATGCCGTCATGCAACTCCAACTCAGCGGAGAAATGCATGAACAAGCCCGATCCCATCCCCGCGCGCCTGGCCGCGCTCAAGACCACGTCGACGCCCGAGCTGAAGAAACAGTGGCGAGAGTTGTTCGACAGCGAGCCGCCGCCCTTCAACCGGCGCTACCTGGAGTCCCGCCTGGCCTACCGCATTCAGGAACTGGCCTATGGTGGGCTGAGGCCGGAGACGATCCGGCGGCTGGAGCGGCTGGGCGAGGAGTTGGACGGCGGCGACCGATCCAAGCGCCGCATCCGCGCCGACCGCGACCGTCCCATCACCGGCACGCGGCTGCTGCGCGAGTGGCAGGGCGTCGAACAGATCGTCACCGTGACCGCCGATGGCTTCGAATGGCAGGGCCGCCCCTACAAGTCGCTGTCCGCCATCGCGCGCGCGATCACCGGCACACGCTGGAACGGCTGGGTCTTCTTCGGGCTGAAAAACCATCGGAGAACGGCATGAACAAATCTGTCGTTCGCAAGCTGCGTTGCGCGGTCTACACCCGGAAATCCTCCGAGGAAGGGCTGGAGCAGGAGTTCAACAGTCTCCACGCCCAGCGCGAGGCCTGCGAGGCCTACATCGCCAGCCAGCGCTCCGAGGGCTGGGTGCTGGTCCGCGACCAGTATGACGACGGCGGCATCTCGGGCGGCACGCTGGAGCGGCCCGGCCTCAAGCGCCTGCTGGAAGACATCGAGGACGGGCTCGTCGATGTGGTGGTGGTCTACAAGATCGACCGCCTCAGCCGCTCACTCGCCGACTTCGCCAAGCTGGTCGAGGTGTTCGACCGCAACGGCGTGACGTTCGTCTCGGTCACGCAGTCCTTCAACACGACCACGTCGATGGGCAGGCTGACGCTGAACATCCTGCTCAGCTTCGCGCAGTTCGAGCGCGAGGTGACGGCCGAGCGCATTCGCGACAAGGTCGCCGCCTCTCGCCGGAAGGGCATGTGGATGGGTGGGGTGCCGCCCTACGGCTACCGGGTCGAGAACCGGAAGCTGGTCATCGACGAAGAAGGCGCCGCGCATGTCCGCTGGATCTTCGCCCGCTTCCTCGAGATCGGGTCGAGCACGGAACTGGCGCGGGAGGTCGGCGCACGCGGCATCCGGACGCCGCGCGGGAACCGGATCGACAAGAAATACATCTACCGGATGCTCGGCAACCGCGCCTACATCGGCGAGGCGGTCCACAAGGGCGATAGCTACCCCGGCGAGCACGACGCCATCATCGACCGCGAGACGTGGGACAAGGTTCATGCCATCCTTCGGACAAGCCCGCGCAAGCGTGCCGCCCGGACTCGCGCCGACACGCCCGCGCTGTTGAAGGGGCTGCTCTTCGGTCCCAATGGTGCCGCGTTTTCGCCGACCCATACGCGCAAGGGCGACAGGCTCTACCGCTACTACGTCAGCCAGACAGTGCTGAAGCACGGTGCCGGGTCATGCCCGGTGGGCCGCGTGCCAGCAGGGGAGATCGAGGCCACGGTCATCGACCAACTCCGTGCCGTGTTCCGACAGCCAGAGATTGTTGCGGGGACATGGAAGGCGGCGCGTGTTCACGCCGACGACATCTCCGAGGCCGACGCGCGTGCGGCGCTGCAGCAACTCGATGCGCTGTGGCACGAATTCTTCCCCGCCGAGCAGGCACGCATCGTGGCACTGCTGGTCGAACGCGTCGATGTTGGCACTGACGGGCTCAACATTCGCCTGCGCGTTGATGGCCTCGGTGGCCTCGCGCGCGAGATGCTTGCCGGCGGAATCGGAGAAGCTGCATGACCCGCGGGTCTCCAGCCCCGGAGACGGTGACGCTCCACGTGCCGTTCCGCATCGTGAAGCGGGGCGGACGGAAGGAGATGCAGCTGCCGGAAGGCGCTACCCAGCCGCGGCGCGCGGACAACACGTTGGTCAAGGCGCTGGCACGTGCATTCCGATGGAAGCGGATGCTTGAGTCGGGCGAATACGCCACCATCGCCGAATTGGCCGAACGGGAGGGCATAGCGCCCTCCTACATGACCCGCGTCCTGCGGCTCACGCTGCTCGCGCCTAACATCGTTGAGGCGATCCTGGACGGGACGTACGGGCCCGATGTGACGTTGGCGCTGGTGCTGGAGCCGTTTCCGGTGGAGTGGGGTCGACAGCCAGGTCGATCAGACCGCGCCTGACGACCCCGGCATCGGGCGTACGAACGGGCTCATTACAGGCGCCAACTACCCGCGCACCGCCAAGGCGCAGCATTGGCCGAATGACAATCCTGGAACATCGCGAAAAATGGAAGGCAGCGACATAGACCATGCATTAGGAATGCATACTGCCATCGAGAATACGCGCGACAAGAGCGCGAAGTTCGGGGGAATTCGCCACGTTTGCGACGACGCCCTCCAAGTCAACTTCCTTTGCCGCATCATCGATGATTGCCCTCAGCTCGTTAACCTTAGACGACTGAAAAACATTACCATTTTCGATACGCGAAACCGTACTCTGCTTAAGGCCGACTTTTGTCGCGACAGTACTTTGCGACAGTCCAAGCCGCCTTCGAGCCCGCTGAAGGGCGATGCCAAAAGCAGGCTGATCGAGCTTGTGTTCATGCATGATTTAATGCATATATCATGCATGACAGCTTGTGAAGCCCACCCCTCTCGCAGCCACTGCGTACTGCCCGCGCTTGATGCAAATGGGTGCGCCGAAGTCCTTCCGGGGGTCGCGCTGGGTCGACCTGATGTGATCCTCTCGCCGGCCTATTGGCGCTGGCGCTGCGCGAATGCAGAGAAAGCCGGTGAGGGGTATGTCGCACGAGAATCCACACTTCACGAAGAGTTGGGTTTCTGTCTCTTGGGTGGATACGGAGTGCGCGTTGAGGTGAACGACGCTTTCTTCCGCCATCTGCGAGAACGAGGCGTATTTGAATGGCGCGCGCGCCCCTCAGTGGAGCAGCTGTTCGATCTGCTCTCTGAACGGATCCCAGTTTCCGATGCACGCGGGGTGAGACTTCAGAGTTACCGCTTCCCACGTCAGAAGGCGGAGCGGCTTGCTTGCTCCCTCGTGCTGGCTGACGAATTGGCGCCCGAGCGCTCAGCGCATGCGAAAGCCTCGCGGGTCTTTCGCAACAGACTAATGGCCATGCCAGGCGTCGGTCCGAAGACAGCGAGCTGGATTGCGCGCAACTGGCTGGGTGCCGAGAATGTTGCGATTCTAGATATACATGTTCTTCGCCTTGGTCGGCATATGAAGCTTTTTCCCGACCGTGTGCGCCTGCCTGCCGACTATGAGCGCCTTGAGGCACGCTTCATCGATTTCGCCGCAGCTCTGGAGGTTCGACCGTCAATCCTTGACGCAGTAATCTGGGACGACATGCGTCGGTTCGGATCGCGTATGGTGGAGCGCGCCACTGTCGGCTACGCTACTCGAAATTGATTAGGAGGATGATTTATGGGCGGAAGCGGCGGTGATCCGAGCTATCCCAAAGGAGGAAGCGGGACGGGTGGTGGCAGCGGCGGATCAGGCTCCGGCGGAGGTAACCCCGGCGCGGATCCCTGTGCGATATCCTTTCAAGACGATCTCTACTCCCCTGTCGCCGGTGTCGCGGACCGGCTCACAAGCGGCCAGGTGCTGGCGGTCCGCTTGACCCCTGCGAACGCCGTAGGCGTGTTTCTGGACAGCGGAACGCAGGTTGGCACGCTTGCGGGTCACGTGCTGCTTCCTGCGTTGATTGGCTGCCTCGATGACGGTGTCGAGTTTGCCGCGGACGTCGTCGACGTGACAGGGGCAGCGGCAGGACGCGTGCGCCTTCGAGTGCGACGTGCATGAGCGGCACTGAACCCGACATCACAGTCGTTGGTGGCTACTATGCCGAGCGCTGCGTCTCGCCCGAGGTGGACGCCCGCTTCGGCTCGGGCGGCCGGGCCGCGCTTGCGCTTGCCGCCGCGGGTAGGCACGTTCGTTGGCGGTATTACTGCCCAGCTGCCGAGCAGTTGGACGCGACGCGCACCGTGGCGCATGAGAACCTTGAACATGCACCAGCTGCCAGCGATGCGCTTGTGTCGTTCCGCTACACTCACCCGCTCGCTCGTCCGGAGTATCTTCCTTTCCCATTGCCAAGGGCCGAGCCCCTGGTTGTCGAGGGGGCCGCGGTACTGCGCTTCGGGCTCATGGAAGGCACTGGCGTCGTAAGGGCTGAGGCTTGCGTATACGATCCCCAAGGGGATCCTGCGGATTTCCACGAAAATGGCTCGGGCGCTTCAAGGCTTGCAATCGTATTGAACCTGTCCGAAGTCCTTGCGCTCGGGCGGGCACCGGATGAGGCCAGCGCTGTGGAGCGTCTCTTCGCTGGCGGGAACCTCTCAGCCCTTATTGTCAAGGCAGGGGCGGACGGATGTCGCGTTTACGAGAACGCCCGCCTTTCCGCAGAAGTGCCGCCCTATCAATCCGCTCGCGTGTACAAGATTGGCACGGGCGATGTCTTCAGCGCCGCATTCGCGGAAAACTGGATGTTGGCGGGGCGATCAGCGCCAGATGCGGCTGACGTTGCCTCGCGCTGCGTCGCGCACTATGCGCAGACGCGTACGCCAGCCGTTCGAGCGGAAGAGGCCATCAGCGTCGGCGAGCCAATCAAACCTGGTGTAGGTGGACAGGTCTATATTGCTGGGCCCTTCTTCACGACACATGAGCTTTGGCTCGTCGAGGAAGCGTATCGCGGGCTGAAAGAGCTGGGTGTGAAGGTCTTTTCTCCTTACCACGAGATTGGGCTCGGCCAGCCGTCCGAAGTCGTTCCGGCGGACCTCGCCGCGCTAGACCAGTCCACAGCGGTGCTCGCCCTTCTGGATGGTGGCGACCCGGGGACTCTATTCGAAGTGGGCTATGCAACGCGCATCGGCCTCCCTGTAGTGGCGCTAGCACAATCGACGAAGGCCAGCGACCTAACGATGTTGCTGGGCTCTCCCAATTGCCGTGTCGTCGACGACTTCTCTACAGCTCTGTACCATGTGGCGTGGGCAGGGCGCCGGGCATTGACATGAGGGTCCTGCTTTTCTCCGGCGGCGTAGAGTCCACCGCACTTGCCTACTGGCGGCGGCCAGACCTACTGCTCACTATCGATTACGGGCAACGCCCGGCCGCCGGAGAAATGAGGGCCGCATCACACCTGGCTCGACAGCTTGACCTGCCGCATCAGGTAGTGACGGCGAACGTCGGCGCCCTGGGCGCTGGGGACATGGTCGGCCGAGGTATGGCATCTCACTCAAAGGTTAGTGAGGCGTGGCCTTTTCGGAACCAATTCCTCGTGACGGTAGCCGCCATGGCATTTGCGGATCGCGGCTTGAAGGAAATTGCCGTGGGAACGGTGATCACAGACCGCGTTCATCCCGACGGCAATCCCGAGTTCGTCAGTGCGATCGACGCTTTGATTCGCTGCGAACTGCCCGACGCCCGTGTAACGGCACCGGCGATCAACATGACAACTGTTGAACTCGTCCGCGAAAGCGGGGTTCCACTCTCCCTGCTTCGCTGGACGTTCTCGTGCCATAGAGAGTCCGTTGGATGCGGGCAATGCCGAGGGTGCAACAAGACTTTGGAGACGTTCGCAGCGCTGGGCCTGAACACCGCTTAGCCAAGAGGATTAATCCGCCTCTCTGATCGCGGTTTTCACTTGTGAACGCTGAGTTTCCCGACCATCTGAGCCCGCATGTCTCTGCCGTCGACGGTCTTCTCAACCACGACGAACAGGCCCTTGCCGCCGCTCTTCCTCTCCCACAGCTGCCCGATGGTCCGCTTTTCGGCGGTGTCGGGGCCATCGGCGATGTGGGCGCCCTTGTACTCAACGACGAGCAGTCGGCCGTCCTCCAACTGAGCCACAAAATCCGGATAGAATTTGTCTGTGGCCGTCGGCAACCAGAACGAGTTGGGGTGGCGAGCGACGTTGCGGATCCAGAACTTGAGGCCCGGCAAGCTGTCGATGGCCTGCGCGCACTGAAACTCTTCGCCGTTCTCGGCCCCGTCGAAAGCAGGCACATGGTCCGGCCCAAGGAAGTGCTTGCGAGGTTTCCAGCGCCCACGATACCGGCGCTGATCCCAGTACATTCCGTCCTTGAACTCGAAAGCCTGGTCGAAGGATACCTCGACCTTGGCTTCCGGAGCGAAGAGATACCGCTGGTAGACGCCATCGCGTTCCTGCTGACGGATGGCGGCGAGTTTCTCGCGGATCTTGCGGGCGAGGATGAATTTGCACCGCATCAGCGCCGCGATGTGCATGCCGCGTGTGGTGATCAGGTGGCCGACCAGGTCGCGCAGCCAGCGCAGCAGTTCGCTCTGATGAATGTCAGGCTGGCGCACCTGCCGGTCGAGCCAGAGCACCAGCGCCTCCGGCGTCCAGCCTTCGACATCGACGTCAAGCGCCAGTTGTTCCTCTTCGTCGGCGAACTGGTAGGTGATGCGGTTGCCGTCGAGGTCGATCTCGAAGCTGCGTGCCGTCTCGCGGATCGCGAACTCGCCTTCACCCAGCTTCGACGAGTGGTCGAGCAGCGACCAGTCGTGGAATTCCATGAACACGTCGGTGTCAGCGAACTCGAACTCGCCCTGGATCTCGGAGACCAGGCGAGGGACCTCGAACGCCTCGCCCTGTTCTGCAGGCGATAGCTGGTCCTTCACCTCGACGCGATACTTGGTGACGGCCGCCGAGAACCCGGTTCGTTCGGTCTCGGGGAGGGCCTCGACGATCGCCTCTTCGAGGCCGCCGTCAAAACGCCCCGTCACGGCAATCTCGACCTTCCCATCCTCGGTTTCGCGAACGCTCACCCCTTCGCGCTTCTTCAGTTCGGCAAGCACCTCAGGCGTCGCCGTCACCGTGTGCTTGAAAGTCGGCTTCGGCTTGTCGCGCGGGCCGAACAGGCCAGTATCGGCATCGAGCGAAGTTTGCGCCGGTTCGATGTTGTCGAGCGCCTCATCCTCCTCGAAACCCATGGCCACCAGCTTGTCGGCCAGCGACCGCGCCGCCTCGCCGAACGACGGCTCCGACAGGAACGCATAGGCGCGGTTCAGATCCTCGGCCTTGCGGCGTTTGGCATATGGCATCCGCAGGACGCGCCCCAGCAACTGCTCGACGTCCACCGCGCTCTGGATCCTCGAGACCGAGCAGAACGCATAGGCGAAGGAGCAATCCCAGCCCTCCTTCAGCGCCTCGACGGTGATGACGTATTCGATCGGGCATTTCGGATCGAACAGGTTGATGCCGTCCAGTTCGCGCTGATCGCCAGTTGCCACGGCGATCTTGTGCTCGGGGATCTGCTCGACCTCCATCAGGTGCTTCTTCAGCACCTCGACCGTCACCTCCTGGTTCTTGGGCTGCGCCTGGAACAGGACGATGGGGCGGATGTACGACGAGTCCTTCTCGGCTTCCTCAGCCAGCGACGCGCGCGACGCGATCGCCCCGTTCACCGCGTTCTGCCAGGTGTCGTGCTCGGACAGCATGATCGGCAGCTTGATCATCTCCTCGAGCTTCAGCTCCTGCGCCGTCACGCTGTGCAGGATGTTCGAGTTGAGCCGCGGCGTCGCCGTGAACTCGATGATCGCGGACGGATTGACGCGTGCCTGCATTTCGCGCGTCAGGCCGGTGACCGCGTTGTGCGCCTCGTCGACGATCATCAGCGGCCGGTGGACATGCATCAGATTGGCGAAGGAGAACTTCACGCCGCCGCCTTCCAACGTTTCCAGCCCCGGCAGGCTCTTGGGCAGCGCCGTGAAGTGCGGCTCCATGTTCTCGTTGTGGGAATAGACCTTCCGGCCCTCGGTGTTCGAGACCCTCAGCGTCTGGATCGTGCCCACGACGATGCAGCAATGGTCGCGGATGTCGTGCGGGCGGATATGCGTGAAGTCCGCGATGTCGAACACGCGCACCCGGCCGTCGAAGGCCTCGTCCAGCGCCTGCCGATAGGGGTGGCGGGCGTTCTTCAGCGCCTCGGCCGTCTGAAGCCGGATGGTGTTCGACGGCACCAGCCAGAGGACCATCGGATAGTCCTTCTCCACCCAGGCGTCGCGCGCGATGCCGATGGAGTGGGCGCCGAGGATCGTCTTGCCGCCCCCGGTGGGCAGGCGCAGGCAGACATATGGAACGGCCGGCAACTCGGCGAGCGACGTGTAGGTGCCACCGTACCGGCCGAGCCGCTTGGCCTGTTCGGGCTCCCTGGTGATCGCCTCGTACGCGCCCTTCGGGCCCGCCACGCGCGCCTCCTCGAAAAAGCGGCGGAGAACGGAGAGAGTATCGGTCTGGTATTGCTTCAATTTCATCAGATGCCCCCTCAGGCCCGCGCTTTGACGTCGTAGGGCGTCTGCTTAAAGGTGATGCGCTCGCGGTCGAGCGTCGTGGGCGTCAGCCGTGATTGTTCGCCGTAGACGGTCAGCGGGCCGTCGAAGTCCGGCGCCAGCTTGGCGATATCCTCTCGGATCAGGACGAGGGTCGCGCGGGTCAGCACGTTGCCGCCGCCCGGCCTCTTGTCGCCAAGGATGCCGTTGTAGAGCAGCGCATGGGCGCGGCCGTCATGAATGCCGAGCAGCGGGCTGTCGCCGCTGCCATCCCAAGGCCGGTCGGTCTCCGAAAACCAGACATGCGCCGCCAGCACCGGGAAGCGGATGTCCTGCCGGATGTGGCCTTCCTCGTCGAAGACGGGCGGGCCCAGCCGGTAGAAGCGGAAACCGCCGCCACCCTGCCAGCCCACCGCCTCCGAAATCCCGCCCGGTTCGCCCTCGATGACCTTCTGCAGTCGCGGCGCGCAGTGGGACACCGCGTGCTCTCCCATCTCGATGCCAATGTAACGGCGACCCATCTTGTGAGCGACAGCGGCCGTTGTTCCCGAGCCGAGGAAGGAGTCGAGAACGATATCTCCTCGATCAGTGCAGGTCTCAAAGACGCGCGCAATCAGCTGCTCCGGTTTTACGGTTGCGAACGTCTCTACGCTGGCAAGCAGGGATCGTTGATGAGCTTTCGCTTGCCGTGAGGTCTTTACATCGAGCAGAATCGTAGGGTGTGGGCGCGTGGGCGTCTCTGGCGCGAACTCCCGTGCATACGGGACCCATACGGTCTCGCCGTTTCTTTCGCGCTGTTTCCAAACAAGCCTATTCTCGCGCCTTAGCTTTTCGACGCCTGCCTTGCTGAACGCCCAATTGGCTTCCCTGCCGTCGTCGTGGATCGGCAAAACCATCGTTCCGTCAGGAGCCTCGATTTCGTAGAACATTGTAGGTCGATCTTCTCGGAGGCTGTTGGCGCCATTCTTCTTCACGAGCCGATCACGATGCGGACGCGGCTCTTCTTCACTCGTCCGGTAAGATTCGAGAATCGACAGGTCTGCTTTCTTCTTGAACGGGGCCCGCTCCGAATTGCGCTCGTAGCAAAGTATGTATTCGTGATCCGGTGTGACCGGGACCTTGTTATCGTTTGGACTGTCGACCTTCTGCCAAATGAAGGACGTGTAGAAGTTTCGACGCCCGAACACCTCGTCCATGATGACCTTGAGGTAGTGCCCCTCGTTGTCGTCGATGGACACCCAGATCGAGCCATCCTCGGCCAGAAGATCGCGCAGCAGTTCCAGCCGCGGCCACATCATGGCCAGCCATTGCGTGTGCTCGAGGTTGTCGTCGTAGTGCTCGAAGGCGGAGCGCGTGTTGTAGGGCGGGTCGATATAAATGCATTTCACCCGGCCGGCATAAAAGGGCAGCAGGGCCTTCAGCGCTTCCAGGTTGTCGCCCTGGATCAGCATGTTGCCCGCGCCACCGTCGCCCGCCGACAAATCCGGGACTTCCTCCAGCAAGCGATAGGGCACGTGCTGTGCCGTGCGGATGTCCTCGTCCCGTGTCAGCCAGTTCAGTATCGGCATGCGCTACCGCTCGTCCTCTCGTTTCTTGCCGGAGGGTTCCACGGTCCGGCCGGTCAGCCGCTGGTACTCCTCGACCGCAAGGACGACGACCACCGGCCGCCCATGCTTCTCGACCACCACTGGCTCGGCCCGCGCCACGTCGATCAGCTGGCCGAAGTGATGCTTGGCCTCACGGGCAGACACGGCCTTCATGGGCCCCTCCCTGATTTGTGGTCAGAATGGTCATAACTCGCCCGGGACGTCAACGAGCGGCGCGTTCCGATGCTGCAAATCAGGGTTGGATACCGGTGGCGCCACACCCGAACGGAACCGGCGTCGGAGTCAATAACCGCTCCGTGGAAAAGCCGATTAGATACAGTGGCTTACAAGCTATTCACCAAAATGGCGCAGTCATGAGGTCCGGAGAATATCGGCCCCGAGAGACCGCTTCGGGGCCTCCCGGCGGCAGGGCCAGTGCTCAGCCGCGCCCGCATAACCCTCGAAAACAACGAGAAAATCCGGCCGCAGCCGGATCGGGAGAACGCTTTCGCGAGGGCAAGTGGCGGAGAGACAGGGATTCGAACCCTGGGTGGGGTTGCCCCCACAACGGTTTTCGAGACCGCCCCGTTCGACCACTCCGGCACCTCTCCGCGGGGGTCTGGTGAGCGCGTTTACTTGGCTTTGGAGGGCGGGGCAAGGGGGTTATGGATTGTTTGTGCCGCAAAATCGCCTAGGTTTGGGAAAACAGATCGAGAGGTCCCGCCATGGTGTTTCTGCCGTCTCTCCAGCGTCTGCCTGCCCTTGGTCTGACGCTGATGCTTGTGTTGTGGTCCTGCGTCGCAGCGGGGGCCGACCGCGACCGACTGTCGGCGTTCCTCGAGGTGACGGGATTCGACGTGGCGCTGGACAGCATCGCGCTGAGCGCGCCGGATGCGCCCGCGATGGTCGATCTCGCGCCCGAGGATTTCGGGATGGCCTGGGAGCGGATCACCGCGGAGGTCTTCGATACCGTCAAAATGCGGGCGCGAGCGCTCGATATTCTCGCCGAGACGCTCGATGACGAGATGCTGAACCATGCCGCCGAGTTCTACGCCTCCGGTCTCGGGCAGCGTCTTGTTGCCGTGGAGAACGCGGCGCATATGCGCGCGGATGACGAGGCCGCGCGGGCCGAGGGCGAGGCGCTGCTGGCGGCAATGGATGAGGGGCGCCGCGCAGCCCTGAGCGAGATGAATGACGCGATCGACGCCTCGGGCCAGTCGCTTCTGGCGATCCAGGAAATCCAGTTCCGCTTTCTCATGGCTGCGTCCGCGGCGGGGCTGACCGAGGGCGCGATTGATGCGGACATGCTGCGGCTGATGCTGGCACAGGGGGCCGAGGAGATGCGCGAACCGATGCGCGCCTCGGCGCTGGCCAATGCGGCGCAGACCTATCAAGACCTGTCGACCACGGATTTGCGCGCCTATGCCGCCGCGTTGGCGCATCCCGTGATGGCGCGGGTTTACGAATTGATGAATGCCGTGCAATACGAGATCATGGCCGATCGGTTCGAGGCGCTGGCGCTGCGGCTGGCGGATGTGCCGCGCGCGCAGGATTTGTGAGCGTGTCGGGGCGGGGAATGGCTTGACTCGGCGGCGCGCCTCGCGCATATGCCCGTGATCCGGCGGGATGGCTTGCCGGTATTGTTTTTGAATGACACCCGGGATGGGTGCGCTGTCCGAGGTGGCCCAGAGGCCGAAAACACCCGCGAAAGCGGGGACCACAGGACGCGGAAGCGAAAGGAAATGCCCATGTTTGCGGTCCTCAAGACCGGCGGCAAGCAATACAAGGTCCAGTCCGGCGATACGCTCCGGGTGGAACGCATTGCGGCCGATGCCGGTGAGAAAGTGCAGTTCAACGAGATTCTGATGCTGGGCGGTGAGAGCCTTGTCATCGGCGCGCCGCTGGTCGCGGGCGCGGCCGTGCAGGCCGAAGTGATCGACCAGATCAAGGGCGAGAAGGTCATCAACTTCGTCAAGCGCCGCCGCAAGCACGGCTCGCAGCGCACCCGTGGCCACCGCCAGAAGCTGACGCTTGTGCGGGTGACCGACATTCTGGCGTCGGGCGCGGATGCAACCGGCGTCAAGGCCGCGATCGGCACCGGGTCCGTGAGCGCGTCGGCGCTGGCCACGACCGCGCCGAAGGCTGCGAAGGCCCCCAAGGCAGAGACGGCCAAGGCCGCTGCCGGTGGCGACGATCTCAAGCGTTTGTCGGGCGTCGGCCCCGCGCTCGAGAAAAAACTGCACGAGGCGGGCGTGACCAGCTTCGCGCAGATCGCCGCATGGACGCCCGAGGACGTGGCGGCCTTCGACGAGAAACTGAATTTCAAGGGCCGGATCGAGCGTGAGGGCTGGATCGAGCAGGCCAAAGAACTCGCGCAGGGCTAAGGAGAGACGAGATGGCACACAAGAAAGCAGGCGGCTCATCCCGCAACGGTCGCGACTCGGCTGGTCGGCGCCTTGGCGTCAAGAAATACGGCGGAGAGGCTGTCATTCCCGGCAACATCATCGTGCGTCAGCGTGGCAACAAGTTCTGGCCGGGCGATGGCGTGGGTCAGGGCAAGGATCACACGCTCTTTGCCGTGACCGAAGGTGCCGTGACGTTCCGCAAGGGCCTCAAGGGCCGCACCTTCATTTCGGTCCTGCCAGTGGCGGAGGCCGCAGAGTAAGCCGACCTCGAAGGTTTTGACAAACATGAGGGGATCGGCGCGCGCCGGTCCCCTCGTTCGTTTTGCCGCCGAACGGTCAAATCCGCGTCACTTTGCGGTGTGAGACCACAGCGCCGCGCTTGCGGTGCCCGCGACCGCCCCCATTTTGGGGGATGTTCCCCGTCATGCGAAGGAGGAGCGCATGAAGTATGAGACCATCATCGCGCAACCGGTGATCGAGACCGAGCGGTTTGACCTGCGCCCGCTGCGCGTGTCGGATGCCGGACTGATCGCGCTCAACGCGGGCGATATCCGCGTGGCGCGTGCGACCTCGACCATTCCGCACCCCTATCCGCCCGGCGCGGCCGAGGCACTGATTGCGCGCGCGCAGTCCGAGACCCGGCTTGAGGATATCTGGGCCATCGACGCCACCAGGGTCGGCGGGCCCGAACTGATGGGCCTCATCAGCCTCACCCGCGTGGATGCGGGCCAGTCCGAGATTGCCTATTGGGTGGCCCCGGCGTTCTGGAACACGGGCGTGGCCTCGGCGGCGGTCGAGGCGCTGATCGCTGCCAACCCGCATCAGGCGCGTACCATCTTCGCCAGCGTGTTTCAGGACAATCCGGCCTCGGCGCGGGTCTTGACGAATTGCGGCTTTCAGTATCTTGGAGATGCCGAAACCCATTCGGTGGCGCGCGGCGCGAACGTGCCCACCTGGACCTATACCCTCAAGATGCTCTGAGGCCCCGCGCAGGGCCTTGGGCCGGAAGGACGGACGATGAAATTCCTCGACCTCGCCAAGGTGTATATCCGCTCGGGCGCGGGCGGCGCGGGCTGCGTGGCCTTTCGCCGTGAAAAATATATCGAGTTCGGCGGCCCCGATGGCGGCGATGGCGGGAATGGCGGCTCGGTCTGGGCCGAGGCCGTGGACGGTCTCAACACGCTGATCGACTTTCGCTATCAGCAGCATTTCTTTGCCGATAACGGCCGCCCCGGCATGGGACGGCAAAAGACCGGGGCGAGCGGCTCCGATATCGTGCTGCGGGTGCCGGTCGGCACGGAGATCCTTGACGAGGACGAGGAGACGGTGATCGCCGACATGACCGAGGTGGGCCAGCGCATCGAACTGGCGCATGGCGGCAATGGCGGCTGGGGCAATCTGCGCTTCAAGACCTCGACCAACCAGGCCCCGCGCCGCGCCAATCCCGGTCAGGAGGGGGTGGAGCGCACGATCTGGCTGCGCCTCAAGCTCATCGCCGATGTGGGCCTTCTGGGCCTGCCCAATGCCGGCAAGTCCACGTTCCTTGCCGCCACCTCGAACGCGCGGCCCAAGATCGCCGATTACCCCTTCACCACGCTGCATCCCAATCTGGGCGTGGTGGGTGTGGACAATGTGGAATTCGTCGTGGCCGATATTCCCGGCCTGATCGAGGGCGCGTCCGAGGGGCGCGGCCTGGGCGATCTGTTTCTGGGCCATGTGGAGCGGTGCGCGGTGCTCTTGCATCTGGTCGATGGCTCTTCGGGGGATCCGGTGGCGGATTATCACACGATCATCGAGGAAATCGGTGCCTATGGCGCGGGGCTGGCCGACAAGCCGCGCCTCACGGTGCTGAGCAAGATCGACACGCTTGACGACGAGGAACGCGCGTTTCTGCGCGACGAATTGCAGGCGGCGAGCGGCGGGCCGGTGATGCTCATGTCGGCGATTTCCGGCGAGGGCGTTACGCAAGTGCTGCGCGCCTTGCGCGCGCGCATCGACGCGAACCGCCTGCGCGAAAGGACCGCCCCGGAGGAAGCCCCGTGGCAACCCTGAGCGATGCGCGCCGCGTTGTGATCAAGATCGGCTCGGCCCTGCTGGTGGACCGCGCCACCGGGGCCTTGCGCGCCCCTTGGCTCGCCTCGCTGGCCGAGGATGTGGCTGGCTTGCGCGCGCGCGGCGCGGATGTGATCCTTGTGTCGTCGGGCTCGATCGCGCTCGGGCGCGGAGTGCTCGGCCTGCCCGCCGCCGCGCTCTCGCTCGAACAAAGTCAGGCGGCGGCGGCCGTGGGGCAGATCAAGCTTGCCGGGGCCTATGAGGCAGCACTCGCGCGTCACGGGTTGCAGGCCGCGCAGGTGCTGGTGACACTCGAGGACAGCGAGGACCGCCGCCGCTATCTCAATTCCCGCGCCACGATGGAGCAGCTTCTGCGCCTTGGGGCCGTGCCCATCGTCAACGAGAACGACACCGTGGCCACGGACGAGATCCGCTATGGCGACAATGACCGTCTGGCGGCACAGGTCGCGGTGACGGCGGGGGCGGATGTGCTCATTCTTCTGTCGGATGTGGATGGCCTTTACACCGCCAATCCGCAGATTGATCCGGGTGCGCACCACCTCGCCGAAGTTGCCGAAATCACGCCCGAGATCGAGGCGATGGCGGGCGATGCCGGCTCGGGCCTCTCCAAGGGCGGGATGAAGACCAAGGTGATGGCCGCGCGCACCGCCACGGCGGGGGGCTGTGCCATGGCGATCACGCGCGGCGACCGGCTCCACCCGGTGCGCGCGCTCATCGAGGGGGCGCGGGCGACGTGGTTCGCGGCGCAGGGCGACCCGCAGCAAAAGCGCAAGGCCTGGATCGCGGCGATGAAGCCACGCGGCCGCGTGACCGTCGATGCCGGGGCCGCGCGCGCGCTGGCCAAGGGTAGCAGCCTTCTGTCGGCCGGGGTGAGCGCGGTTTCGGGGACCTTCGGGCGGGGCGACCCGGTGGAGGTTGCCGAGGAGGGCGGGCGCGTTCTGGGCCAGGGCCTGACCCGTTACGACGCCGAGGATGCCCGGCGCATCGCGCGTCTGCGCTCGGACCAGATCGAGGCCGCGCTCGGCTATGCCTCCCGCGGCCCGCTCATCCACCGCGACGATCTCGCGCTCTGAACTGGGCCGATCCTTGCCGAGCCTGCGGGGCGCGCTTGCGGGGCGATCCGGGGTGGCCTATCTCTGGGCGCATGAAAAACATCGCCCTCGCCGCCCTCATCGCCGTGCTGCCCGTGTCTCAGGCCGGGGCGCATCCGCATGTATTCGTCGATGTCGCTCTGCGCTTTCAGGATGACGGCGCGGGCAATCTGACCGGCGTCGAGGTGACGTGGAGCTATGACGATTTCTTCTCGCTGTTGATCCTGACCGATATGGGGCTTGATCCCGATGGCGACGGGGTGCTGACCGAGGAGGAACTGGCGCGGCTCAAGGGGTTCGACCTTGTGGAATGGCCCGAGGGGTTCGAGGGCGATCTTTACCTCCATGCGGGCGAGGAGAAAATCGCGCTGGACCACCCGACACCGACCGGGGTGCGGCTTGAAGAAGGCCGGATCATTGCCACCCATGTGCGCAGCTTCGGCCCCGTCCCCGCCGAGGGCTTGCGGGTCGAGCCGTATGATCCGACCTATTACGTTGATTACACGCTTGCCGGACCGGTCACATTGCCGTCGGGCTGCGCCTATGCGATCCGCGAGCCGGACCTTGACGAAAGTCAGCGCGCGTTCCGCGACATGCTCGCGCAACTGAGCGCCGAGGAGCAATATACCGGCGTCGAGGTGGGCAATCTCTTTTCCGACACGATGGTGATCTCGTGCCGCGCGCGCTCCTGAGCATTGGGGCGCTGGCGGTTCTGGGGCTGGCGGTCTGGCTATGGGGGATGGGCGGCGCGGATGACCTTGCCGCCTGGGCGCGCGCGGGTCAGGCCGAGACGCAACAGGCCATGGCGCGCCTCCTGCGCGCCTTGCGCGCGGGCGAGCCGGGGGCGATGGTGGGGCTTCTGAGCCTCTGTTTCGCCTACGGCTTCTTTCACGCGGCAGGGCCGGGACATGGCAAGATCCTGATCGGCGGCTACGGCATGGCGGCGCGGGTGGGGGCGGCGCGGCTCTCGGCGCTGGCGCTGGCGTCAAGCCTTGCGCAGGCGGCCAGTGCCGTGGCGCTGGTTTATGCGGGGGTGTTCCTGTTCGACCTCACACGCCAGCAGATGACCGGTGTGGCGGAGGGGCTTCTGGCCCCGGTAAGCTATGGCGCTGTGGCGCTGGTGGGGCTGTGGCTGGCGTTGCGCGGGGGGCTGCGCTGGAACCGGGCGCGCGCGCTCCGTGCCCCGGGCCACGATCATGACCATGCCTGCACCGGTTGCGGCCACAGCCACGGCCCGACCCCGGAGCAGGCCGCGCGTGTGCACGGCTGGCGCGATGCGGTCATGCTCATCGGTGCGGTGGCGATACGGCCCTGCACCGGGGCGCTTTTCCTGTTGATCCTCACATGGCGCATGGGGATCGAGATGGCGGGCATCCTCGGGACCTTTGCCATGGGCCTTGGCACGGCAAGTGTGACCCTCGCCGTGGCGCTCGCCTCGGTCACGCTGCGCGAGGGCGCGCTGGCGCGGCTGACGACGACCGAGGGACGGGGTCTTGCGCGTGCCCTGACCGCGCTGGAAATCGGCGCAGGGCTCCTGATTGCGGCGCTGTCGCTGCACCTCATGCGCGCCACGCTCTGAGCGCGCTATTCCCACCACTCGTCGATGGCGGCAATATCGTCATCGGACCAGCCGAAATGGTGGGCAAACTCGTGCACCACCACATGCGCGATCAGCTCTTCGAGCGGGATGTCGCCCCGGTCGCGCCATTCATCCAGGATCGGCTCCCGGAAGAGCCACACGGTATCGGGCCCGAGCGGCTGATCGAACTGCGATTTCTCGGTGAGCGGAATGCCCTCGTAAAGCCCGGTCAGCTCAAGGGGATCGTCGATCTCCATCTCGGCCAGGATATGCGCGGGCGGCCAGTCCTCGATCAGCAGGACCACGTCGGAGGCGGGCTTGCGAAAGGCCGGCGGCAGCGCGTCGATGGCGTCGAGCGCGAGGCGCTCGAAATCGGCAAGGGAGGGCGGGCGAGTATCCATGCGCGCCATATGGGGCAGGGGGCCGGGATTGTAAATCCGGCCCCCTGCGCGGTGCTCAGAGCATGAGCTGATAGCTGGCGGGCACGTAGCGGAATCCGTCGCCCGCCGTCTCGACATAGCCCAAGCCGGGCCAGGGCATGTGATAGCCGACAAAGGGGATACGGTCGGCCGAAAGCATCCCCAGAAGGCGGCGGCGCGTGGCGGCGGCGGCTTCCTTGTCCATGTCAAAGCGCACCTCCCAGTCGGGATGGGCCAGCGACCAGACATAGTGATTGGCGAAATCCGCCGCGAGCAGCAGCGATTTGCCCTCGCTTTCGAGCATGTAGGCGGTGTGGCCGGGGGTGTGGCCATGGGCCGCCATGGCGGTGATGCCGGAGGCGACGCTTGCGCCATCGGCGGTCATGGCGGTCTTCTCGGCCAGCGGGCGCATGTTGGCGTCGAACCGCTCGTTGCCCGCCCCGGCCCAATGGTCGAACTCGGTGCTGGCGGTGACATAGCGGGCATTGGCAAAGGTCGGCGCGCCGTCGCGCATCAACCCGCCGATATGGTCGCCATGCATATGGGTGATCACCACCACGTCGACCTGATCCGGGGTATATCCGGCCTCATTGAGCGCACTCACGATGCCATCGGGATTGAGGCCGGTGTCAAAGAGCACAAGCTCCGCCCCGGTATTGACCACCGTGGGGGTAAAGAAGAACTGCGCCTGATCGGTGGGCAGGTTGGCGGCGGCAGAGACCGCGTTGAATTCCTCGGCACTGACGTTGAGGCCGAAGATCGTCTGCGGATCGGGGCGCGGGGCGGTGGCGGCCAGAAGCGTCGTCACCTCGAACGCGCCCAGCGTGACGCGGTTGAAGCGGGTGCTGGCGGGGCCCATCATCGGGGCCGCCGCGCGTGCAGAGGTGCCGGCAAGGGAGGCGGCAAACGGTAGGGCGGCGGTTGCGGCCATGAGGCCGCGGCGGGTGATCTGTCTTTTGGTCATCGAAGGCTCCCTGTCTCTGACGCGACGCGTGGACAGTAGCGCCCACGCGGCTTTCGACAAGAGGGTAGCGCGGATCGGGCACGGCGCGGTGACGCTCACGCGAAGTTGATCGGGCTTGCGGCGGCGCGGGACAGGCGTAGTCTGCGGCCATGCTCGGCATCCTCAAACACCGCGATTTCGCCCGCCTCTTCGCCGCGCAGGTCGTGGCGCTTCTCGGCACGGGGCTGTTGACCGTCGGCCTCGGCCTGCTGGCCTATGATCTGGCGGGGGCGGCGGCGGGGATGGTGCTGGGCACGGCCTACACGGTCAAGATGGTGGCCTATGTCGGTCTGTCGCCGGTGGCGCAGGCCATGGTGCAGCGCCTGCCGCGCAAGGCGGTGCTGATCGGGGCTGACCTGATCCGCGCGGGCGTGGCGCTTTGCCTGCCCTTCGTCACCGATCTGTGGCAGGTCTATGCGCTCATCTTCGTGCTTCAGGCTGCTTCGGCCACCTTCACCCCGGCGTTTCAGGCGGTGATCCCCGACATCCTGACCGATGAGCGCGCGTATACCCGCGCGCTGTCGCTCTCAAGGCTGGCCTATGACCTCGAGAACCTCGCAAGCCCCGCACTGGCGGGTGTGCTGCTTCTGGTGCTGAGCTATCACTGGCTGTTTCTGGGAACGGTGGCGGGGTTCGTGGCCTCTGGCTGGCTGGTCTGGCGCGCGACGGTGCCGCCGGTTGCGGGCGGCGCCGCGCGGCCCTTTCGCGAGCGGCTTACGCGCGGCGCGCGCATTTACCTCGCCACGCCGCGCCTGCGGGGGCTTCTCTCACTTAACCTCGCAGCCTCGGCGGTGGGGGCCTTCGTGCTGGTGAACACCGTGGTGCTGGTGCGGGTGGATCATGGCGGGGACGAAAGCGCGCTGGCACTGGCGATGGCGGCCTTTGGCGCGGGTTCGATGGCGGCGGCGCTCATGCTGCCGCGCGTTCTGGAAAGGTTGAGCGACCGGCCGGTGATGCTGGCAGGGGCCGGGGCGCTGGTGGTCCTGGCGCTGGGCACCGGCGCGGCGATCTGGGCAGGGCAGGCCCCGGCATGGGCGGCGTTTCTCGCGCTCTGGGCGCTTATCGGGCTGGCCTATGCGGCGGTTCTCACGCCTTCGGGGCGCCTGCTGCGGCGTTCGGCCCACCCGCAGGACCGCCCCGCGCTTTTCGCCGCGCAATTCGCCCTCAGCCATGCCTGCTGGCTTGTGACCTATCCGCTGGCGGGCGTGGCGGGGCGCTGGCTGGGGATGGGGCCGGCGCTGGTGATGGCGGGGCTTGTGGCGGCGCTGGGCCTCATGCTGGCGCTGCGGCTCTGGCCCGGCGATCAGGCGCGTGCGCCCTTGCACGACCACCCTGAATTGCCGCGCGACCATCCGCATCTGCGCACCCATGGGCAGGGACCCCATGCACATGGCTATGTCATAGACGATCTGCACCGCCGCTGGCCCTGAGCCGGGCCATTCTGGACAATCGTCCATACCTGTGACAAAGCCCCGGCCATTGTCAGGAGACGCCCATGACCACCACCCGCTTTGCCCCGTCGCCCACCGGCTATATCCATGTCGGCAATCTGCGCACCGCGCTGATGAACTATCTCATCGCGGCCAGGGCCGGGGGAACCTTCATCCTGCGCATCGACGACACCGACCCGGAGCGCTCGAAAGAGGAATATGTCGATGCGATCAAGCAGGATCTGGAGTGGCTCGGCCTGCATTGGGACCGTGTGGAGCGGCAATCGCAGCGGCTCGACCGCTATGCCGGGGCGGCTGACCGGCTGCGCGGCATGGGGCGGCTCTACGAGGCGTTCGAGACGCCGACAGAGCTTGATCTCAAGCGCAAGAAACAGCTCAACATGGGGCGGCCCCCGGTCTATGACCGCGCTGCCCTGGCGCTAACGCCGGAAGAGGGCGCGCGCCTGCGCGCCGAGCGCGGCGCGGGCGTCTGGCGTTTTTTGCTCGATCAGCAGAGGATCGAGTGGCCCGACGGTATCCTCGGCCCGATCTCCATCGACGCGGCGAGCGTGTCGGACCCGGTGCTCATCCGCGCGGACGGGCAGGTGCTCTATACTTTCGCCTCGGTGGTGGATGATATCGAGATGGGCGTGACCGACATCGTGCGCGGCGCGGATCATGTGACCAACACCGCGACGCAGATCCAGATCATCGAGGCCCTGGGCGGCACGGTCCCGCGTTTCGCGCATCACTCGCTCCTGACCGGGCCGCAGGGCGAGGCGCTGTCGAAACGTCTCGGCACGCTGTCGTTGCGCGACCTGCGCGCGCGCGGGGTGGAGCCGATGGCGCTTTTGTCGCTGATGGCGCGGCTTGGATCGAGCGATCCGGTGGAGTTGCGCAGCGAGATGGCAGACCTGATCGAGGGTTTCGATATCGAGCGTTTCGGCGCGGCGCCGACCAAGTTCGACGAGGCCGATCTTTTCCCGCTCACCGCGCATGTATTGGCCGCAAAGCCCTATGAAGCGGTCGCCGATACAATCGCGGCCATTGGCGTGCCCGAGGATCTGGCGCGGCAATTCTGGGAGGTGACGCGCGAGAACATCACCACGCTGCACGATCTCGAGCGCTGGTGGACGCTTTTCCGGGACGGAGCGGAGCCGGTGATCGACGCCGAGGATCAGGCCTTTATCGCTGAGGCGATGGCGCTCTTGCCCGAGGGGCCGCATGACAATGAGACCTGGGGCAAGTGGACCGCGGCTGTCAAGGAGGCCACGGGGCGCAAGGGCAAGGGATTGTTCATGCCGCTCCGCAAGGCGCTGACCGGGCAGGCGCACGGGCCGGACATGGCGCGGGTTCTGCCGCTCTTGCAGGTGATCAGGGCAAAAAACTGATCCCGTCGCCGGTGGCGCGCAGGCGCGCGCGCTCGCTTTCCAGTGCCAGCGTGGCGTCGGCGTGATCGAGCGCGCGGGCGGCCATGGCGCGTGCCGCCTCGGCCAGCGCGGGGTCGGGGGCCTCCGAGAGCCGCAGGAGTGCCGCGCGCAGCCGCTCGGCCACCTCGACCTGCCCCGCCCCGTCGCGCGCGGTCTGGGCAAAGGCAGCCTCGATCAAGGCCGTGCGCGAGGTGTCGGGCAGGAACAGCCCCTCGAAAAGCCGTGCGTCGGTCTCGGGGCGCGCGCGCGCCCAGTCGAGCAGCAGCTTTTCCAGCCGACAGATCACGGCGATGGCCGTGCCGGGATCGTTGATCCCCGGCGAGAGAGCGCGCGCGGCGGTTTCCGACAGCACCATGAGACCATAGCCCGCATCCTGCTCGAACGTGCGATGCGCGCCGATGGTGAGGTGCGTCCCGATGGTCGCAAGCGTGGCGTCATCAAGCCCCGCCGCATGGCCGATCGCCTCGCCCTCGATCACGTAATCGCCGGGGCGGGCGTAGAGATAAAGCCGCGCCTGCGCGCCGGTGCAAAGCGTCGAAAGGCCCGGCATGTCGATGAACTGCACATGGCCCGTGGCGGGCGCGGGGATGGCGCGCGCGTCGGCGGGCAGCACCATGTCACGGCTGAGTTCCTGCGCCCCGAGCGCGGGTAGTTGGCGCGTGCGCATGAGGCAGGGCCGTGTCGCCGCCTCGATGGTGGCCAGCGTCGCGTCCATGCTACCCAGATCGCTCAGGTGATCGATCCAGCGCAGCAGCGCCAGGATCACCAGCACCACCACCGCCACCGTCACGCCCAGCACGATCACGCTCGCCCCCTCGGGATAAAACCCGGCCTTGAACAGGATGATGGCCGCGAGCGCGTAGACGAAAGCGCCGATAAAGGTGGCCAGCACGGTTTGCGTGGTCGTATCGGCCAGCAGAAGGCCATGTACGCGCGGCGTCGTCTGTCCCGCGGCGGCGTTATGCGCCGTCACCATGACGTTCAGCGAGAAGGTGCTGACGGCGAGCATCCCCGAGGCGAGGATGGTCAGGATCGGCAGCACTGTATCGGGCGAAAAGCTGCGCCGGAGCGTGGCGGGGATCATGTCTTCGGCCAGGATGGCAATCGCGGCCGTGCCCACAGACAAAAGCGCAAAAAGCGTCACCCGCAGCCACAGCTTGTGGCTGAGGCGCTGCAGGATCATCGCCGGAGAGGAGAGAAACAGGGATTTCATTGATGACCATGCCTTTGCGGTGACAATGCCAGAGTTGCGCGCGACGTGGCCGCACGCAAGCCCGGACGATGCGGCGATGGATACTTTCATAGGGGCTGGCGAAAGGCGTTTTTCGCAGAAACAACGCCGCCCCGAGAAAATTCGCGAATTTTCCCGGGCTTGGCCGGTCCGTGTCGCGCGCGGGCCTCAGTCCTGCGCGGGACTGCCCAAGGCCCCGACCCGCCAGAGGTGATCGTCGGTGATCGCGCGTTCCCTTGCCGTCACCGGCTGATGGCGCGGATAGCGCGGCGCGGCGCGGTCGTCGAGAATGGGCGCGTCCCAGCCATGGGTGGTGGTGAAAAAGCGTGTGACGCCATCCTCGCCGAATTCACGCAGATAGCCCTGCACGACCACGTCGATATAGCTCAGCAGGATCGGATGCGCCTTGCCTGGCGCGCCGTGATGTCCTTCGGGGATGGTGTAGACCGCGATCTCGGGGCGGTGGGGCAGGGCATGGCGCACCTGATGGGCGGCGGGCGCGCGGATATAGGCCGCTTCGCGCGCATCGAGCGCGGGCCAGTGCGCCCGCGCCACCGGCGCGATCAGCCCGTCGATCTCGGCCGTCTCGTCCGGCACCACCGTCAGATAGGCGACAGGGCGCAGTGTGGTATGCCGCCAGACGCGCCGCCAGCCGCGCAGGTGTGCGGGCACCGCCCCCGCGAAATCATGCGTGGCCCGGTTCACCAGACTGCCATAGCCGAAGAAATATGTATCCCGAACCAAGGTTTTTCGTCCTCGCTTGACGTGTATCAAGGCCCGTTTGCACGGTCGGTGCATAATGGGGCAGTTTCAAGGGAGAGTGTGCCCCATGCGGATCACCAAGAGAACCAATATCGCCATCCGGCTGCTGATGTTCTGCGCGGTCAATCCCGAACGTCTGGTGACCAAGGCCGAGATCGCCGAGCGCTGCAATACCTCCGAGAGCCATCTGGCGCAGATCATCAACCGCCTCGGGCAATTGGGCTTTCTGCGCACGCAGCGCGGGCGCACCGGCGGGGTGACACTGGGCCGCCCCATGGCCGAGATTCGCGTGGGCGACGTGTTTCGCCAGCTTGAGGACAACGTGCCGGTGGCCGAGTGCTTTGCCGATATGGACAATACCTGTCCGCTCAAATCCGCCTGCCGGTTGCGCGCGGCGCTCACCGATGCGGTCGAGGCGTTTTATGCGCGGCTCGACACGGTGACCCTCGATGCGCTGGTCTGCGAGAACGACGCACTCATCGACATTTTTTCCGCGCCGCCCTGCCTCAAACGGGCTTGATCGGGCGCGCGCAGTATACTAGCGTCCACCGTAATCGGACAGGGAGAACCGGCCTCGCGCCGGTGCCGAAGGAGCAACCGCCCCGGAAACTCTCAGGCGCAGGGACCTGCCCGATTTCGACACTCTGGAGAGACCCCTTTGCGGGGCGCCGACGGGATAGCGATCTCAGGCCAAAGGACAGAGGGGGCATCGTGGCGCGGGCCATTTTGGCATTGCGTATAATCGGTGCCGGTGCGACCTTCATAGCGGTCCGGCCCATCAGATGAGGGAAGACCCGTTGGCCGATCTGCACACGACACCGCTCAGCGCGCTGCACCGAGAGCTTGGGGCAAAGATGGTCCCGTTCGCGGGCTATGACATGCCGGTGCAATATCCCATGGGCGTGATGAAGGAACATCTGCATTGCCGCGCACGCGCGGGGCTGTTCGATGTAAGCCATATGGGGCAGGTGATCCTGCGCGCGCCGGGGGGATATGCCGGGGCGGCCGCCGCGATGGAGCGCCTCGTGCCGGTCGACCTGCTGGGTCTTGGTGAGGGGCGGCAGCGTTACGGCGTTTTCACCAATGAGGCGGGCGGTATCCTTGACGACCTGATGATCGCTAACCGGAGCGATCACATGTTCGTCGTCGTGAACGCCGCGTGCAAGGCGGATGACATCGCCCATATGCGGGCCGGGCTGAGCGGTGTGGAGGTCGAGGAGATCACCGACCGCGCGCTCTTGGCGCTGCAAGGCCCCGCCGCCGAGGCTGTGCTGGCGGCGCTGGTGCCCGAGGTGGCGGCGATGCGCTTCATGGATGTCGGCGTTTTCGATTCGATGTTCGGCGAGCTATGGGTCTCGCGCTCGGGCTATACCGGCGAGGACGGCTATGAGATTTCGGTGAATGACGGGCAGGCCGAGGCGCTGGCCCGCGCGCTGCTGGCGCATGAGGATGTGGAACCCATCGGCCTTGGCGCGCGCGACAGCCTGCGGCTCGAGGCGGGGCTTTGCCTTTATGGGCATGACATCGACACCACGACAACGCCGGTCGAGGCGAGCCTCAACTGGGCGATCCAGAAAGTGCGCCGCGCGGGCGGCGCGCGGGCGGGCGGTTTTCCGGGGGCGGACAGGATATTGCCCGAACTGGCCCAAGGCGCGTCGCGCGCCCGTGTCGGCCTGCGCCCCGAAGGCCGCGCGCCGATGCGCGAGGGCACAGGTCTCTTTGCCGCGCCCGAGGGGGGCGAAGCCGTGGGCCACGTCACCTCGGGCGGCTTTGGCCCGACCATCGAGGGGCCGATGTCGATGGGCTACGTGCCCCGCGCCCTCGCCGCCCCCGGCACCACCTTATATGGAGAAGTGCGCGGCAAGCGACTGGCCGCTACGGTCACCGCGCTGCCCTTCACCCCCGCCCGTTTCAAACGCTGATCACAAGGGAGCCCACAGCGATGAAATTCACCGAAGAACACGAATGGCTGCGCGTCGAGGGCGATCTTGTCGTCGTCGGCATCACCGAACACGCCGCCGAGCAACTGGGCGATGTGGTCTTTGTCGACCTGCCCGAGGTGGGCAAGGCCGTCACCAAGGATGACGAGGTCGTGGTGATCGAAAGCGTCAAGGCCGCCTCTGACATCCTCGCGCCCATTGATGGCGAGATCGTCGAAGTGAACGAGATGCTGGCCGACGAGCCGGGCAAGGTCAACGACGATCCGATGGGCGATGCCTGGTTCTTCAAGATCAAGCCCGAAGACCTGAGCCAGATGGATGAATACCTCGACGAGGCGGCCTACAAGGCCCTCATCGGTTAGGCGCGTTTCCCGCCGGGGGGTGCCTCCGGCGGGGATATTTTCGGCAAGATGAAGCGAGGCGCGCCGCGCGTCTCGGGACCTATGCGTTATGGAGAGTGCGATGCCCTTCAAGCCCACCGATTACCTGCCCTATGATTTCGCCAACCGCCGCCATATCGGCCCCTCGCCCAAGGAAATGGCGGGGATGCTCAACGTGCTGGGGGTGGGCAGCCTCGATGCGCTCATCGACGAGACGGTGCCGAAATCCATCCGGCAGGCGGCACCGCTCGATTTCGGCAAGGCCAAATCCGAAAGCGAGCTTTTGCACCACATGCGGATCGTGGCGTCGAAAAATCAGGTGCTGACCTCGCTCATCGGGCAAGGCTATCACGGCACGGTCACACCGCCCGCGATCCAGCGCAATATCCTGGAAAACCCCGCCTGGTATACCGCCTATACCCCCTATCAGCCGGAAATCAGCCAGGGCCGGCTGGAGGCGCTGCTGAATTTCCAGACCATGGTGAGCGATCTCACGGGGCTGGAAATTGCCAATGCCTCGCTTCTGGATGAGGCGACGGCGGCGGCCGAGGCGATGACCATGGCGCAGCGCGTGGCCAAGTCCAAGGCGCGGGCGTTCTTTGTCGATGAGAACTGCCACCCGCAGAATATCGCCGTCATGCAGACCCGCGCCGCGCCGCTGGGGATAGAGGTGATCGTGGGCGCGCCCGAGGCGCTGGAGGCCGAGAAGGTCTTTGGCGCGATTTTCCAGTATCCGGGCACGCATGGCCATCTGCGCGATTTCTCGGGTGAGATCGCGGCGCTGCATGAGGCGGGTGCGATCGGCATCGTGATCGCCGACCCGCTGGCGCTGACGCTGCTGAAAGAGCCGGGCGCCATGGGCGCGGATATTGCCGTGGGCAGCACGCAGCGCTTTGGCGTGCCGGTGGGCTATGGCGGGCCGCACGCGGCCTATATGGCCTGCCGCGACGCCATGAAGCGTGCCATGCCGGGGCGGATCGTCGGTGTCTCCATCGACAGCCACGGCAACCGCGCCTATCGCCTGTCCCTGCAGACCCGCGAGCAGCATATCCGCCGCGAGAAGGCCACCTCGAACGTGTGCACCGCGCAGGCGCTTCTGGCGGTCATGGCCTCGATGTATGCGGTGTTTCACGGCCCCGAGGGCCTCAAGGCCATCGCGCAACGCATCCACCGCAAGACCGTGCGGCTGGCCAAGGGGCTGGAAGCGGCGGGGTTCAAGGTGGAGCCGAAGGCGTTTTTCGACACGATCACGGTGGATGTGGGCCTGTTGCAGCGCGGCGTGCTGCAATCGGCGGTGCGCGAGGGTGTGAACCTGCGCCGGGTGGACGAGACGAAGATCGGTATCACGCTTGACGAGCGCACCCGCACCAAGACCGTCGAGGCGGTCTGGCGTGCCTTTGGCATCGTCATGGAGGACAGCGATTTCCGCGCCGAATACCGCCTGCCCGAGGCGCTGGCGCGCGACAGCGATTACCTCACCCATCCGATCTTTCACATGAACCGGGCCGAGACCGAGATGATGCGCTACATGCGCCGTCTGGCGGATCGCGATCTGGCGCTCGACCGCGCGATGATCCCGCTGGGAAGTTGCACGATGAAGCTCAATTCCGCCGCCGAGATGATGCCGGTCAGCTGGCGGGAATTCTCGCTCCTGCACCCCTTCGCCCCCGCCGATCAGGCGATCGGTTACAAGGAGATGATCGACGATCTGAGCGCCAAGCTTTGTGATATCACCGGCTATGCCGCGATTTCCATGCAGCCCAATTCCGGCGCGCAGGGCGAATATGCGGGCCTTCTGACCATCGCCGCGTATCATCGCGCGCAAGGTCAGGGCCATCGCAAGGTCTGCCTGATCCCGGTCAGCGCCCATGGCACCAACCCCGCGAGCGCGCAGATGGTGGGCTGGGATGTGGTGGTGGTCAAATCCGCCGAGAATGGCGATATCGACGTGGAGGATTTCCGCGCCAAGGCCGAGAAACACTCGGACAACCTTGCCGGGTGCATGATTACCTATCCCTCTACCCATGGCGTGTTCGAGGAGACGGTGCGCGATCTCTGCGAGATCACCCATAGCCATGGCGGGCAGGTCTATATCGACGGGGCCAACATGAACGCCATGGTGGGTCTGTCGCGCCCCGGCGATCTGGGCGGCGATGTGAGCCACCTCAATCTGCACAAGACGTTCTGCATCCCGCATGGCGGCGGCGGTCCGGGCATGGGACCCATCGGTGTCAAGGAACACCTCGTGCCGCATCTGCCCGGTCATCCCGAAACCAGCGGGCAGGAGGGGCCGGTCAGCGCCGCGCCCTATGGCTCGCCCTCGCTTCTGCCGATTTCCTGGGCCTATTGCCTGATGATGGGCGGCGCGGGGCTGACGCAGGCCACGAAGGTGGCGATCCTCAATGCCAATTACATCGCGAAACGGCTGGAGGGGGCTTATGACGTGCTCTACAAGGGCCGCAATGGCCGTGTGGCGCATGAATGCATCCTGGACGTGCGCCCCTTTGCCGAGAGCGCGGGCGTCACCGTCGACGATATCGCCAAGCGCCTGATCGATTGCGGCTTTCACGCGCCGACGATGAGCTGGCCGGTGGCCGGCACGCTGATGGTGGAGCCCACCGAGAGCGAGACGCGCGCCGAACTGGACCGTTTTTGCGACGCGATGCTGGCCATCCGCGAAGAAATCCGCGCCATCGAGGAGGGTCGGATCGACCCGGAGAACAACCCGCTCAAAAACGCGCCGCATACGATGGAGGATCTCGTGCGCGACTGGGACCGCCCCTATAGCCGCGAACAGGGCTGTTTCCCGCCGGGGGCGTTCCGGGTGGACAAATACTGGCCCCCCGTGAACCGCGTGGACAACGTCTATGGCGACCGCCACCTTGTCTGCACCTGCCCGCCGCTCGAGGACTACGCAGAGGCGGCGGAATAGACGAGACGCTGATATTTGCGGCGGGCCGGGACCGGCTCGCACCCGCCGCAAATGCCCGCTTGACCCGCTTGCACAGCCCTGCGCGATGCGGTATCGACACGCACCACGAAAGGCGAGTTGGCGGAGTGGTTACGCAGCGGATTGCAAATCCGTGTACAGGAGTTCGATTCTCCTACTCGCCTCCATTTAAAATCAATAGCTTAGAGAATTTTTCGGTCAGTGCGCAGACATGCGCCTGAAGTTTCCGTTTTTTTCCGTGTGCAAGCACTCAATCACTTATGAAAAACGTTCATATGTCCGCGTTGTCGGGCAGCCGCTTTCCAGTGTTTCTTACGAACGCCTTCAGGTTCCAGGTGGGCATACTTCCCGCCAGAGAACTTGGGCCAGTCGAGCGCCATTCCCCTTCGAACCATCTCCGCGCTCAAATCTCTCCCATCCGGGAGAAAGCAGGTTGCAACCAGGCGATCATACGACAGCTCCGGCTCGATCTGGGCGGTGATGATTTGCCCCTTGCAGAGATTGACCAACTCCCATTTCGCCTTGTTGCCCCACGGATGCTCAAGCTCCGGCGCGTCGATGCCCGCCAAGCGGATACTCACCTCTCCAATTCGAATGGTATCTCCATCAACCACGTAGCACTTACCTGTCAGCGTGGTCTCGTGCGTGTGGCGTGGCGCTGGGGCGGCCTTGGTAGCCCGCTGAGGAGCCGCAACGGGCGATGACGGTTGCGACCGGCGACGACGTTGCGGAAGCGGAGTGACGGTGTCACTGGACCACGGGCTGTCATGACGTTTTGCCGAGCGGCTGAAAAAGAGCGCGCGGATTATCATCCTGAACAAGTTCGATACCTCTAGGCTGATCAACATAGGGTTGGTCATCTGACAACCGACCCAGTTTATGACAAGCGCCAAACGACCGTCAAACCGCTTCTGCGGTGCATACCTACTCGCCTCCATCCGGTTTCAAGGGCTTGGCAGTCATGCCGTGACAGCCCGAAAGCGCGTATCCCAACCATCCGACCGCATGTCTGACCCGGCCCGCTGCTCTGCATCGACGTTTGCGCGGTGCGTGTCGGGGATATCCACCGGTCAGAGGATCGCGCGAATCCGCTCGACTGCGCGGGCGATGTTTTCGGCGGAATTGGCGTAGGAGAAGCGCAGGAACCCCTCACCGCCCGCGCCGAAGGACGTGCCTGCGATCGTCGCGACGCCGGCCTCATCCAGAAACCGGTTCTGCGCCGCCATCGCGCTCATCCCGGTGCCCTCGATATTGGGAAAGGCATAGAACGCCCCGCCCGGATCCGCGCAGCGCATCCCCGGCAGGCTGTTGAGAGCCGCCACGATCAGCCGCCGCCGCGCGTCAAAAGCCGCCATCATCTCGGCCACCGCGTCCTGTGGCCCGGTCAGTGCCGCAAGCCCGGCATATTGCGCGGCCGCATTCACGCAGGAATGATCGTTGATGCAAAGCCGCGTCGCGTGCCCCACTGCCGCCTCGGGCCAGACCGCGTAGCCAAGGCGCCAACCGGTCATGGCATAGGTCTTGGACCAGCCGTCGAGCATGATAAGACGGTCGCGGATCTCGGGATATTGCAAAAGCGAGACGTGGGACCGCCCGTCATAAAGCATGTTCGAATAGATCTCGTCCGAGAGCACCGCCACCTGCGGGTGATCCGCCAGTCCCGCCACCAGCCGGTCCACCTCGGTGCGCGGGGTGACGCCGCCGGTGGGATTGGCGGGGCTGTTGAGGATGAGGAGGCGCGTGCGCGGCGTGATCCGGGCCAGCACCGCCCCGGCGTCGAAGGCAAACCCGTTCTGCTCGCCGAGCGGGATCGGCACCGGCGTGGCCCCCGAGTAGCGGATGACCGACTCGTAGATCGGAAAGCCGGGATCGGGATACATGATCTCGGCACCCGGTTCCCCGAACATCAGCACGGCAAAGAACATCGTCGGCTTGCCCCCCGGCACCACCACGACGTGATCGGGATTGACCTCGACCCCGTGGCGGGCGTGCAGGTCGGCGGCCACCGCCTCGCGCAGGGCGGGCAGGCCGTTGGCGGGGGTATAGCCGTGATGGCCGTCGCGCAGCGCCTTGATCCCGGCCTCGACGATATGCGGCGGGGTGGGAAAATCCGGCTGGCCGATCCCAAGATTGATGATGTCGCGCCCCTCCGCCGCCAGCGCCTGCGCCCGCGCCAGAACGGTAAAGGCGGATTCGGTGCCAAGCCGCGCCATGCCATCCGCAAAGATCATGCCTCGTCCCTCCGTGCCGTCTTTTCCATCGTCCCGGCACCTGCTACCGGGGGTCATGCTCAGCTATCAGCACCATTATCACGCGGGCAACCCCGCCGATGTCCACAAGCACGCGGTGCTGGCGTGGATGCTGGGCTATCTGACCGCCAAGGACAAGCCGCTTACCTATATCGAGACCCATGCCGGGCGCGGGCTCTATGATCTGGGAGACGCGGCCGCGCTCAAGACCGGCGAGGCGGCGGCGGGCATCGGGCGGCTTGAGCAGCGGCTGCCTGCGGATCACGCCTATCGCCGCTGCCTTGACGCGACCCGCGCCGCGCATGGTGCCACCGCCTATCCCGGCTCGCCGCTCATCGCCGCGCAGATGCTGCGCCCCTCGGACCGGCTGCACCTTGCCGAACTGCATCCGGGCGAGAATGCGCGCCTCGTGCAGACCCTGGCAGGGTATCCCGCAACCATCCGTCAGCAGGACGGGATCGCGATGGCCCTCTCGCTCTGCCCGCCCACGCCGCGCCGGGGGCTGGTTCTGGTCGACCCGAGTTACGAGGTGAAGGCCGAGTATGACACCATTCCCGGCGGTCTGGCGCGGATGGCGCGCAAGTGGAATGTGGGCATATTCGTGCTCTGGTATCCGATCCTCACATCCGACAGCCACCGCCCGATGCTGGCCCATCTGGGCGCCGCGTTTCCTGACGGATTTCGCCACGAGGTCCGCTTTGCCCCGGTGCGTGACGGGCATCGCATGACCGGCTCGGGCCTCTTCGTGGTCAACCCGCCCTTCGGCCTTGCCGACGAGGCGGCGCGGCTTGGCGACACGCTCTTTGACGGAGGGTGAGGGGGAGGCCGTGCCCCTCTGACAGGGTCATTATGAATTGACAGGGGCCGCGCATCGCTTACCATCGCGGCAGATTAACCGTATTTGAGGGGGTTTCATGCGTCCGTTTTCCGCGAAGATCATGACCGCGCTGGCGCTTGCCTGTCTGGCAGCACCCGCGCTTGCGCAGGGGCCGCGCGTCTATGCCTATGACAGCACGGCGAATTTCTGCCCTGCCGGGCTTCAACCGGTGAGCATCAACGGCACCATCTGCTGCGGCGTGCCCAATCAGGCGCAAAGCTATCAGGAGGCCATGCGCCACCCGGTGAGCACGCGCATTCACCATGTGGCCCGCAGCGCGCGCCCGCGTTACGACGATTGCCCGCCGGGGTCGAAGGGCTGCAACTGAGCGCGCGGGGTCGCGCTCAGAGCAGCCGCAGGTCCGAGGCCATCTGCCGCCCGTCGCGGCCGTCCCGAAGCTCGAACCCGACTTTCTGATTGTCGGCAAGGCCGGTGAGCCCCGACCGCTCCACCGCCGAGATATGCACGAACACGTCCTTGCCGCCGTCATCGGGGGCGATAAATCCGTACCCTTTTGTGGTATTGAACCATTTCACGGTGCCTGTCGGCATGCCGCTCTCCTTCGTCTGCGCGTCCCCGGGAGTATGCCGGGCCATATGCGCCAGGTCGCAGGCGCACGGCCCGATGATTGC
The DNA here is from genome assembly GCF_040547525.1 of Roseovarius sp. MBR-6. Classification (NCBI taxonomy): domain Bacteria; kingdom Pseudomonadati; phylum Pseudomonadota; class Alphaproteobacteria; order Rhodobacterales; family Roseobacteraceae; genus Roseovarius; species Roseovarius sp. MBR-6. The sequence continues at coordinate 216,582 of NZ_JBEPPW010000003.1, read as the reverse complement.
ACCGCCATTGTAAAAATCAAGCGAAACCCCGTGACGGGCCGGATGGAGGCTCAGAGCTTGCCCTCGCTCCACTCGCCGCCCTCGGACGCACCCCGATTTGCCCAGAACCGGTTCCAGCGCACCCGGACGGCCCAGTAAAGTGCGGCGAGCGCCACGAGCAGCACGATATTGAACCACGGGATGATGCGTGCCTCGGGCCCCTCGACCTCCCACAGCGCGACCGCGTTGGGATAGATCGACAGGAACTCGTTGCGCCAGCCGTAATGACGGACAGCCACCCATTGCGCGGTCTCGGCATTGCGCTTGGACATCATGTCCGACGCGCGGGCCTGAAGGTTTGAGGTATTGAACTTGAAATAGGGTGGCCAGCCCCAGCCGGTATCCTCGTTGCGATAGATCATCGGACGGTCATTGGCGCGAAACGTCTGGATGAAGAACACGTCGCGCTCGGTGGCCGAGACATTCTCGCCCGTATTCGCATTTGACCAGAAGAGCGCGTTCTCGCCCGGATTGACGCGCTTTTCATAGGTGTCGGTGATCCGCACGATATCGTGCTGCGGCAGCGTATAGTGGAGAAAAGCCACAACCGCCGTCCAGAAAACGATGCGCCAACCCCATTTCAGATAGACCATGTCGAGGGTTCCCTCAGTTGAAATTCGTGAGCCAGATCAGCAGCGTGATCGCTGTCACCGGCAGGATATAGACCAGCCACAGGAGCTTGCGCCTGAGCGAGCGGTCATATTGCGCCATCCCCTCGGCGATATAGGCGTCGCGGTCTCCGGGGCGACCGGCCTCCTGCCAGTCCTGCGCCATCCGGCCGCGCCGCTTTGCCCGAAAATACCACAAGAGGCCGAGGTAAACCCCCGTAAGCAGGATCAGCCCGAAGATCAGCAGACGCATCAGCGCGACCATTCCCGCCCCCTCATGCTGCGGTCTTGCAAACGGGCCGCAGCGCCGTAAACTCGGCCCATGGCACCGACCCATTGCCGGTGTCAGGCACCCTTTTGCATGAAACCCGGAGTATTCGCAAATGACACGTCCGCTTATTGCCGCAACCCTTGTCTTTGGTCTTGCCCTGCCTGCCGGGGCTGATGAGATTTCCGATACGCTGCAAAGCGCGCTTGATGCCTATGGTGAGGGCGACGCGGCCTATGCGCTCGAAGAGCTGGACTATGCCCGACAACTCCTGTTGCAGCTCAAGACCGAGGCGCTGGCGCAATTTCTGCCCGAGGCCCCGGAAGGCTGGACCAGAGAGATCAATACCGAGATGAACGCAGGGCTGGCCATGATGGGCGGCGGCACCGGGACCGAGGCCAGCTATCGGGGCGAGGGCAAGTCCATCACGCTGCAACTCATGGCCGACAATCCCATGGTCGGGGCGCTCGGCGGCATGATCGGGAACGCGGCCCTTTATGGCGCCAAGGTCGAGCGCGTCGGGCGCGAGAAATTCATGGTTCAGGACAGCGAGGTGACAGGGCTGGTCGATAACCGTATCCTCGTCAAGGCGAGCGGCGCAGAGCCGGAGGCGCTTTTGGCGCTGATCGGGACCATCGACATGCGCGCGCTCAAGGAGTTCGGCAAGTAGGATGCGCCTTGCGCGCCAACAGAAGAGGAGAGACCCATGTGTGACGTCTGCATCATCAACGCGGTCAAGGACAGGATGCTGTCGCGGCGCGGCTTTTTCACCGCAGCCGCCTCTGTCGGCGCGGCCACGGCGCTGGCCCCGCTTGGCGCGCCTGCCGCATTGGCCCAGGGCCATGGCAAGGTCGAGGATCTGACCCACACCTATGACGCCGGTTTCCCGACCTATTTCGGTGCGCCCGGCATTTCGGTGGAACAGAATTTCAACTTTGCCGAACACAGCTTCAACCTGATGACGTTGACGGTGAACGAGCATACCGGCACCCATATCGACGCTCCCTTGCATTTCTCTGCCGATGGCGCGTCGGTTGACGAGATCTCCGTGGGTGATCTGGTGGCACCGCTCTGCGTGGTCGATATCGCGGCGCGCGCGGCCGGGGATGCCGATGCTCAGGTGACACCGGAGGACCTCAAGGCGTGGATCGCGCAGCATGGCCCGATCCCGGACGGGGCCTGTGTGGCGCTTCATTCCGGCTGGGGCGCGAAGGTGGGCAGCGATGCGTTCCGCGGTTTCGACGGCGAGAAACAGCATTATCCGGGCTTTCATGTCGAAGCCGCGCAAATGCTGATCGAGGAGACCGGCGCGCGCTCCATCGCCAGCGACACGCTGTCGCTCGATCACGGGATATCGCCGGATTTCGCCACGCATTACGCCTGGTTGCCCACCGGGCGCTTCGGGATCGAGTGCCTTGCCAATCTCGACAAGGTGCCCGCGAGCGGCGCCACCATCGTTGTCGGCGCGCCCAAGCATCGGGGCGGCACCGGGGGTCCGGCGCGCATATTCGCGCTGATCTGACAGGGTGGCGGCAGGGGGCCGGTCAGTGGACCGTGACCGGCTCCATGTCGTTTTGCCGCGCAAGGAAAAAGGCCAGCTTGCGGTCGCGCACCAGTGCAAGACGCTCGCCCTCGGTCGAATGAACCGCGTAGAGCGTTTCCACGCCGTCCAGTTGCGCGCGCACCTCCTCGGGCAACTCGTCCACCTTTACGGGCCGCACATAGACGATGGGCCGCCCGCCCGCCTGTGCCATATCCTGTTTCACATCCATGACCGCTTACCCCTTGTTGATCCTGATCCGTTGCACCACCGGTTCCGGCTCGATCCGCCGCAGATCGACATGCAGCAGGCCGTTTTCCATCACCGCCTCGCCCACCTCGACACCGTCGGCCAGCACGAAGGAGCGCTGGAATTGCCGCGCGGCGATGCCGCGATGAAGAAACAGGCGCTCCTCGCCCGCGTCGGACTGCCGTCCGCGAATGACCAGTTGCCGGTCCTCGACGGTGATCGCCAGATCGTCCTCGGCAAAGCCCGCCACGGCGAGCGTGATGCGATAGGAATTCGCTGAAGTCTGTTCGATATTGAAGGGCGGATAGCCCTCGTTGCCGGATTTCGCGCTGCGTTCGAGCATCCGTTCCAGTTGCTCGAAGCCCAGCAGATAGGGATGCGATCCCAGAGTAAGCTTTGTCATGACACGTCCTTGAGTGTAAGCGACCGTCCTTGGCCCGGACCCCTTGAAAGGCAGCCCGGTGCAGCAAATATGGGGTTGGCAACCGGGCTCTGCAAGTGCTTTGCGGATGCGGAAAAATCCGGTATCGTCGCCTTCCGCAGTGTTTTCAGGGGAATCGCTGACCATGAATGCCTTTGGCGATCTGTCCATGAAGAACGAAGAGGTGCTGCGCGTGGAACTCGAAGAGTTCCGCCGCGAGCATCGCGATCTCGACGAGGCCATCCGCGCGTTGCAGGATCGTGGCACCGCCGATCAACTGACCTTGCAACGGCTCAAGAAAAAGAAGCTCTGGCTGCGTGACACCATCGCCCGGATCGAGGATCGGCTATACCCGGACATCATTGCGTAAGCCCGCGCGATGGCTATAGTGCGCGCTCCAAAGAGAGGGGCGCGGCATGACAGGCGTGAAGGTGGGCATCATCATGGGCAGTCAGTCCGACTGGCCGACCATGCGTGAGGCCGCAGCGGTTCTGGATGAGTTGGGCGTCGCCTACGAGACGCGGATCGTCTCGGCGCATCGCACGCCGGACCGGCTCTGGGAGTATGGCCGCACAGCGGTGGCGAGGGGCCTTCAGGTGATCATCGCGGGCGCGGGCGGGGCGGCGCATCTGCCGGGGATGATGGCCTCCAAGACGCGGGTGCCCGTGATCGGCGTGCCGGTGCAGACACGCGCGCTGTCGGGTGTGGACAGCCTTTATTCCATCGTGCAGATGCCGCGCGGCTTTCCGGTGGCCACCATGGCCATCGGGGCGGCAGGCGCGGCCAATGCCGGGCTGATGGCGGCGGCGATCCTTGCCAATTCCGATCCGGCGCTTGCGCAGCGGCTTGATGATTGGCGCGCGGCGCTCTCGGCCTCGATCCCCGAGGAGCCGCGCGATGACTGAGCCGCTCAGCCCAGGGGCCACCATCGGCATTCTCGGCGGCGGTCAGCTTGGCCGGATGCTGTCTGTCGCGGCCTCCCGCCTCGGCTTCAAGACCTGCATCTTCGAGCCGGGTGGCGATTGTCCCGCCAGCCATGTCAGCAACTACCATGTCAAGGCCGGGTATGACGACGAGGCGGCGCTGCGGCGTTTTGCCGAGAGCGTCGATGTGATCACCTACGAGTTCGAGAACATCCCCACGACCGCGCTCGATGTGCTCGAGGGCCTGCGCCCCGTGCGCCCCAACCGCCGCGCGCTCAGGGCCAGCCAGGATCGGCTGGTGGAGAAGGCGTTCCTCACGGATATCGGTCTGGCCACCGCGCCCTTTGCAGCCGTGGATGACCCCGAGGACATGGCCGAGGCGCTGGCCGAGATCGGCATGCCCGGTATCCTCAAGACCCGCCGTTTCGGCTATGACGGCAAGGGGCAGGCGCGTATCCATACGCATGAGGAGGCCGAGGCCGCGCTTGCCGCCATGAACGGGCAACCGGCGATCTACGAGGGGTTCGTGACCTTCTCGCACGAGGTTTCGGTCATCGCCGCGCGCGGGGTGTCGGGCGAGGTGGCCTGTTATGATCCGGGCGAGAATGTTCATGAGGGCGGTATCCTGCGCACCACCACGGTGCCCGCGCGCCTGACCACGGCGCAGCGCACCGATGCCGTGCTGCTGGCGGGCAAGATCCTCAACGCGCTCGATTATGTCGGTGTCATGGGGGTGGAGCTGTTCGTCACCCCCGGCGGCCTCATCGTGAACGAGATCGCGCCGCGTGTGCACAATTCCGGCCACTGGACGCAGGCAGGCTGCGCCATCGACCAGTTCGAGCAGCATATCCGCGCGGTGGCGGGCTGGCCGCTTGGCGACGGGGCGCGCCACTCGGACGTGGTGATGGAAAACCTCATCGGCGACGATATGGACCGGCTGCCCGATCTCATGCGCGATCCGCGCGCGGCGCTGCATCTCTACGGCAAGGCCGAGGTCAAGCCGGGGCGCAAGATGGGCCATGTCAACCGCGTGACCGGTTCGGGCGGCTGAGGCCATGACCCCCCGTCTGGCGGTGCGCGCGGTGATCGTCGAGGAGGGACGCCTTCTGCTGGTCAACGCCTATGCTGATGCGCACAGCACGCTCTGGTGCGCACCGGGGGGCGGGGTGGTGGCGCACCGCTCTCTGCCCGAGAACCTCATCCGCGAGGTGCATGAGGAGACCGGGCTGCGCATCCGGGTGGGGCCGCCATGCCTCGTGAACGAGTTTCACGCGCCCGGTGGCGGGTTTCATCAGGTAGAGGTGTTCTTTCGCTGCCGTCTGGTCGAGGGGGTGCTCTCCGACGATTGGCGCGACCCCGAAGGCGTGGTGACGCGCCGCCGCTGGGTCACGCAGTCGGAATTGACCACGCTGCGCGTCAAACCGGCCAGCCTTGGCCATGTCGCTTTCCGGCGCGGCATGGGCTACGACCCGCTCGAGCCTATCGTCGCCCCCTGAGCGGAACGACCGAGAGCGCGACGCCGCCCAGAACCACCGCCCCGGCGATCACCAACGCCACGTCGATCCGCTCGCCCAGCAAGAGCGCGCCGCCCGCCATGGCAATGACCGGCACGGTCAGTTGCGCCACCGCCGCCACCGAGGCGGGCAGGGCGGGCAGCACGCGATACCACAGCGCATAGCCAAGCCCCGAGGTGATCGCCCCCGACAGCACCGCCAGCGCGATCCCCTCGCCCCCAAGCGTCACGGCACCCGACGGCAGGGCAATCCCGAGGAGGAGGCCCAGAGGTGCCGCCAGCAGGAAATTCGCAGCCGTCCCCTGAAGCGCATCGGTGCTTTTGCGCCCCGTGAGCGAATAAATCCCCCATCCCACGCCCGCTGCCGCCATCAAGAGCCCGTGCAGCACGCTGACCTGCGGCCCCGCGCCGGGCCAGAGCAGCCAGACAAGGCCTGCAAATGCCAGAGCGGCCCCAAGCGCGCGGCGCAGCGGTATCGCCTCGCGCGCCAGAAGGCTGCCCGCGAACATGGTGATCTGCACCACGCCAAAGAGGATGAGCGCGCCAAGGCCCGCATCGAGCACGGTATAGGCCCCGGAAAACCCGTAGATATAGAGCAAGAGCGCGGCCACCCCCGCGACCCGGCCCGGCCCGCCAAGCCGCAGGCCACCGCGCAGACCGATGCAAAGCGCCGCCAGCATCACCGCCCCCGCGATCAGCCGGATCGTGCCGAAGCTTGTCGCGTCGATGCTCCCGCCCGCGAGCGCCATCCGGTTCAGCACCGAATTGGCGGCGAATGCGATCATGGTGAGGGCGGTCAGGAGAAAGAGGCGCATGACATCGGCCTGATGCTTGGCGCGCGGCCTGTCAACCCCCGTACCGTCATGCGCGGGCCCGACCAGGTCACCTCTCCGAGTGCGAGGCCGGTCTTGCGAGATTGCCCGGTCAAGCCGGACAATGACGGGGCCGAAAAGCGCGGGTCACGCGTCAAAGACGGGTATCCTGAAAGCGTCCGGCTCATGGATAGGAGGGCGGCAGGTCAAGCAACTCATCGAGTTGCCGCGCGATCCAGCCGCGCGGGATGAAATGGCCGCGTGCATGGACATCGAGCACCACGCGCCCCTCGGCGCAGTTCCATGCGGTGCGTGTGAACGTATCATGCTCGGTGATGGACCAGTCGCCTGTCGCTTGTCCCGGCCCGTCGCAACCCATCCGGTCACGCCAGAGTTTGACGGGCCATGTCGTCTCGCCATTCGGGCCAAAGGGGAAATTCAGCACGGTGTCGCGCGTTCCGTGGACATGGCGGAACTCGGTCGGGGCCTGCGGGCAGTCCTCGAACTGATCGAGCGTGCCCGAGACCGCGAGCACGGCCGCCACTCCCGTGCCGTTCTCGCAGGCATAACGCCAGGCCATCGCCGCGCCGTAGGAATAGCCCGAGACGAAGATGCGGCTGCGGTCGACGGGATAGCGTTCTGCCGCGTCCTCGATCACGGCGGCAGCGAAATCCACGTCATCGGTCACCCGCGTCCAGAAATCCCAGGTCTTGCCCTCGCCGTTGGGGGCAAGCAGCAGCACGCCGCGCCGCCGCGTCGCGCCCGAGATGCGGCCATGATTGACGATCAGCGTGCCCTGCCGCATCCAGCCGTGGAAATGCAGCAGCACCGGCAGGGGCGTGACCCCGTCCCAATCGTCGGGTTCGCGGACGTGATAGGCGCGGTCACCCAGCGGGCAGGGGACCTCTGCATGGCATCTCTCGGCCTTGGGCGCAGCCAGCGTCAGGGAGGGCAGCATCAGCGCCACGAAAAGAACGAAAACCCGCATGAAATCCTCTGAATACGGTTTACGTCGAACCTATCCTGCGCGCCTGAAATGTCATGTCACAAGCATGTCAGGCGCGCGCCAGGTAGACCGCTTGCGTAAAGGGGCGGTCTTGCAAGGGGTTCTCGAACACCACTTCTTCGGCCCATGCCTTGGCAAAGACCCCCGCCAGACGGGCAGTGAATTCCGCATCGGGCCGCTCGTTCGACCAGAGCCCGAATATGCCCCCCGGCCTGAGATGGCGCAGCACGTCCCGCAGCCCCTCGGGCGAATGGTCGATATCGACAAGGATGGCGTCATGGCGCTGCGCCGGCATGGCCGGGTCATAGCCATGGGGCGTGCCGGTCAGGGCAAAGAAATCGCCCCGGATGAAGCGGCAGCGCGGATCGCCCGTCAACTCCGGCCCAAGCGGCACAAGGCCGCTTTCGTGCCAGTCGATCACCGGTTGGAGATATTCGACAACCGCCAGCCGCGCCACCCGGTCCGAGGCCAGCACCGCCTGCGCCGTGTAGCCAAGGCCAAGCCCGCCCACCACCACATCGAGCGCGTCCCCCTTGCAGGCCGCCAGCCCCAGCCGCGCCAGCGCCACCTCCGAGGCGGTAAAGGCGCTCGTCATAAGGAATTCCTCGCCCAGCTTGATCTCCAGAACATCCAGCCCAAGCCGCAGGTCACGGCGACGGCGCAGCGAAATCGCGCCGATATCGGTGGGCTGGTAATCGAGTTCCTCGAACATGGCGGACATTGGCGCTCCTTGGGTTTTACGGCGCAGCCTAGGGCGCAGAGGCAGGGGTGTCGATGGCCGATCCCGCCGAACGCAAACGGGCCGCCCGTCAGGGGCGGCCCGGTCCTGGTCGTTCGTGGAGCGCGATCAGCCCGCGATCAGCCCCATCTGTTCAAGCTTCAGGATCACCTGATGCGCGCAGTTGTCCACGTCGACATTCTCGGTCTCGACGCGCAGTTCGGGGTTTTCGGGCACATCATAGGGATCGGAAATTCCGGTGAATTCCTTGATCTTGCCCTCGCGCGCCAGCTTGTAGAGGCCCTTGCGGTCGCGCCGCTCGCATTCCTCGATGCTTGTCGCCACATGCACCTCGACGAAGGCGCCGAACTGCTCGACATCCTCGCGCACGGCGCGGCGGGTGGTCGCATAGGGGGCAATCGGTGCGCAGATGGCGATGCCGCCATTCTTGGTGATCTCGGAGGCGACATAGCCGATGCGGCGAATGTTGAGGTCGCGGTGCTCCTTGGAAAACCCAAGCTCCGACGAGAGGTTCTTGCGCACCAGATCGCCGTCGAGCAGCGTCACGGGGCGCCCGCCCATCTCCATCAGCTTGACCATGAGCGCGTTGGCGATGGTCGATTTGCCCGAGCCGGAAAAACCGGTGAAGAACACGGTAAAGCCCTGCTTGGAGCGCGGCGGACGGGTGCGGCGCAGCTCCGCCACCACTTCGGGGAACGAGAACCACTCGGGGATCTCCAGCCCCTCGGCCAGACGGCGGCGCAGTTCGGTGCCGGAAATATCCAGCACGGTCGACCCTTCCGGCACTTCCGAAATCGGGTAATATTGCGCCTTTTCCTGCACATAGACCATGTGCTTGAAATCGACCATCTCTAGGCCGATTTCGTCCTGATACTCCTTGAAAAGCTCCTGCGCCTCGTAGGGTCCGTAGAAATCCTGCCCGGCGGAATTCTTGCCGGGGCCGGCATGGTCGCGCCCGACGATGAAATGGGTGCAGCCATGGTTGCGGCGAATGAGTCCATGCCACACCGCCTCGCGCGGGCCGGCCATGCGCATCGCCAGATTGAGCAGGCTCATCGTGGTGGTGGCGGAGGGGTATTTGTCCAGCACCGCCTCGTAGCAACGCACGCGTGTGAAGTGATCGACATCGCCCGGTTTGGTCATGCCGACAACCGGATGGATGAGCAGGTTGGCCTGCGCCTCGCGCGCGGCGCGGAAGGTCAGTTCCTGATGCGCGCGGTGCAGCGGGTTGCGGGTCTGGAAGGCCACGACGCGCCGCCAGCCCAGCTTGCGGAAGAGCGCGCGCAATTCGTTGGGCGTGTCGCGGCGGCCACGGAAATCGTAATGCACCGGCTGCTGAATGCCGGTGACGGGGCCACCGAGATAGACCTTGCCTGCGGTGTTGTGCAGGTAGTTCACGGCCGGATGCGCGCTGTCATCGGCCCCGAATACATGCGCCGCCTCGCGCGCCTTGTCCGGCGTCCAGCGGTCGGTGACGGTCATCGTGGCGAGGATCACGCCCTCCTGATCACGCAGCGCGATGTCCTGACCGATTTCCAACCCTTCGGCGAATTTCTCACTCACGTCGAGGGTGATCGGCATCGGCCAGAGCGTGCCATCGGCAAGGCGCATGGTCTCGACAACGCTGTCGTAATCGGCCTCGCTCAGGAACCCCTTGAGCGGGTTGAAGCCGCCGTTCATCAACAGTTCCAGATCGCAGATCTGGCGCGGGCTGAGATCCCAGCTTGTCAGGTCGGCGGCCTCGACCTTGAGTTTCTGGGCACTCTCGTAGGAAACGTAGAGTTCGGGGACGGGGGCTAAATTTGGGGACTGCATGGCAACCTTCGTCATGTTGGCAAAAAAGGGCGCGCCGGTTGGCACGTCGAATGCGCGCGGCTTAGACCCGGAAGGCCGCGCAATTCAAGCGCAAGCGGGTTGTTTCTGGAAAAAAGAGGCGGATTTGGCACGGATTGGATGGAATGGGGGACAAAACCGGGCAGCGCGATGCTGCGGTGCAGCAATAATTCGCCGAAAGGGTCACCGTGGCGAACGCGCGTTCCACGCTCACACCCATTTCGCGAGCGGCGGCAGGCTCATCAGCACCGCGTTGGCGTCATGGCCGGTGGCGAGGCCAAACTTGGTGCCCCGGTCATAGACAAGGTTGTATTCGGCATAGAGCCCGCGATGCACAAGCTGCGCCTCCTTGTCGGCCGCGTCAAAGGGCTGCACGCGGCGGCGCTCCACAAGCGGCAGATAGGCGGGCAGGAAGGCGCGGCCGATATCCTGCGTCAGGGCGAAATCCGCTTCCCAGTCGCCGGTGTTGCGATCATCCATGAAGATCCCGCCGACGCCGCGCGCCCGCCCGCGATGGGGCACAAAGAAATACTCGTCCGCCCAGTCCTTGAGGCGCGGATAAAGATCGGTCCCGTGCGGGTCGAGATGGGCCTTTTGCGTGGCGTGGAAATGGGCGGTGTCCTCGGCGTATTCGATACACGGGTTGAGGTCCGAGCCGCCGCCGAACCACCAGGCGTGGGGCGTCCAGAACATGCGGGTATTCATGTGCACGGCCGGGCAATGCGGGTTTTGCATATGTGCCACCAAGCTGATGCCGGAGGCCCAGAAGCGCGGATCGTCCGCCATGCCGGGCACGCCGCGCGCGGCCATGGCGCGCTGTGCCGCCTCGCCAAGATGACCGTAGACCTCGGAGACATTGACGCCCACCTTCTCGAAGACGCGCCCCCCCCGCATCACGCTCATCAACCCGCCGCCCGCGTCCGAGCCATCCTCGCTGGCGCGGCTTGTCTCGGTCACATCGAATCGGGCGGGGGGCATGTCGGCAAACGGGCCTGCGGCGTGGCTTTGTTCCAGCGCCTCGAAGGCGGCGACGATCTCGTCGCGCAGGTTTCGGAACCAGCCGCTTGCTCGGGCCTTGCGGTCGGTGAAATCCTCGGACATGGGCACTCCTTCAATGGGCGGGGGCGGCGCAGGCATCGATCAATGTGCGCCCGCCATCCATGGTCATGATCTGCCCGGTCATGAAGGCCGAGCCGTCGCAGGCGAGATATTGCACCGCCTCGGCAAGTTCGGTGGCCGAGGCGATCCGTCCCAGCGGCGTGTGGCACTCGATATCCTCGCGGTAATCGCTGTGCTCGCGCAGCGTGTCCTTGAGCGAGGCGCTCATCACCGAGCCGAAGGCCACCGCGTTGACGCGGATGCGGTGTGGTGCCAGCGCCACGGCAAGGCTGCGCGTCATCTGGTCGAGCGCGGCCGAGGCAATGGAATAGGCCAGGAGGTCGGGATGCGTGCGCCGCGCGGCGATCGACGACAGGTTGACGATCGTTCCTGCTGTCCCCTCGCGCTCGCCCTCCGCCTGCTTGATCATGCGACGCGCGACAAGCTGGCTCATGCGCAACGCGGTCATGACGTTCTGTTGCCAGAGGGTCTCTACCCCGTCATCATCCGTGTTGAACGGGTCCGAAGGCAACACCTGACGGCAGGCGTTCACGAGAATGTCCACCTCGTCGAAGGCGTCGAGCGTGGCCGAGAGCAGGTTGGCCTGCGCCAGTTTCTGCCGCATGTCGCCAGCGAAATAACGGACATTGTCGCTCTCGGCCAGCTTGCCCAACTCTTCCTTGAGCCGCTTTTCGTCCTTGTCGGCGAACATCACATTTGCGCCCTTGTCGGCAAAATGCCGGCCGATGGCCAGGCCGATTCCGTTGGCGGCTCCGGTGACGATGGCGGTCTTGCCCGCGATGGAAAAGGACATGGCAAAGGGGCCTTTCTGGCTGATCCGTCGCGCAATCTAGGCCAATTCAGGGCCGCTGGCGAGAGGGATGGCTGGCATGGAGGATCTTGAAACGGCTATCGCCCGCCGCCTCGGTCACGCGCTTGAACCGCTCGGCGAGGGTGCTCTCATACGCGAGGTGCCGGTTGGCCACCAGCCAGAGCGCGCCCGCAGGCTTGAGCATGTCGGCGGCCGCCGCGATGAAGGCGCGGCCAAGGCCGGGATCGGCGGCGCGCGTGGTGTGAAAGGGCGGGTTCATGATCACCGTGTCGGCGCGCGTCTCGGGCCGCCAGCCGGTCGCGTCGGCCCAGTGCAGATGCGCGCGCGGATCGTGCAGGTTGCGGCGCGCGCATTCAAGCGCCGCGTGATCGGCCTCGACCAGGTCGAGCCGGGTGAGGCCGTCGCGCTCCAGCGCGCGGGCCGAAATATAGCCCCAGCCACCCCCCAGATCAATCACATGCGCGCCAAGCTTAGCAGGCAGTGTGTCGCCGAGCAGCCGCGAGCCGGGATCAATCCCGTCGGCGGAAAACACCCCCGGCGCGGTGACAAACCCGCCCTCGATTTCTTGCGGTCCGGGGCTTTGCCAGTCGGAGAGGTCGGCACCGGGCGCGAGCACGACTATCTTGCCATGGGCCTTGGAAAGCGGCGTCCCGGTCTCGGTGCGCGCCCGCAGCGCGCGCAGCATCGATTCGATACCGTCGGTCTTGTCCCCGTCCACGATCACCGGCCCGTCGCTGACCCCCGCTGCCCCGGCAAGGAGCGCGCGGGCCAGCATCCTTGCGCGCGGCAGGCACACGAGCGCGGTGGCATAGCGGCCTTCGGGCGTGATGGCACAGTCATACCCTTGCGCGTTGAAATGCTGAAAATCCGGGGCAAATCCGGTGATTACCTGCACCCGGTCCCGTGGCAGCACCGAGATGTCCGCGCCCGCGCGCGGCGCGAATACGGCGATGCGCCCGCTCTCGGGCAGCACCACATGCCCGCTTTCAAGCGCGAGCGTCAGGCGGTCGGCAAGGGCCACGCTATTCCTTTTCCATCGTGCATTGCAGCGGATGCTGATGGCGGCGGGCGAAATCCATCACCTGACCGACCTTGGTCTCGGCGATTTCGTGACTGAACACGCCGACGACGGCCACGCCCTTCTTGTGAACCGTCAGCATGATCTCGAAGGCCTGCGCATGCGACATCCCGAAAAACCGCTCAAGCACCGCCACGACGAATTCCATCGGGGTGTAATCGTCATTGAGCAGCAGGACCTTGTAGAGCGGCGGACGCTGCGTGCGGGGCCGCGTCTTGAGCGCGATCGACGTCTCGTTGTCGCCGTCCTCGGGTCCGGTCATGATATGGCGCGGGGTTTTTGGCATGGGTGGCGGTCGGGTCCGGGTTTGTGAAGGTGCGGTGTCTCTCGGCCCCTCTATATAACTTTTGCCGCGTGCGAGAAAAGGGGCGGTTTGCGCCGTGCTCTGGCCGCGTCCTGCCGTCATTTTCCTGGCCAGACCGCAGGATCTCTTGATGTCCGACACGTTGCGGCCCTCAGGCCCCCGCCCGCTCCACGCCTTCCTCGATGGCCGCGCGGAGTTTGCGTTCCAGCGCGGCGCGTTTGCTCTCGGAATGGAATTTCAGCCCGAACATGTCCTTGACATAGAAGGTATCGACCACCTGTTCGCCAAAGGTGGCGATGACCGCCGAGGCGATATAGACATTGTTGGCCGCCAGCGTCCGGGTGAGATCATAGAGCAGGCCGGGACGGTCGCGGGTATCGACCTCGATGATGGTGTAGATCTCGGACCCGTCATTGTCGAAGGTGATATGGGTGGGCACGCGAAAGGCGCGCTCGCGTTTCCTGAGCTTGTCGCGGGACTTGATCGCCTCGCGCGGCACGATCTCGCCCTTGAGGGTGCGCGCGATGGTCTGGCGCAGGCGCGGCAGGCGGCTTGCCTCGAAGGGGCTGCCGTCATCGTCCTGGATCCAGAACACGGCGGTGGCGAACCCGTCCTTGGACGTATAGGTGCGCGCATCGACCACATTCGCCCCCGCCAGCGCCAGCGCCCCCGCCAGCCGCGAGAAGATGCCCGGATGATCGGCCAGCGCGAAACAGGCGCGGGTGGCGTCGCGATCCGCGTCGATGGCCAGATCAATGGCGATCTCGTCCTCGTGCAGGTCGTGCAGCAGCCGGGCAAAGATCACATGGGCCGTGACATGCAGCCCCTGCCAGTAGGGGGGATAGTGGCGCGCGGTCTCGTGCTTGAGGTCTTTCGCGTCCCAGTCGGGCAGGGCCTCGCGCAGCGCGCGCTTGGCGTCCACGCCGCGCTGTTCGCGGTTGAGCGCCTCAAGCCCGCCCTCCATCGCGCGGCGGGTCTGGCGGTAGAGCGCGCGGAACAGCGAGGCCTTCCAATTGTTCCAGGTGCCGGGGCCGACGCCGCGAATGTCGCAGACCGTGAGCAGGAGGAGCAGGTCAAGCCGCTCGCGCGTCTGCACCGCCTTTGCAAAATCGCGCACCGTGCGCGGATCGGCGATATCGCGTTTCTGCGCCGTGTCGGACATGAGCAGGTGGTGGCGCACCAGCCATTCCACCGTCTCGGCCTCGCGCTTCGAGAGGCCAAGGCGCGGGGCCACCTTGCGCGCGATCTGCGCGCCCAGGATCGAATGATCCTCGGGCCGGCCCTTGCCGATGTCATGCAGGAGCAGTGCGAGATAGAGCACGCGGCGATTGACGCCTTCCTTGAGGATCTCGGAGGAAACCGGCAATTCCTCGATCAACTCGCGCCGCTCGATCTGCGCCAGATGGCTGATGCATTGGATGATATGTTCGTCCACCGTGTAGTGGTGATACATGTTGAACTGCATCATCGCGCGCACGGGCTCGAACTCCGGCAGAAAGGCCGAGAGCACGCCAAGCTCGTTCATGCGCCGCAGCGCGCGTTCCGGATTGCCGTGTTTCAGGAGCAGGTCGAGAAAGAGTTTTTGCGCCGCCTGGTCGTGGCGGAACCCCTCGTCGATAAGTGAGAGGTTTTTTGTGACCATGAGCATGGCGTCGGGATGGATCAAAAGCCCGGTGCGCAGCGCCTCCTCGAAAAGACGCAGGAGGTTGAGCGGATCGGCCAGAAAGGCCGCCTCGTCGGCGACGGCCAGCCGCCCGGTGGTCTCGACATAGCCCGCGCGCAGTTTCTTGCGCCGCTTGAGCAGGCGTTGCAGCAGCGGCTCGGCCTTTTGCTGCGCGGCTTCCAGCTTGGTCAGGAAGATGCGCGTCAGGTCCCCCACGGCGGTGGCGTGGCGGAAATAATCCTGCATGAAGATCTCCACGCCCCGCCGCCCGCCGCGATCGGCATAGCCCATGCGCTCGGCCACCTGCACCTGCACGTCGAAGGTGAGTTGGTCATTGGCGCGCCCGGCGATGAGGTGCAGATGACAGCGCACCGCCCAGAGAAAGCTCTCGGCGCGCTGAAACGTGCCGAATTCCTCCTGGGTGAAGGTGCCGAGTGCCACCAGATCGCCGACATCGCGCACATGGTGCAGGTATTTCGCGATCCAGAACAGTGATTGCAGGTCGCGCAAGCCCCCCTTGCCCTCCTTGACGTTGGGCTCGACCATATAGCGCTCGCCCTGTTTTTCGTGGCGGGCGTCGCGCTCGGCAAGCTTGGCCTCGGTGAATTCGCGCTCCGTGCCGGTAAAAAGCTTGTCGCGCAACTCCGTGTCGAGGCGCTGCGCGAGGGCGGCATCACCACCAAGAAAGCGATGCTCCAGAAGCGCGGTGCGGATGGTGAAATCTTCCGATCCAAGGCGCAGGCAGTCGCGGATGGTGCGGCTTGCGTGGCCGACCTTGAGGCGCAGATCCCACAGGATGTAGAGCATCGATTCGATCACGCTCTCGGCCCAGGGGGTGATCTTGTAGGGCGTGAGAAACAGCAGATCGACGTCCGAATGGGGCGCCATCTCGCCGCGCCCGTAGCCGCCGACTGCGCAGACGGCGATGCGCTCGGCCTCGGTCGGCGTGGCGAGCGGGTGCATGTGCTGCGTGGCCAGATCGAGCGCGGCGAGGGTGACGCAATCGGTCAGCCAGCACCAGGCACGGGTGGCCGGGCGCGCATCGAACGGCCGCGCGGCAAAGGCCTCGGAAATCGCCGCCCGTCCGCGCGTCATCTCGGCCCCGAGGACAGACACGGCCGCGCGGCGCAGCGCGGCGCTGTCGGTGGCACCGGCAGCGGCCTCGTCCAGTGCCAGCGCGACCTTGCCCGCCGCGAATATCTCGTCGGGCGGCAGGATCAGGTCGGCGGGGGGCGCGGGCGGCTGGGGCAGGGGCATCAGCGCCGCGCGGGCCTCAGAACCCGGCACCGCCAAAGCCCTGGGGTGCGGGCGACAGGATCTGCACGCGCTTGTCGGTGATGGTCGCCACGGCAAGGCCGCGCTCGTTGGTGCCGTCCGGGCGCAGCCGGAAGACGCCGCTCACCCCCTGGAAGCCGGCCGCCTGCGTGAGATCGCCGCGCGTGAGGCCCCGACCGGCCTTGGTGAGCGCGCCGACGGCGGCGATCCCGTCATAGGCGAGGCCCGCGATCGGGTGCGGGCTATTGCCATGGGCCGCGCGAAAGCGGCTCTCGAACGCGTCAGAGCGGGCCGGATCGGGCACGGCGAACCACCCTCCCTGCACCCCCGGAAGATCGAGTGTCTGGCGCGGTGTGTCCCACCGGGCCAGGCCGATATACTGCACCCGGTCCGGACCAAGCCCCGCCTCGGGCAGCATCTGCGAGAAGAGCGGCAGCGCGCCCGCGCTGTTGGCCGTCAGAAAGATTGCATCGGCCGCATTGGTCTCGGCGGTGCTGCGGATCACCGGCACGGCGTTGACAACCCCGTCCTGCGAGAAATCGTAGCTGACGCTTCCCGCCAGCGTGCCGCCCTGCGCCTGCACCGCCTGGCTGATCGCCTCGAGCCCGAGCTGTCCGGCGAGGTTGTCGGAATAGACCGCCAGGATGCGGGATTTCCCCTGGCCCGTGGCAAAGCCCGCCAGCCGGTCGGCGGTGTTGCGGAAGGTCTGTCCCAGGACAAAGAGATTGCCGCCCGCGATGGTCGGGTTGTTGGAAAAGGCCAGCACGTTGATGTTGCGCTGTGCCATGGCGACGGCCACGGCATTGGCCGATTCGGCATGAAGCGGGCCGATGATGATCTGTGCGCCATCGGCGGCGGCGTTGAGCGCGGCCTGCTGCGCCTGCGCGGGTTGCCCGGCGGTGCCGTAGACGCGCAGGTCGATTTCGACGCCCGCGAGATCAGCGACCGCAAGCCGCGCGGCATTCTCCAGATCGCGGGCAAGCTGCGCCTCCTGCGCGTTACCCGTGCCATGCGGCACCAGAAGGGCCACCGGCACCGCGCCGCCCCGCGCCACGCTGCCGCCCCCGCCGGTCATGGCCCCTGGCGCGACATCGCAAGCGGCCAGCCCGATGAGCGCGAGAATCGCGGCGAGGCGGGCCAGGGGCTTGCGGAGGAGGGTTGAAACGGCAAACATGGTCTACTCCCTGTTATGGGCACCCAAGGCAGGATACACGCAGGCGTGATCATAGCCGTCATGGAACAAGGGTCCAGCGATGAATTCCGATCCGCAGAAACTGGCCGCCGGACTATACCTCATCGCCACCCCGATCGGCGCCGCGCGCGACATCACGCTCCGGGCGCTCGATCTGCTGGCGTCGGCAGAGGTGCTGGTGGCCGAGGACACGCGCAGCCTGCGGCGGCTGATGGAAATCCATGGCGTGGCCCTGGGCGAGCGCCCGCTCTGGGCCTATCACGATCATAACGGCGCAAAGATGCGCCCGCGCATCCTGGCGGCGCTGGCGGAGGGCAGATCGGTGCTCTACGCGTCGGAGGCAGGCACACCGATGGTGGCCGATCCGGGCTTTGATCTTGGCCGCGCGGCGGTGGCGGCGGGCCATCCGCTCATCTCGGCACCGGGGCCATCGGCCGTGATCGCGGCGCTGACGCTCTCGGGCCTGCCCACCGACCGGTTCCTGTTCGCGGGCTTCCTCCCAAGCAGCTCTGCGCGGCGCAAGACGGTGTTGAAGGAGCTTGGCGCGGTGCCCGCGACGCTGGTGTTCTACGAATCGCCCAGGCGCGTGGCCGCGATGCTGGCGGACGCGGCAGAGGTGCTGGGCGGCGAGAGACCGGCGGCGCTCTGCCGCGAGATCACCAAGAAGTTCGAGGAAACGCGCCGGGAAACGCTGGAAACCCTTGCACGGGACTGCGCCGGAGAGACGCTGAAAGGCGAAATCGTTATCGTGATCGGGCGCGGGGATTCACCGGATATTAAAGAAGGTGATATAGACCGGGCTCTGGAAGAGGCTCTCAAAGGCGCAAGTGTGCGCGATGCGGCGGATCGGGTGGCTGCAGATATGGGGTTGCCCCGGCGCACGGTCTATCAGCGAGCCTTGCAGCTTGCGGCGCGCAAGGAACAAGGGGACGGGTCATGATGCGGCAACTGGCCTTCGATTTCGACGCCGCTCCGACTGTGGGCATGCACCAAGGTGTGCCGCAGTGGCGACAGGAACGGGGCCGGCGCGCCTTTCTCAGCGGGCAGGCCGCCGAGGACATGGTCGCGCGGCTTTACGAGGGGCGCGGCGTTCAGGTTCTGGCGCGGCGCTGGCGCGGGATCAGCGGTGAGATCGACCTCGTCCTGCGCGCGCCCGACACCTATGTGTTCTGTGAGGTCAAGCGCGCGGCAACGCATGATCTGGCGCTTCAGCGGTTGCATCAGGGGCAATTGCAGCGGATCTATCATGCAGCCTCCGAATATATCGGGCTGACGCCCGAGGGGCAGCTGGCACCGGTGCTATTCGACGTGGCGACGGTCGATGGCATCGGATCCGTGAACATCCTCGAGGCGGCGTTCGGACTTTTCTGAATTGCGCGCGCGCGCGGCATGGCCCATGAAAGGGGCGATGTGACACATGAGGCCACGCATGAAAATCGCGTTTCAGATGGACCCGATCGGGCCGATCGACATCGCCGCCGACAGCACCTTTCGCCTGATGATCGAGGCGCAGGAGCGGGGCCATGAGCTTTTTTACTACACGCCCGATGCGCTCGCCTATGAGGAGGGGCGCATCACCGCGCGCGGCTGGCCACTCGAGGTGCAGCGGGTGGCGGGGGATCACTACCGCTTGGGCGAAAACCAGGTGGTCGATCTGGCCGATTTCGACGTGGTCTGGCTCCGGCAGGATCCGCCGTTCGACATGCATTACATCACCACGACGCATCTGCTGGAACGGTTGAGCCCGGCTACGCTGGTGGTCAATGATCCGTTCTGGGTGCGCAATTTCCCCGAAAAGCTTCTGATCCTGAACTTCCCCGACCTGATGCCGCCCACCACCATCGCGCGCGATCTTGCCACGATCCGCGCGTTTCGTGCGCGCCATGGCGATGTCATTCTCAAGCCGCTTTACGGAAACGGCGGGGCGGGGGTGTTCCATCTGCCCGAGAGCGACCGGAACCTTGCAAGCCTGCACGAGATGTTCACCGGCTTCTCGCGCGAGCCGCTTATCGCGCAGAAATACCTCCCCGATGTGAGCCGGGGCGACAAGCGGGTGATCCTTGTGGATGGCGCGCCCATCGGCGCGATCAACCGTGTGCCCGCCGCGGGCGAGACGCGGTCGAACATGCATGTGGGCGGGCGGCCCGAGAAGATCGGCCTGACCGACCGCGACCGCGAGATCTGCGCACGGATCGGACCGCTTCTGCGCGAGAAGGGGCAGATCTTCGTCGGCATCGACGTGATCGGCGATTACCTGACCGAGATCAACGTGACCTCGCCCACGGGCCTTCAGGAACTCGAGCGGTTCGACGGGACCAATGGCGCGGGACTTATCTGGGACGCCATCGAGGCGCGGCGGGGATGAGCTGGCAGCTTGCGCTTCTGAACCGCCACCTTCGGTGGTTCGAGAAGCCGGCGCTGGCGCGGCATGACAAGGACCGGCTGCGACGGTCCTTTGCGCTGAAGGCGCGGCTTTATTTCCATGCGCCCCGGGGCAGCCGGTTCGAGCGCGGGAGGCTGGGGGCTGTGCCCGTGCAATGGGCGCGGGCGCGCGGCGCGGTCAGGGGGCGAGGGCCGGTCCTCCTCTATTTCCATGGCGGTGCCTACGTGTTCGGCACCTCGGATACGCACCGCGCGATGCTGGCGCGGCTTTCCGCGCTGACCGGGCTCGAGAGCTGCCTGCCGGATTACCGTCTGGCGCCGGAGCACCCGTTCCCGGCTCAGATCGAGGATGCGCTGGCCTGCTACCGGGCCTTGCGGGCAGAGCGCGAGGTGATTCTCGGCGGGGACAGCGCGGGTGGCGGTCTGGCGCTCGCCCTCCTGCATGAGATCCTGCGGCAGGGGCTGGACGCTCCGGCGGCTCTCTTTGCGTTTTCGCCCCTTACGGACGTGACGTTTTCGGGCGGCTCCGTGCGTGAAAACGCCCTGCGCGACACCATGTTGACGGCAGAGCGGATCGGCGAGATGCTGGAGATGTTCCTGGGCGGGCAGGACCCGTCCGATCCGCGGGCCTCGCCGCTTTTCGGCCGGTTCGAGAGTGCGCCGCCGGTCTGGCTGACCGTGGGCGATACCGAGATCCTGCGCGACGATGCGCTGCGGATGCACGCGGCCCTGACGGCGCAGGGGGTGACGAGCGAGGTGCATCTGAGGCCGGACCACCCGCATGTCTGGCCGATCTTCCACAACATCCTGCCCGAGGCACAGACCACTTTGCGCGATCTGGCGGGGTGGCTCAGGTCTCTTTGATGGTTGTCAGGCGAAAGCTGACCGCCTCTGCCACATGGGGCAGGCGCACGGCGTCAGAGCCGTCGAGATCGGCGATGGTGCGCGCCACCCGCAACACCCGGTGATAGCCGCGCGCCGTCAGGCCGAACCGCTCGGCCACGCGGGTGAGCAGGGCGCGCCCCTCGGCGTCGGGTGTGGCGATGTCCTCGAGGGCCTCGCCTTCGGCATCGGCATTGAGGCGCATGTCGGGCCGGTCCGCGAAGCGCGCGCGTTGCACCGCCCGCGCCGCCGCGACCCGTTCGGCCACCTGCGCCGACCCTTCGCCAGAGGCGGGCAGATCGAGATCGCTAAATGCCACCGGCGGCACATCAAGGCGCAGATCGAAGCGGTCCATCAGCGGGCCGGAAATGCGCCCCATGTAATCCTCGCCGCAGTTCGGTGCGCGCGAGCAGGCGCGGGCGGGATCGCTCAGATGCCCGCATTTGCATGGGTTCGCGGCAGCCACGAGCAGAAAGCGGCAGGGATATTTCACATGCGCATTGGCGCGCGCGATCATCACCTCGCCGGTCTCGATGGGCTGGCGCAACGTCTCGAGCACGGGGCGTGGAAACTCGGGAAATTCGTCCATGAAGAGCACGCCGTTGTGGGCAAGGCTGATCTCTCCCGGCTTGGCGCTGCGTCCGCCGCCCGTGATCGCCGCCATCGAGGCGGTGTGATGGGGCTCGCGGAAGGGGCGCGTGCGGCTGATTCCGCCCTCGGATATGAGCCCCGCGACCGAATGGATCATCGAGGTTTCCAGCGCCTCGGCGGGGCTGAGCGGCGGCAGGATACCCGGCAGCCGCGCGGCCAGCATGGATTTGCCGGAACCGGGCGGGCCGACCATCATCATGTGATGCCGCCCGGCGGCGGCGATTTCCAGCGCGCGCTTGGCGCGCTCCTGCCCCTTGACGTCGCGCAGGTCGCGCCCCGGTGGCGGGCCGGTCACCTCGCCGGGTTGCGAGGGCGCGATGGGGCATTCGCCGGTGAAATGGCGCACCACATCGGCGAGCGAGGCGGCAGCGATCACCTGCGCCGCGCCGACCCAGGCGGCCTCGGCGCCCGAGGCGCGCGGGCAGAGCAGGATACGGTTTTCTTCGGCCGCTGACATGGCCGCAGGGAGCGCGCCGATCACGGGAATGAGCGTGCCGTCGAGCGACAATTCGCCAAGGGCCGTTGTGCCCTCGACCGCGTCATGGGGCAGGATCTCGAGCGCGGCGAGCAGGGCGAGGGCAATGGGCAGGTCGAAATGGCTGCCTTCCTTGGGCAGGTCGGCGGGCGAAAGGTTGACCGCGATGCGCTTGGATGGCAGCGAAATGGCCAGCGCCGAGAGCGCCGCGCGCACCCGCTCGCGCGCCTCCGACACGGCCTTGTCGGGCAGACCCACGAGGGCAAATCCCGGCACACCGGCAAGCACGGCGCATTGCACCTCCACGGGGCGCGCCTCGACCCCTTCGAAAGCCACGGTATAGGCGCGTGCGACCATGTTCTCCCCGCGCGGCGATGCGTCAGGGTTAACGGGTAGCGCCGGGAGGTTTAAGAATGGTTAACGGTGATTTGGGACGACAGGTCCGGCCCGTCGCCCCTCTCTGGCTCAGGCTGCCGAAAAGCCCGCGTCGAGCGCGTTCAGGATCACGTCCACCTCGGCCTCGGAAATCACCAGCGGGGGCGACATCAGGACGTTATGCGCGCCAAGCCGCACCATCGCGCCCGCGTCATAGGTGGCGGTGTGGATGCGCTGCATGGTGGCCGCGTCCATCGGCGTTTTCGCGGCGCGGTCGCTGACGATCTCGATCCCGGTCATCAGACCGTGACCGCCGCGCACATCGCCGATGATGGCGTGCTTTTCGGCCAGACGCTTGACGCCTTCATAAAGCTGGGTGCCGCGCGCAGCGGCGTTCGTCTTGGTGTCAAGGCGCAGGGTCTCCGAGAGGCAGGCCACCACGCCGGCCGCCCCCACGGGATGCGCCGAATAGGTATAGCCCGTCCAGATCGCGCCGCGCGCGTCCGAGGTCTCGAACACCTCGGCCACCGCGCCGGAGATGAGCACGCCGCCCACCGGGAAATAGCCCGAGGTGATGCCCTTGGCGATGGTCATGAGGTCAGGCTTCACGCCCCAATGCCGCGCGCCGGTCCAGTCGCCGGTGCGCCCGAAACCGCAGATCACCTCGTCCGAGATCATCAGGATCCCGTAGCGATCGCAGATCGCGCGCATGTGTTTCATGAAGGACGCATCAGGCACGATCACGCCGCCCGCGCCGAGGATCGGCTCCATGATGAAAGCGGCAATGGTCGAGGGGTCCTGAAACTCGATCTCGTCCACCATGGCGGCGGCGATCTTTTCCGCCAGCTTCGCCGGGTCACTTTCGTCAAACGGGTTGCGATAGGTATAGGGCGCGGCGATGTGGAAACAGCCGGGCAAGAGCGGTTCATAACCGATGCGGAAGCGGTTGTTGCCGTTGACGCTGGCACCACCCCAATGGGTGCCGTGATAGCCCTTCTTGAGGCTGAGGAACTTGGTGCGCGTGGGTTCGCCGCGCAGGCGGTGGTATTGGCGGGCAAGGCGCAGCGCGGTGTCGACGCTGTCCGAGCCGCCCGAGGTGAAGAATACCCGTTCCATCCCGTCCTCGGCAAAGAACTCGCGCACCGCATAGGACGCCTCGATGGCGGCCGGGTTGGTGGTGCCCGCAAAGCCCGAGTAATAGGGCAATTGCCAAAGCTGATCAGAGATCGCCTGTTTCACCACGTCGTTGGAATAGCCGAGATTGACGCACCAGAGGCCGCCCACGGCATCCACGACCGAATGGCCGTCGATGTCGTGCAGGCGCACGCCCTCTGCCGTCTTGATGATGCGCGGCGCGTTGCGCTGCGCCTCGCCGGGATGGCCCATCGGCTGCCAGAGGTGGCGGCCATTCATCTCGCGCAGGAAATTGTCGTCTTTCATGGGGCTTGCTCCGGGAGAGTGTTGGATTTGATCAAATTCTGCCACCGCGCACGGGAACTGTCCAGAGGGAGAGTGGGTGCGGGGAAGAAAGGCAGGGTATGACAGGAGGAAAGCGGGTCGGGCTTTGGCCTGAAGGCGACGTTGACGTGTCGATCCCCGCGCGGAATCAAGGGCGAAGCCCGCCGCGCGAGCGCCCGACCGCCCGGACGGGCGGGCGCTTCTGCAACGCTGCACATCCGCACACTCGTTCCAGTATTTGGCACCATAAAGCAACGACCAAAGCCTTTGGAGCGCCCACCCGCGGTCGGGCACTCGCGCGGCTCCCCAAACCTCCGCTATAGGCCAAAGCCCGCCGTGCCCTGCCTCTCAGTTCAGCGTGCCTTCCAGCCCCTCGGGTTGTCCCACCACCACGAAGGTCAGCGCCTCGGGGTCGAGCCACTCGCGCGCGACGCGATTGATCTCGTCAAGCGTGACCGCGTTCACCATGTCGTTGCGGTTGACGATGTAATCGGTGGGCAGCCCGTCCATCTGCATCCCCACGGCGATCGAGGCGATGGTGCCGTTGCCGTCAAAGCGCAGCGGATAGGCCCCGGTGAGGTAGGTCTTGGCATTCTCCAGTTCCTCAGCCGTCACCCCCTCGTCGCGCAGCCGCGCCCATTCGGCGCGGATCACGGCGATGGCCTCGGCCACGCGGTCATTGGCCGAGGCGACCGAGCCGGTCCAGACCTCCGCTGCGTCGCGGTCGGCGATGTAGGAATAGACGCCATAGGTCAGCCCGCGCTTTTCGCGCACCTCGGTCATCAACCGGCTTTCAAACCCGCCGCCGCCAAGGATGTGGTTGAGGATGAAGGCCGCGAAGAAATCCGGGTGATGCCGGTCCAGCCCCGGTTGCGCAAAGAGCGCGACGGATTGCGGCGTTGCGAAATCCACCAGCTTGATCCCGCCGGGCAGGGTCAGTTCCGCGCGCGGCGGCAGCGGCGCGCCGGTCTCGGGCAGATCACCCAGCAGGTGATCGAGGAGCGTGCCAAGCTCTTCGGCGGTGATGTCGCCGACGGCGCTGATATAGACGCGGTCGCGGGTCATCGCCGCCCGATGCGCGGCCAGAATATCGTCGCGGGTGAGGGCGGCCACGCTCTCGGGCGTGCCCTCCTGCTTGGAACCGTAGGGATGCGTGCCGTAGATGAGCTGCGCCGCCTCTCGGCTTGCGATGTCGCGCGGGTTGGTTTCGTCCGAGCGCAGCCCCGCCAGCACCTGCGCGCGCACCCGTTCGATGGCGTCCTCGTCAAAGCGCGGCGCGATCAGGCTGTCGCGCAGAAGGTCCACCGAGGCGTCGCGGTTTTCGGTCAGGAATCGCGCCGAGATGCTGACTGCGTCATCGCTCACGCGATAGCCGAAGCGCGCGGCAAGTTCTTCGGTGGCCTGCGTGAAGGCGCGCGCGTCGCGCTCCCCTGCGCCTTCTTCCAGCAAGCCCACCATCAGGTTGGTCGCGCCGCGCGCGTCCGGCGCATCAAGCGAGGCCCCGCCGCGAAAGCGCACTTCCAGCGCCACGAAGGGGATCGAGTGATCCTCCACCAGCCAGGCGTCAAACCCGCCCGGCGTGGTGATCTCGGCCACCTCGACGCCCGCGCGCGCGGGCAGAGCGGCGGCGAGCATGAAAAGTGTCAGTGCGAAACGGATCATTGCGTCACCTCCGGGGCCATCAGCCAGCCCGTCACCGATTGCCGCCGGTCGAACACCTCGCGCGCGGCGGTCATGATATCCTCGGGCCCGACCGCTTGCAGGATGTCGGGCCATGCCTGCACATCCGCCACCGTCAGGCCCTGAGCGAAGGCCGCGCCATAACGCTGCGCCAGCGACGAGGCGTCATCGCGCTCATAGATCGCCTGCGCGCGCACCTGCGTCTTGATCCGCTCCAGGTGGGCCGCATCGGGGCCGGTTTCCAGAAACCCGGTCAGGACATCGTCCATCGCCGCCTCGGCCTCGGCCAGCGTCACGCCGGGGGCGGGCACGACCACCAGATCGAAGGTGGTGCTGTCAAGCGACATGCCCGAATACCAGGCCCCGACCTGCACCGCGATCTGGCTTTCGAATTGCAGTTTCTGGGTCAGAACGGCGGTCTGTCCGCCGCCCAGCAACTCTGCCAGAAGGGTAAGGGCGGCGGCCCGTTCCTGCGCGCCGCTGTCGCGTTCGGGGGCAAGGTAAGAGCGGCTGACATAGGGTTGCGACACGCGCGGATCGTGAAATGTCATCCGCCGCTCGGCCAGCTGCGGCGGCTCTTGCGGGCGGGCGCGTTCGGGCAGGTCGGAATTGGCCGGGATCACACCGTAATGTTTATCGGCCAGCGCGCGCACCTCCTCGGGGTCCGCATCGCCTGCGATGACGAGAATGGCATTGTTGGGCGCGTAATAGCGGCGGTAGTAGGCCAGCGCATCCTCGAGCCCGAGCGTCTCCATCTCGTGCCGCCAGCCGATGATCGGCACGCCGTAGCGGTGATTGAGATATTGCAGCGCGCTTTTCTGCTCGCGGTAGAGCGCGGACGGGCTGTTCTCGACCCGCTGATTGCGCTCTTCGATGATGACATCGCGTTCGGTCAGGATATCGGCCTCGTCAAGCTGGAGGTTGACCATGCGGTCGGCCTCCATCCCCATCACCAGATCAAGCCGGTCGGCGGCGATGCGCTGGAAATAGGCGGTGTAATCATAGCTGGTAAAGGCATTGTCCGACCCGCCATTGCGCGCCACCGTGGCCGAGAATTCGCCCGGCGCCATGGTATCGGTGCCCTTGAACAGCAGGTGTTCCAGAAAATGCGCAACACCCGAGACGCCGGGGGTCTCATCCGCCGACCCGGCGCGATACCAGACCATATGCGTGACCACCGGGGCGCGCCGGTCCTCGATCACCACCACCTCCATGCCGTTTTGAAGCGTGAAATGCGTCACGGCCTCGGCCTGCGCGGCCAGAGGCGCGAGGGTAAGAAGGCAAGCGGTGAGCAGTCGGCGCATGGCAGATCTCCGATTGGGGACGTTAGCACATAGATACGCCCCCGGACCGGGGATTCAAGCGCACTCAGCGTCGGTCGGGTGGCGGCGGGGCGGCAGGGGTGCGCACACCGGCGCGCCGCAAGCGGCGCTCCTCGTTATGGGCATCGAGCCATTGCCGCTCATAGGCCTGCACGTAATCGTCGCCGGGCATGATGCCGCGTAAAATGTTGACATTTCCATAACGACTGCGGATCTCGCGGTCCTCTGCGGCCAGCGCCTGACGGACACCGGGATCACGGCCGTAGCGGGTGGCATGGGCCAGCAGCCCGGCATTGGCCGCCGACGCGGCCTCGGCCTGTGTCACAGCCAGATTGCCGCCGAGCGCGGCAACGCCGTCGGCCAACGGGTTCTGGTCGGTGCGGTTCGCCCCGCCCGGCGTCGGCGCGGGCAGCGCGGCCACATCCTCGGGCATTTCCAGGGGCTTGCTCGGGATGATCGAAAACTCGTCCGGCCCGTTGCCCGTATTGCGCAACTTGGTCAGCGATACTTCGCGGTCACGCCCGCCGCAGCCCGCGACAAGCGCGGCGGCCATGAGCATCAGAACGGTCTTGCGCGGCATCCACATCGCCACTCTCCTGCAACTGTCACGCCCATGTATCGCATCCGCGCGCCAAGGTCACGAGGGCTTTTTCTCCGCCGGTAGCAGAAGCATGCCGAACGCCCCGGCAAAGACCGCGATATCGGCCACATTGAACGCAAAGGGGTTGTCGATCCCGCAGCACGACATGTTGAGGAAATCCGCGACCGCGCCATAGATCAACCGGTCCACGACATTGCCAAGCGCGCCCCCCACCAGAAGCCCCGCCGCGATCCGGTGCAACGGCCCTGCATCCTCGGCGCGCACCCACCACAGCACCGCGCCGGAAATCACCAGCGCCACGGCGATCAGCATCCAGCGTGTGAGCGGGTTGTCATCCGCCAGCAGCCCGAAATTGATGCCGTAATTCCACGCCATGCGCAGGTTGAGATAGGGCGGCAACACGTCGATCCGCCCCAGCATCCGCAGATCGAGCATGTGAACCACGAGATACTTGCTCGCCTGATCGAGCAGAAAAACCCAGAATGCAATCCAGAAGACCAGCCGCATATGCCCTGCCTCAGTGCCGGAAGTGGCGCATGCCGGTCATCACCATCGCGAGCCCCGCCGCATCCGCCGCCGCGATCACCTCGTCGTCGCGCATCGACCCGCCGGGCTGGATCACCGCCGTGGCCCCGGCCTCCGCCGCCGTCAGAAGACCATCGGCAAAGGGGAAAAATGCGTCCGACGCCACCACGCTGCCTTGGGTCAAGGGCGCGGGCAGGCCGAGCGCCTCGGCCATGTCGCGCGCCTTGCGCGCGGCGATCCGGCAGCTGTCGACACGGCTCATCTGGCCTGCTCCTACGCCCACGGTGGCCCCGTCCCTGACATAGACGATGGCGTTGGATTTGACATGCTTGGCGACGGTCCAGGCGAACAGAAGGTCGGCCATTTCCGCCTCTGTGGGCGCGCGCTTCGTCACCACCCGCAGATCGGCGCGGTCCACATGGCCCGCGTCGCGGTCCTGCACCAGGTATCCGCCCGCGACCTGCTTGATCATCCGCCCCGCCGCGTGCGGATCGGCAAGCCCTTCGGTCAGCAAGAGGCGCAGGTTCTTCTTCGACTCGAACACACGCAGCGCGTCCGCGTCCGCTCCCGGCGCGATCACCACTTCGGTGAAGATGCCCGCGATCTCTTCTGCGGTCGCGCTGTCAAGCGGCCGGTTGAGCGCGATGATCCCGCCGAACGCGCTGGTGCGGTCACAGTCGAACGCGGCCTTGTAGGCGTCCCGCAGCGTTGCGCCGCGCGCCACGCCGCAGGGGTTGGCGTGTTTGATGATGGCGCAGGCGGGGCCGTCATGGGGCGCAAATTCGCTGACCAGTTCGAACGCCGCATCGGTGTCGTTGATGTTGTTATAGCTCAGCTCCTTGCCCTGCACCTGCCGCGCGGTGGCCACGCCGGGGCGGTTTGATCCGTCCACGTAGAAGGCCGCCCGCTGATGCGGGTTCTCGCCATAGCGCAGGCTTTGCGCGAGCGTCCCGGCAAAGGCGCGGCGGCGCGGTGCCTCGTCGCCGATCGCCTCGGCCAGCCAGGTGCTGACGGCGGCATCATAGGCGGCGGTGCGGGCATAGGCGCGCTGCGCCAGCTTGCGGCGGAATTTCGGGCAGGTCGCGCCGCCGTGCTGATCCATGTCGGCGATGACGGCCCCGTAATCCTCGACATCCACGACCACGGTGACATGGGCATGATTCTTGGCCGCTGCCCGGATCATCGCCGGGCCGCCGATGTCGATATTCTCGACACAGGTCTCGTAATCCGCGCCCCGCGCCACGGTCTCTTCGAACGGGTAGAGATTGACCACCAGAAGGTCGATCGCGCCGATCCCGTGCGCCTCCATCGCGGCCCGATGCTCGGGGTTGTCACGCAGCGCCAGAAGCCCGCCATGCACCATCGGGTGCAGCGTTTTCACGCGCCCGTCCATCATCTCGGGAAAGCCCGTGACCTCGGCCACATCGCGCACGGCCAGCCCCGCGTCGCGCAGCGCCTTCGCGGTGCCGCCGGTGGACAAGATCTCTACCCCCCGGTCGGCCAGGGCGCGGCCCAGATCAATCAGGCCGGTCTTGTCGGAAACGGAAATGAGGGCGCGGGTGACAGGCGCGGGATTGGTCATCGGGATTTGGTCCTTCGTCGGAGCGGTCGAAAATCAGTCCTCGGTCTCCGGGTCGGGCACGTCCTCGGCGACATCTCGGATGCCGACCGGGGTTTCCTGCGCCTTGGCCAGGGACCAGCGGATGCGGGTCGCATAACCCGTCGCGCGGCCAGACAGAACGATCTGTCTTGTCGCACGCGGCTTGAGGCGCGTTTTTTCAAGATAGACGCTCGGGTGCAAGGCCAAAGCGGCCCCGCCATCGGCCCGGAATATCCAGATTTCGCCGCTACGCAACAAAAGCGAGACCGCCGTGCCGCCCATGTCGAGCGAGGCCTCCACATCGGGATGGAGGTGAAACCGGATATCGAACGGCACGCCATGCAGTCGCGTGGCATCGAGCGCGCGGTCGAATCGCGCCTTGCCGGCCGCGTCGAGGGACAACAACATGTCCTCGCCCACCAGCGCGCGCCCGTCCGCCGCCAGATCGAGCCTGCGCGCATGGGTCAGGCCATGGCTGCGCAGGTAGCCGTCATGCCCGCCCTCGTAGCGGAGTCCGTCCGGCGCACGGGTGATCTGCGCGGGCACATCGCGCGGTGCCTCTGACAGGCGGTCGGGGTGCCGCCTGTCGTTGCTCAGCCGCGCGCTTGATCCGCCCGCCAGCACCAGCGTCGAATGCGACGGCGTGGCGCGGCCCGCGCGCCGCCACTCGGGGCCGAAACTCATGCCCGAGCCGCAACTGACGATCAGCGGGCGCCGCCCCGATGTCAGCTCGAACGCCAGCGTCGAGGCATGTGCCCCCTCCGAGGCCGCGCCCACGGGCGGCGCGCTTGCATCCACGATCACGCTTGTGCGCCCGCGCGCCAGCCGCGCATAGCCCATGGCCAGCCCTGTCGCGGCCCGCGCCTTGACCCCGCTTGCCGCCAGCGCCGCATCAAGCCGCCCGTCGAGGCCGCGCCCGCCGCCATGGAACCGCGCCAGCCCGCCATCGGCATGGCGCAGCGCGCGCAGGCAGGGGGCGGTCCGCTCCACCGCGCGCCAATGTGCCTCGTCGGGGGCCTGTCCGGCCTCGCTCAGGCCAAGCGCGGCCCAGGTCAGCAGGGTGAACACCTCCAGCAATTCCTCGGGGTTGCGCGAGGGGGTACCGCCGCCCGCGTCGATACCTTGCGCACATTCGCGCGCGAGCGCCGCGCACGCCTCGGCCGTGAGATGCCCCATCCCCTCGAGCGACACGCCCGCATAGACAAGGCCGGTCAGGGCCTCGAACCGCTTGAGCCCCGGTGCCGCCGCGCGCCAGCGCCGGGCAAGAAAGTGCGCCTGCTGCGCGAGCGAGCAAAAGAAGACCTGCGATGCCTCGGGTGGCTGGCCGCGCAACAGGAAAATCGCGTGGCTGATCCAGCGGATAAGCCGCCGCCCCGCCAGATCGGGCGTCCAGCCCGGCCCATGGCCGCGCCCGTAGCGCGCGATCCACGCCCAGAGCCAAGCCTGCGCGCGCTGGCGTGCCGCCGCATCGCCCGCAGCCGCCAGATCGTCAAGCCAGCCAAAACCGTGCAATTCCTGGGCAAATCCCGCATCGGGCGCGGGCACGTCCCAGAGCATGACGCCCGGCGCCTCGACCAGATGGCCGCCAAAGACCAGATTGCCCGCGCAAAGCTGTCGCCCCCGCGCCAGATAGCCGATGCTGCGCGGCTCGGGTTGAGAGACAAAGGCCGTGGCCGGACGGCCCATCGCCGCGCGCCGCGCGGCGAGCCGGTTTCTCAGATGCGCCCAGCGCGCGGACAGGGGTTCGGAATGCGACATATGCCTCTGCACGCTTCTTGCGGCGCTCGGGCCGGACTATACGCGCCGCGCGCGCGCAAGTCACCGCCCGATTGCGGCGCGCAACGCCGTCTTTTTCCCGGCGTCACCCTCGGACGTGATCCGAGGGTCTGCCGGATCTGAGATCGTCCGCTCGGGCCGGAGGGTGATCCCCCGAACTACCCCCGCCGCAGGCACGCCATGTAAAACCCGTCCATGCCGCCCCGTTCGGGCCAGAAGTCGGGCCGCAGCCGCAGCCCGCCCTCCTCGGTGATCCATGCGGGGTCCACCCCCGGCAACGCCAGCGCGGCGCGATCCGCGACAAGACCGGGATGCCGTTCAAGCGCGGCCTCCACCTGACATTCTCCCTCGTCGGGCAGAAGCGAGCAGGTGCAGAACACCACCCGCCCACCGGGACGCAGGAGCGATATGGCGTGATCGAGCATGGCCGCCTGTAGCTCGATCAGCGCGCCGATTTCGGCCCCGTCCTTGGCATGGGGCAGGTCCGGATGCCGCCGGATCGTGCCGGTGGCAGAGCAGGGCGCGTCCACGAGCACGGCGTCATAGGTGCCCTCTTGCGCCAGTGCGTCGCCCGTCGCGCAGTCCGCTGTCAGCCCGGTGCGCGCAAGGTTCTCGGTCACCCGTGCCATGCGCGTCTCGGAGAGGTCCACCGCCACCACCCGCGCGCCTGCCGCCGCCAGTTGCAGCGTCTTGCCGCCCGGTGCCGCGCACATGTCGAGCACGGTTTCGCCCGCCTGTGGGGCAAGGATGCGCGCGGGCAGGGCGGCTGCGGCATCCTGCACCCACCAGGCACCCTCGGCATAGCCCGGCAGGGCCGAGATCTGCCCCGGATCGCGCAGCCGCACCGATCCGGTCGGCAGCACCTCGCCGCCGAGTTTGACAGCCCAATCCTCGGGCGCGTCCTTCACCGTCAGATCGAGCGGCGCGCCCGCCAGATGCGCGCGCTCCATTCCGGCCACCGCACCCTTGCCCCAGGCCGCCACCAGCGGCGCGCGCAGCCACTCGGGCAGGCGCGGCACCCGCAGGTCATGCCACGCGCGCGGGGCCTCGTCGCAGAGCTTGCGCAGCACCGCGTTGACCAACCCCTTGAGCTTGGCGTGGCGCGGGCTTGCGCCCACGATCCCCACCGCGTCGCTCACCACCCCGTGCGCCTCTCCGCCCTGCGCCAGTTCCACCACGGCCACGCGCAGCACGTTGCGCACGGGCAGTGGGGGCGTCTTGCGCAGGTGCCGCGCGAGCAGCCGGTCGGCCCGCTCCAGCCCGCGCAGGGCCGCCACCGCCAGACGTTGCGCGCGGGCGCGCTCGGCGGGGACCAGAGGGTCGAGCGTGCCGAGGGTCTCGGACAGAAGCCGCCCCTCTCCCAGCACCTGATCGAGCAGGCGCGCGGCGGCGGCGCGGGCGGGGATTGGCTGGGTCATGGGCTTTTCCTTGGCCATCGGACAGGCGCGCGATATATCAACGCCCAGAGCCAGAGGAAAGCGCCATGACCGCCGATACCGACACCACGCCCCGCGATCTGCCCCCCGCCGCGCAGCGCGCCCTTGCCGAGGCCGAGGAACGCCGCCGCAAGGCCGATGCCCTTGCCCTCCCCAAGGAGTTGGGCGGCCGCCGCGAGGGACTGGAGCCGGTGCGCTACGGCGATTGGGAGAAAAAGGGCCTCGCGGTCGATTTCTGAGCGCGCTCAGCGCAGGTAGAGATCCGCGAACTGCCCGGTGCCCTCATCCGAGATGAAGCGGATCGTATCGCCCTTCAGGCGCACGGCCTGACAATTGGGGCCAAGATCCATCTCGCCCCAATAAAGGCTGCGGCAGAAATAATCGCCGTTCCAGCGCCATGCGCCACGCACATCGCGGCCAAAGGCGCGGCCCGTTATCTGTCCGTCCGGCGTCACCGTCAGGCGGATGCCAAAACGGGTCAGGTCGCGGCCGGTTATCAGCGACACGAAGCCATCACGATGGGTCACCGGCGCAAAATCCGCGAGCGCAGGCACCGGCAATCCCAGAAAGACAAAGAGAACAAGCGCGTATCGCATGGCACACCCTTCGTGACGGCATATGTTACACGAGGATTACGCCGTCACGGCCCGCCCGGATCACTCGGGCGTGAGGCCGAGCACGTCGAGCATGTCATATTCGCCGGGCTTTTTGCCCTGCCCCCAGAGCGCAGCGCGCAGCGCGCCCCGCGCGAAAATCGCCCGGTCGGTGGCGATATGGCGCAGCACGATCCGCTCGCCCGCGCCCGCAAAGATCACGTCATGCTCGCCCACCACATCGCCGCCGCGGATCGCGGCAAAGCCGATATGGCCGCGCTCGCGCCGCCCGGTGATGCCGTCGCGGCCCCGGTCAGAGACCGCCCCGAGCGCCACGCCCCGTCCCTCTGCCGCCGCCTCGCCCAGCATGAGCGCCGTGCCCGAGGGCGCGTCAACCTTCTGGTTGTGATGGGTCTCGACGATCTCGATGTCGAAGCTTTCGTCGAGGGCAGCGGCCACGCGTCTGGTCAGCTGCACCAGCAGGTTGACGCCAAGGCTCATGTTGCCCGCGCGCACGATCACCGCATGACGCGCAGCCGCCGACAGGCGCTTGAGGTGGTCCTCGTCAAAGCCGGTGGTGCCGATCACATGCACCACCCGCGCCTGTGCCGTGATCGTGGCCAGCTCCACGCTCGCGGCGGGGGCGGTGAAATCGATCACCGCATGAGCGGCGGCCACCACCTCGAGCGGGTCGTCGCTCACCACCACGCCCAGATCGGCCCCGCCCATGGCGCGCCCGAGATCCTGCCCGATCCACGGATGGCCTGCCCGTTCCAGCGCACCCGTCAGGCGCGCGGCCGTGCTCTCGCCCACCACGCGCACCAGCATCTGCCCCATGCGCCCCGAGACGCCGTTGATCACGATACCCGGCAGATCGCCCATGTCCCGCTCCTTTTCCAATCGTCGCCTGCTTAGCCCGCGTCTGCGCATCCGGCAAGGCGGCGGCATTGATCTTGGCCGCGATTCGCGCGCATATCACCGCCAGCCCAGCCAAGGAGAATGTCATGGACCTGCGCAAGATCACCGAGGATTTTTCCGTCTCCCCCCAGATCGAGGCCGGGGACGTGCCCGCCATCGCCGCTGCGGGCTATCGCGCGATCCTGTGCAACCGCCCCGATGGCGAAGAATGGGGGCAGCCCGCCTATGACGGCGTGGCCGAGGCCGCCCGCGCCGCCGGTCTGACGGTTGCGTTTCTGCCCATCGTCTCGGGTCAGGTCACACAGGACGATACGCGGGCGTTCCAAGACGCGCTCGACACCCTGCCCAAGCCGATCCTTGCCTATTGCCGCACCGGCACGCGCTGCACGGTGATGTGGAGCATGACACAGTTCGAGACGCTCGGAGCGGATGAAATCCTGCGCCGCAGCGCGGATGCAGGCTATGACATGTCGGGCCTTGTCGCGCAGTTGCAATCCGCGCGATGAGCCACTGGCGGCTGTGCGGTCATGACGGGTGCGCAGGCCGCGCTTTCGCGCTCAAGGGGGCGCGGATCGTGGCCGAAGCGGGCGGGGTCACGCCCGACGAGGCGCTTGCCGCGCTTGCCGGGACCTCCGGCCCGGTGCTGCGCGTGGGCGATGGGGCGGCCGCGCGCCTGCCCGCGCCGCTCTTGCCCGAGACCGGCCCGCCCCTGCCGGGGTTCATACAGGACAGCCCCGCAGATGTGCTCGACGGCTGGACGCGCCTTCTGCTCATCGGCCTGAGCGAGGTGTCGCCCGATTGGGACGGAGTCGCCTGCGTGCTGACCCCGACGCTCGCGCATTGGGTGCATCTGAGCGCGCGCGAGGCGGTGAGTTGCCTCAGCTTTCTCACCCCCCGCCTTGTCACGGCGCTGGGCGGGGCGGAAGACGTGGACGCGGACGCCCTTGCCGACAGCCTGAGCCGCCCCGAGCGCCTTGCCGCGCATCTGCGCGTGGCCGAGGTGACGGGCCGCGCCGAGGCGCTGACCGGTCATCTTCTCGGCGCGGAACTCGCCGCCGCGCGGCCCTATTGGCTGGGCCAGACTGTCCGCCTCGTCGCCCCTGCCGGGGTCGCCTCGGGGCGCGCGGCGGCGCTTGAGGCCCAAGGCGTGCCGGTCAGTTGCCACGACCCCGAAACGCTTTTGCCCCCGGCACTCGCGGCGCTGGCGCGGCTTGTGGCATGAGGCGGGTCGGCGGCGCGGCGGCGCTCTGGGTCACGCTTGCTGGGCAGGCGCAGGCGCACGCGACCGAACAGGGATTTATCCTGCTGCTGCCCACCAAGCTTTATATCCTCTCCGGCGGTCTGGTGGTGACGCTCACCGTTCTGATGCTGGCGCTTTTGCCGGGGCGCGCGGCGCTGGCCCCGTTCCGTCCCGTCACGCTCTGGCGGCGCGCGCGCCCCGCGGTCTGGCCCGGTCTTGCCGTCGCGGCGCTGCTTTTCTGGCTGGTCTGGCAGGGCTGGAGCGGCTCGCGCGATCCGTTGGGCAATCCGGTCTCGCTGGCCGTCTGGGTGGTGTTCTGGATGGGTTTCGTCTCCCTTCAGGGCCTTTGGGGCGATATCTGGTCGCGCCTCGATCCGTGGCGGGCACTGGCCCGTCTCGGCCTGCGCCGAAGGCCGCCGTTGCGCTATCCGCGCGGTTGGGGGCATTGGCCCGCCGTTCTGGGCTTTCTCGCCGTCGCGGGGTTCCTGCTCGCCGATCCCGCCCCGGCCGATCCGGCGCGTCTCGCGGTGGTGGTGGCGGGCTATGCCATCGTGACACTTGCCGCGCTGGTGCTTTTCGGACCGCGCTGGCTGGTGCGCGGCGAGGTGCTGGGCGTCTTTCTGCGCGCCTATGCCGGAATGGGGGTGTTCGGGCGGCGGGGCAGGCGGCGGGCGCTGGGCCTGCCGGGCTGGCAGGTGCTGCGCGGCCCGCGCCCTTCGCTTGCGCTTGCGGTGCTGATGCTGCTTCTGCTCGGCTCGGGCAGTTTTGACGGGCTGAATGAAACCTTCTGGTGGCTGGCCCTCATCGGCACCAATCCGCTGGAATTTCCCGGGCGTTCAGCGGTGGTGGCGGTGAATGTGGCGGGGTTGCTTATCGCCAATGCCGCGCTCCTCGTCATCTTCGCGGGCGCGCTCGCGCTCGGCGCGCGGCTGGCCCATGACGCGACGCCGGTGCGCGATCTCATCCGCCTCTACGCGCCCACGCTCCTGCCCATAGCCCTTGCCTATCACATCGCGCATTACCTGCCCTCGTTGCTTCTGGATGGGCAATACGTGCTGGCGGGGCTGGCCGAGGCGCTGCATCTGGGCCATATCCATGTCAGCGCCGGGTTCCTGAGCCATCCCGGCCCGGTGCGTCTCATCTGGCTGACGCAGGCGGGGGTTGTCGTGGCGGGCCATGTCATCGCGCTGATGCTGGCCCATGCCCTCGCCCTGCACACGGGCCAATCGGTGCGCCGTGCCGCGCTCGGACAGGCCCCGCTCGCGGCATTCATGGTGGCCTACACGGTCTTTGGCCTGTGGCTTCTGGCCGCGCCGCGCGGGGCGTGAGGGGTCAAGAGGCTGGACAAGCGCGGGCAGGTTGCGCATTTTGCGCGCGCGGCAATCGCGCCGCATGTGCAAGACACATCTGCAAGACAAGGGAGCGGAGACCCGCCCATGACCATCAAGACCCAAGCCACCCCGACGCGCCGCGACGCTCTGCGCACCCTGACTGCCGGGGCCGCCGCCGCCAGCCTGCCCTTGTGGGCCCGCTACGCCCATGCCCAGAGCGCGGCCCCCATCCGGCTCGGCTTTCAGCAGCACCGCACCGGCATTGGTGCTGCCTATGGGCGCTGGTATGGCCGCACGGTCGAGGCGGCGACCGCGCTCATCAACGAGGGTGGCGGCATCAATGGCCGCCCGGTGGAGATCGTGGCCGAGGATGACGGCACCGACCCCAAGCGCGGGGCCGAAGTGCTTGAGAAATTCGCCAACCAGCACGGCGTCGACGTGGCTTTCGGCACACTGTTTTCCCATGTCGTGATCGGCTCCGCCCCGCGCGCGGGGGAGTTGAAGCTGCCCTATTTCGTGGTCTCGGAGGGCACGCATGTGTCCTCGGGGATGCTCAACCGCTACACGTTGCAGCCCGGTATCACCGATGTGAAGGCGCAGGTCATTTCCATGGCCCCCTTCATCACAGGGAACCTTGGCAAGAAGGTCACGATGATCTTTCCCGATTACGGCTTCGGCTATGATCACCGCGACAACCTTGTGCCCGCCATCGAGGCGCAGGGCGGCACCGTGCTGGAAAAGATCGCGATTCCGCCGACCGAGACCTCCTTTACCAAGTATTTCCCGCGCATCCCGCGCGACACAGAGGTGCTTTATCACGTCATGGTCGGGCCTGCCGTGCTGACCTTCGTCAAGGAGTTGGGCGAGTTTTTCGGCGGCCAGGGGCCGCAGCTTTTCGGCTTCATCGACAGTCTGGAAGCGGTGGCCATCGACAGCCCCGGTCTGGAATTCCTCGAAGGCAGCCATTTCTGGGAAGGCATGTGCCGCCACGCGCAAACCGGGCAATCCGCGCACGAGACCGCCTATCGCGCCGCCGTTGGCGTGGGTGAGAGCGGTGCCTCGGTCGCCGATCCGCGCGATGTCTCCACCTATGGCCACATGTTCGGCTGTTGGGAGACGCTGCACATCATCAAGGCCGGGATGGAGGCGTCGGGCTATGCCGGGCCGCAGGACCGTGCCGCGCTCATCGAGGCGGTCGAGGCGATGGAGGATATCCCCGAAAGTGCTGCCCATCCGCAGGGCGCCAAGCGCTTCAACGGGCGCACGCATCAGGTTTTCGGGCATCAGAATGTCAGCCGGGTCGAGGGCGGGCGGCTTATCCGCGTGCATCGCACCTCGATCGAGGATACGTTCTATCCCGATCAGGTGGACTATACCCAACAACCGTTCTGAGGAGGCGAGGCCCGTGAGCGTGACGCGCAGGCAGATGGTGCAGGGGCTGGCGCTTCTGGCGCTGGCGGGCTGTGGCGCGCCGCCGCCCCCTGCCACCCCCGACGAAGTCTCGCGCCTCGCCGCCGCCATCGCGGGGCTCGGGCCGGAGGTGGACCGCGAGGAGGCGCAGCGCGCGGCGCGCATCAGCTACGAGCATACGCACCGGCTGGCGCAGCAATACCAGATCACCGACCCGCCGCTCATCCACAATACCAAGGTGAATATGGGGCTGAAGCCGCGCGGCCTCTGCTGGCACTGGGCGCGCGACATGGAGGACCGGCTGAAGCAGGAGCGGTTCGAGACGCTTGATTTGCACCGCGCGGTCGCCAATGCCGAGAACAGGTTCCGGCTGGAACATTCCACCGCCATCGTCAGCGCCAAAGGGGCCGAGTATGAGACCGGCATCGTGCTCGATCCGTGGCGCAAGGGCGGGCGGCTGACATGGGCCCCGGTGCGCGCGGATGGCGACTATAACTGGGAGGCGCGCAACGAGGTGGTCGCGCGCAAGCTGGAGCGGGCCCATGGCCAGATCGTGACGCTGACCGCCGATCAGCGCCTGCTCATGGGCGGGGTGGAGTTCGTGCCCGAATGACCGGGGCGCGGCGCTGATGGAATTCGGCCCCCACCTGATGCTCGCCACGCTGGAAGGCGCGGTTACAGCCGCCGTGCTGGCGCTGACAGCGGCGGGGCTGAGCCTTGTTTTCGGCGTGATGCGGGTCGTGAACATCGCCCATGGTGAGTTTTTCATGCTGGGCGCGGTGCTGGCCTGGTGGGTGACGCAGGCCGTGGCGGGGCCGTGGGGCTTTGCGCTGGCGCTGGGGGTGGCACCCCTGCTGGTCGGCGCGCTCGCGGTGGCGGCGGATGTGACCATCCTCAAGCGGCTCTCCTACGATCCCGAGCGCACCATCGTGGCCACCATCGGCCTCCTTTACATCCTGCAACAACTCACGCTCATGACCTATGGCCCCGATGCGCGCCCCGTGGTGGCCCCTTTCAATAGCCGCATCGCGCTGCCGTGGCTGGAGAGGGGCGTGGACGGCTGGGCGCTGATCTGGCCCTGGGGCCTCGGGACAACCACCTACAAGCTGGCGGTGATCGGTGCGGCGGCGGCGGTTCTTTGCGCGCTGTGGCTCTTTCTGGCCCGCACCCGTGCGGGGCTGGTGATGCGTGCCACGCAGGCCGACCGCGAGATGGCCACCGCCTTCGGCATCCCCGTCGAGCGGGTTTATGCGCTGACCTTCGGCCTTGGCGCGGCGCTGGCGGCGCTGGCGGCGGTGCTGATCGTGCCCATCCAACAGGCGCATTACCTGATGGGGGCCGATCCACTGCTCTTGTCGTTCATCGTGGTGATCATCGGCGGGCTTGGCAGCCTGCCCGGCACGTTGGTGGCGGCGGTGCTGATCGGGCTGTCGGACGGGATCATATCGGTGTTCTTCTCGCCGACGCTGGCCAAGATCCTCGCCACGCTTCTGGTGGCGCTGGTGCTGGTGTTCCGCCCGCAGGGTCTTTTCGGGGCGCGCGGGAGGTGAGGGCGCTGGCGCTGCATCTGGGGCTTCTGGCGTTGCTTCTGGCGGCGCATTTCCTGCTGCCCGCTTATCACCACGGCAATCTGGCGCGGGTGATGGTGCTGGCAAGCTACGCTTTGGCCTATAACCTGCTCTTCGGCTATACTGGCCTTCTGAGCCTTGGCCACGCGCTCTTCTTCGCGGCGGGCATGTATGGGATGGGCATGGGGGTGCAGCATCTGGGGCTTGGCGCAGGGACCGGTCTGGCGCTTGGCATCGCCTCGGGCGCGGTGGTCTCGGGCCTCGTCGCGGCGCTGGCGCTGCGCACCTCTGGTGTGGCCTTCATGATCGTCACGCTGATGTTCGCGCAGGCGGGGTTCCTCACCATCCTGCATTTCGGCGAATGGACACGGGGCGACGAAGGGTTCGTGCTGGCGCAGGCGGGCCGCACCCTTCTTGGCCTCGACCTGAGCGCCCCCGGCCCCCGCTACCTCGCCGCACTCGCGCTTTTCTCCGTCTGCCTGCTCCTGAGCCTCGCGCTGGTGCGCGCGCCCTTCGGCCGGGTGCTGGTGGCGATCCGCGAGAACGAGGAGCGCGTGCGGATGCTGGGCTATGACACGCAGGCGCACCGCTTTGCCGCCATGGTCGCCTCTGGCACGATGGCGGCGGCGGCGGGGGCGGTCTACGGGATGCTGTTCGGTTATGTGGGTGCTACCTTCGCAAGCGTGCAATATTCGATCCTGCCGCTTCTCTGGGTGCTTCTGGGCGGCGCGGGCACCGTGCTTGGCCCCTTCATCGGCACGCTTTTCATGTTCTATCTCATCGACCTGAGTTCCGGGCTGACCAGTGCCTACATGCTCATCGCCGGGGTGGCGCTGGTGGCGCTCACGCTTTTCGCGCCGCAGGGCATCATGGGCGAGGTGCGACGCAGGTTCTGGCGGGGGCTGCCATGAGCCTTTTGTCCGTGCGCGGCCTCATCCGCGATTTCGACGGGCTGCGCGCCGTGGATGGCGTCGACCTTGACCTGACGGCGGGGGAGGTGCGCGCGCTCATCGGCCCCAACGGGGCGGGCAAGACGACGCTGGTGGGCATGATCGCGGGCCGCATCGCGCCCTCAAGCGGTCGCGTGACATTCGACGGGCGCGACATCACCCGCCTGCCCGCACATCGCCGGATGCGGCTGGGGATGGCCTATACCTTTCAGATCACGTCGATTTTTGCGGGGCTGAGCGTGGCCGAAAACGTGACGCTGGCCGCGCGGCGGCGGGCGCGCGGGGCGGGGCTGACGGGCGCGGTCACGCAGGCACTGGCGCGGGTGGGGCTGGAGGGGCGCGCAGGTCAGGTGGCCGGCGATCTGGCCTACGGCCATCAGCGCCTGCTGGAGATTGCCATGGGCCTTGTGCAACGCCCGCGCCTTCTGATCCTCGATGAGCCGACACAAGGGCTGAGCGACGGTGAAATCGAGGGGTTTCAGACCCTTGTGCGCGCTCTGGCGGGCGAGGTCACGATCCTTCTGATCGAGCACAACATGGCCGTGGTCATGGCTTTGGCCCACCGGATCACCGTCATGGCCGCCGGGCGCATCCTTGCCGAGGGCACACCGGCAGAGATCCACGCCAACCGCGCGGTGCAGGCGGCCTATCTGGGGGGGGCGGATGCTGCGGATCGCTGATCTCAGCGCGGGATACGGCGCGGCGGAGGTGCTGCACGGTGTTTCGCTCACCGTGGCACCCGGCGAAATCCTGTGCCTGATGGGCCGCAACGGCGCGGGCAAGACCACGCTTTTGCGCGCGGCGATGGGGCTTTTGCCGCCCATGGGCGGCGAGGTCTGGCTGGGCGAGACGCGGCTCGATGCGCTGCCCGCGCATCGCATACCGGGGGCGGGGCTGGGGTATGTGCCGCAGGGCCGCCGTCTTTTCGCGGGGCTGAGCGTGGCGGAAAACCTCGATGTCGGGCTGAGGACGGGGCAGGGCGGCCGGGTGCTGCGCGAAGAGGTGCTTGGCCTTTTTCCGCGCCTGCGCGACCGGCTGCGCCAGCGCGCCGAGACGCTCTCGGGCGGCGAACAGCAGATGCTGGCGCTGGCGCGCGCGCTCTGCCTTGGGCCCCGTGCGCTCTTGCTCGATGAGCCGACGGAGGGGCTGCAACCCTCGATGATCGCCGTCATCCGCGATGTGGTGGCGCAAAAACGCGCCGAAGGCGTGGCGATCCTGCTGGTGGAACAGCGCCTCGATGCGGTGATTTCGGTCGCCGACCGGGTGGCGTTTCTGGAAAACGGGCGACTGGCCGAGGAGATGAGCGCAGAGGCGCTGCGCGCCGAGCGCGCGCGCGCCAACCGGTATCTGGGCGTCTGAAGAACCGGGCCGGGGGTGCAACGTCACCCTCGGCCAGGAGATCCTCCCGTCAAGCCGGAGGATGCCCCCGGCCACATCGGCACCCGTGCCCGAACCGGCCGAGGGCCAGTCACACAAGAAGGCAGAGCAGCGCCGCGATTTCCGCCCCCTGTTGCACCGCCCCCAGAACATCGCCGGTCTGACCGCCGATCTTTACCCGTGCCAGCCGCGCAATGACGCCGGCCACCAGCGCCGCGGCCGCCGCG
The DNA here is from genome assembly GCF_040547525.1 of Roseovarius sp. MBR-6. Classification (NCBI taxonomy): domain Bacteria; kingdom Pseudomonadati; phylum Pseudomonadota; class Alphaproteobacteria; order Rhodobacterales; family Roseobacteraceae; genus Roseovarius; species Roseovarius sp. MBR-6. The sequence continues at coordinate 174,412 of NZ_JBEPPW010000003.1, read as the reverse complement.
GCCACAAGGCCGGACATCCCGCACAGGAGCAAACCCGCGCCGATTGCCAGCGCCACGGCAACCGCGACGGTTGTCACCGGCGGGCGGCCCTGAGCCTGTGCCAGCCCCGTCTCGCGGGCATGGGGCAGGGTGGCCATCACCCCCGCCATCGCTGCACGCGACAGCATCGCCGAGGTGACGAGCGCCGCCGCCGCCGCGCCGGGCCCGGCCTCGAAGAGAAGCCAGAACGCCACGCCGCGCAGGGCCAGCGTCACGACCAGCGCGATCACCCCGTAGCTGCCCACGCGGCTGTCGCGCATGATCTCGAGCCGCCCCTCGCGCGTCCAGCCGCCCCAGAACCCGTCCACGGTATCGGCAAGCCCGTCCTCGTGCAGCGCGCCGCTCAGCATCACCAGCGCGCCGAGCGCGAGCAGCGCCGCCACCGGCGCGGGCAGGCCAAGCGCCAGCGCCCCCCAGCCGACACACGCGGCCAGCCCGCCCAGGACCGCCCCCGCCAGCGGCCAGGCCCAGGCCGCGCGCGCACCGCGCGCCGTGTCTCTCACGGAGATCGGCAGTCGCGTGAGCAGGCCAAGCGCAAGCGCAAGGTCGATGGGACGGAGGAGGGCCTTGTCGGTCATCGTGGCGGTTTCTTCTGGGGTCGGCGCGCCCCCCGCGATACAGAAGGCCATCGAGACTTGCAACGAGGCCGCCATGTCCGCCCCCTTCGCCACGCTCGCCGGGTTTGCCGCCCTTCTGCGCGACCTGCCCGAACCAGACACGGCAGCACTGCGCGCCGCGCGCGCCCGTGACGCCACGCTGACCAAACCGCCTGGCGCGCTTGGCCGGCTTGAAGAGGTGGCCGCGTGGTATTGCGGCTGGCGCGGCGATGCCCGCGCGCGCGTCACCCGCCCGCAGGTGGCGGTTTTCGCGGGCAATCACGGCGTGGTGGCGCGCGGCGTCTCGGCTTTTCCGCCCGAGGTCACGGCGCAGATGGTGGCGAATTTCAGGGGGGGGGGGGCGGCGGTCAACCAGTTGGCGGGCGTTGTGGGCGCGCGGCTCGATGTGCACGCGCTGTGCCTTGATCGGCCCACGGGCGACATCACCACAGGCCCCGCCATGTCCGGGGCCGACTGCGTGGCGGCGCTGGCAACCGGCTGGGACGCGGTGGACCCGGAGGCTGATCTCTTTGTCGCGGGCGAGATGGGCATCGGCAACACCACGTCCGCGGCGGCCATCGCGCTTGCGCTTTTCGGGGGCCGCGCCGAGGACTGGACCGGGCGCGGCACGGGGGTTGACGATGCGACCCTTGCAGCCAAGGCGCATGTGGTGGCGCAGGCGGTTGCGGCCAATCCGGCGCGGGGTGGCCTTGGGGTGCTTTGCGCGCTTGGCGGGCGGGAACTCGCGGCCATGGCGGGGGCGATCACGCGGGCGCGTGTGCTGCGCATCCCCGTCCTGCTCGACGGGTTTATCTGCACCGCCGCCGCCGCCTGTCTGGAGGCCGAGGCGACGGGCGCGCTCGATCATGCGCTTGCGGGCCATGTCAGCGCCGAGCCGGGTCACGCGCGCCTTCTGGACCGGCTGGGCAAGGCGCCGCTCCTGTCACTCGGGCTGCGTCTGGGCGAGGGGTCGGGCGCGGTGCTGGCCATGGGCGTGGTGCAGGCGGCGCTTGCCTGCCATTCCGGCATGGCGAGTTTTGCCGAGGCAGGCGTTTCGGGCGGTTGAGGGAATGCGGTTGCGTCCCCGCGCCGCGCCGCTAGGCTGGCAGGGAACCGACAGAAGGAGCGCCGCATGATCCCCATCAACCCACAGAGATTTCTGGATAATCTGCACCGCCTGCGCGGCTTTGGCGCGGCGGGGGTGGGGCGTGGCGTGGTGCGCCCAGCCTTCAGTGCGGCGGATATCGCCGCGCGCGATTGGCTGGCCGGTGAGATGCGCGCCGCCGGTCTCAGCCCGCAATTCGATCCGGTGGGCAACCTTTTCGGGTTGGCGGAGGGGCGCTCGTTTCTGGTCGGCAGCCATTCCGACAGCCAACCCGAGGGCGGCTGGCTCGACGGGGCGCTTGGCGTCATCGCCGGGCTGGAGATTGCCCGTGCCTGCCACGAGGCAGGCGGCCCGCCGGTCTCGGTCGTGTCCTTTCAGGACGAGGAGGGGCGTTTCGGCGTCACCACCGGAAGTGCTATCTGGGCGGGCACGTTGCCGCTTGCGGAGGCCGACCGCCTGACCGACCGCGACGGCACAAGCTTTGCCGAGGCGCGCGCGGCCATGGTGCATCTGGCCGGGGATTTCGTCGATCCGGCCCGTTTCACCGGGTTTCTCGAGATGCATATCGAGCAGGGCCCTTGGCTTTACGAGGCGGGCGAGGCGGTGGGGGTCGTGACCGATATCGTCGGCATCCGCGACATGCGCATCACGCTGGAGGGCGAACAGAACCACGCAGGCACCACGCCCATGCACCGCCGCCGCGACGCGTTTCAGGGGCTGGCGCGGTTCAACACCCTGCTTGATGACCGTTTGCGCAATGTCGTGACGCCACAGACGGTCTGGACCATCGGCCATGTGCGCCTGCATCCGGATGCGCATTCCATCGTGCCGGGGCGGGCCACCTTCTCGATGCAGTGGCGCGACGGGGACGCCGACCGGCTGCACCGCATGGAGACGATCATCCGCACCACCGCGCAGGAGGTGGCGCAGGACATGGGCCTGCGCGTGGCGTTCGGCGATCTTCTGGGGCTGGAGCCGGTGACCATGGATGCCCGGTTGTGCACGGCGCTTGATCAAAGCGCCGAGGCCGTGGCGCCGGGCCGCTGGCGGCGGATGCCATCGGGCGCGCTGCATGACGCAACCAACGTGGCGCGGCTCTTGCCCACGGCCATGCTCTTCGTGCCGTCCATCGACGGGATCAGCCACGCCTTCGCCGAAGATACCGCCGAGGCGGATCTTGTGGCGGGGCTGGAGGTGCTGGCCGGGGCGGTGACGCGCGCCGCAGCTCAGGAAGGTCTGTCATGAAAAGTTGACAAGCATCATTGTCCGACTCGTTTTCATGCGCTAGCGTGATCGTGTTGAACCGGTCTGCTGCATGGCATTCTGATTACGGGAGGACGCCATGTATCCTGATTGGCAACGGGAGCCCGCGGGCACAATCCTTACGGAAAAGGACGTGCGCCGCCCGCCCGGCACGGCGGGGCGTCAGCAACTGGCCGAGTGCTGTTCCGGCTGTGGCGATTGCGTGGCGGTTTGTCCGTCCGAGGTGCTTGCGCTCGATCCGCTGGGCTATCCCCATGTAACGTCAGAGCGCGGTCTCTGCGAGCAATGCGGTCTCTGCGCCGATGTGTGCGTAAGAGGGGCGATCGTCTATACAGCGGCCATGCTGCGCGCGCGCGAGCGGGCGCTGGCAAGCGACGGCGAGCCGGTGCTCTGCGTCGAGGATCTGCGCAGCAGCGGGGAATCCGTCGGCACGATCTGAGCATGCCCGCGCCAAATGTCGCATGTAAAATTCATCTTTGCCCCCCATCTCGGTTCGGAGAAAGGGAGCATGCCATGAAACAGAGCCACGACTTCCAGCCTGACGACACGACCGACCTGCACGCGCACCACGCCCCGCGCGACATCCATGACCGGATCGCGCTCCGGGTGGTGAAAGTCATGCGCGTCTTTGCCGATGCGTTCTTTTCCAAACGCTACGGACATCGGGCCGTGGTGCTGGAAACCGTCGCTGCCGTGCCGGGGATGGTGGGCGGGCTCTTGCAGCACCTCAAGTCGGTGCGTCATATCCGCGACGATCAGGGTTGGATCCGCGAATTGCTCGACGAGGCGGAAAACGAGCGGATGCACCTGATGACCTTCATTCACATCGCCCAACCCTCGCGGGGCGAGCGGTGGCTCATCATGATCGCCCAGGCGATATTTTATAACGTGTTCTTCTTCACCTATCTCCTTGCGCCGCGCACCGCCCACCGCATCGTCGGCTATCTTGAGGAGGAGGCGGTGGTCAGCTACACCCAATACCTTGCCGAGATCGACGCGGGACGGCAAGCGAACGTGCCCGCGCCGCAGATCGCCATCGACTATTGGGCATTGCCCGAGGGGGCACGGCTTCGGGAGGTGGTGATCGCCGTGCGCGCCGACGAGGCAAATCACCGCGATACCAACCACGGTTTTGCCAATCAGATCATGGACGGGCGGCATCCCTGAGAGGTTCAGGCCGATTGAAGCCGGGTGCCCGTTTTGCGTGCGTGCAAGGATCGGGCACCGGGTGGTTCACAGGCTCATGCCGCCGGGGACGCGATCAACATCGGGCTGCTGCGCGGCGAGGTCTGCGATATGACCGCGCGCGAGACGGAGGTATGCTCAGAGCGCCTCGCGCGCGGGCACGAGCTGTTGCACGATGCCCACGAAGAGCAGGTAGAGACTTGTCACCACCAACCCCCAATGTGCCCAGCTTTGCGGGTCGAAATGCACCCAGGCCGCCCAGCCCGCGAAGAAGGTCCAGGCAAGCGCCATGGGCAGCGACACCCACCGCCAGCGGCGCGTGCGCACCGGGTGGATGAACTTCAAGGGCAAGAACATCGCCACCGAAAGCGCCGTGACCAGCGCGAGGATGATCCAGAAATTCGGCTCTAGCGCGAAGCAGACAAGCACCACCATATTCCAGCAACCGGGAAAGCCGGAAAAGGAATTATCCTTGGTCTTCATGCGGGTATCGGCGAAATACATGGCGCTGGCAAAGGTGATGACGATGATCGCCACCCAGCCCGTCCAGCCCGGCAGCAGATCGGACTTGAAGAGCGCGAAGGCCGGGATGAAGACATAGGTCAGATAGTCGATGATCAGATCGAGCAGCACCCCGTCAAACTCGGGGGCATTGGTCTTGACATCGTAATGGCGCGCGAGCGGGCCGTCGATCCCATCGACGGCAAAGGCCACCACCAGCCACAGAAACATCAGCTCCCATTCGCGGTCGATGGCGGCGAGCATCGCCAGCATCGCGAAGACGGCACCGGTGGCCGTGAGCAGGTGAACGAGCAAGGCTTTCAATCGAGGTGTCATGCCCGTTTCATGACGCAAGGATGACAGATTTGCAAAGCGAAACCCGGCCCCCCTTGCGGGAGACCGGGCCAAAAACCGCATGAGTGGCGGATCAGTTGGAGACGCGGACCTCTTCCACCGGATAGGCCATCATGTCCTGCGCTTCCCAGGCGACATGGCAATCATGGCAGAAGCTCTGCTTGAATTTCATCGGCTTGCCATTGGGTTGCACCGCCGAATAGACCCAGTCGCCGGTGTCGGGCGCGGATCCGGCCTCGCCCTTGGTCATGATGAAGAGCGGGCCGACGGCGGCCTCTTTCTTCTTGGTCGAAATGGTGATGCTCTCCTTGGCGAGCACGGAGCCTGCGGGCATCACCACGCCCTCTTCGGCAAATTTCAGATATTGTTCGGCGGCGATATCGTTGGCGAAAGTCATGAGCAGACGGCTGCCATGCGCGCCTTGCACGGCGGGGCGGGTCGCGGTCACGGTCCAGTCGCGATAGGCGGCGGCGACCTCATCGCCTTCCTTGGCGTAGGCCTCGGCCATCCGGTCGCCGATGCAGGCGTAGATTTCGGTGATCGCGGCCTCGTCAAGATCGAACGGATCCTCGACATTGGCGGCGCAGGCCTGTGCTGCGGCCTGCTGGCCCATCATCACACCAAGGGCGAGGGTGGCGGCGGCGAAATAGTGACGTTTCATAATGGTCTTTCTCCGGTTTCTGTCGTGACTCACGGGGTCATCCGAAGCGGAGCCTCGCATATCTCGGCTGTAATTGAACTTAACTATTCTGTGAGGGGGATGTCAGACGCGCGGTCGCCACCCTGTGGATGGGCGCGGGCATAGACCTCCATCAGCCGTGCCGTATCGACGGCGGTATAGGCCTCTGTGGTCGAGAGCGAGGCGTGGCCCAGAAGCTCCTGGATTGCGCGCAGATCGCCGCCCGCGTTGAGCAGATGCGTGGCAAAGCTGTGCCGCAGCGCGTGGGGCGTGGCGGTGGCGGGCAGGCCAAGCTGAGCGCGGACCCGTTCCATCGCCTTTTGCACCGGGCGCGGCCCGAGCGCGCCGCCGCGCGCGCCGAAGAAAAGCGGCGTGGCAGCCGTGATCGGGAAGGGGCAGGCCCGTGCATACTCGGCCACGGCGGCGCGGGCGGGGGCGATCACCGGCACGATGCGTTCCTTGCCGCCCTTGCCGGTGATGCGCAGCACCTCCGCCATGGGCAGTGCCGCGCCGGTGAGGCCGAGCGCCTCGGAAATGCGCAGCCCGCAGCCATAGAGCAGCGTCACCACGGCGCGGTCGCGCGCGGCGATCCATGGCTCACCAGATTGGAAATCGACCTGCTCGATCACGTCGCGCGCGGCATCTTCACTCAGCGGGCGGGGCAGTTTGCGGGTGAATTTCGGGCTGCGCGCCGACAGAACGGCGGTCGGCTCGAACCCCTCGCGCTCCGAGAGCCAGCGGTAAAAGCTCTTGACCGCCGAGAGCCTGCGCGCGAGCGAGCGGGGGCCAAGGCCCGTGCCGCGCTCATGGGCCATGAAGGCGCGCATGTCGGAGGTGGTGATCCGGGCAAGCGGGCCGAGGCCCTGCGCCGCGCCGTGATGAGCGCAAAGGAACGTGAGAAACGCGCGCAGGTCGCGCGCATAGGCGTCGATTGTATGGTCCGAGGCCCCCTCGAGCGCCTTTTGCGTGGCCAGCCACGTCTGGAGAGCGTCGCGGGCGGCCGCGCTGATCACGACAGCCAGCGGCGCATCACCCTCTCGAACACGCCCGCGAAGAACGCCAGAAGGTCGGTGCCCTGCTGCGGGCTGAACTGGTGCGGATCCTCTGCTCCCATCACCAGCATCCCCGGCAGGCGGTCCGATCCGAAATCCAGAAGCAGGCACGCCTCGGAGCGGATATGCGGCGCGGTGCGGCCATAGACGCGCATGTCGCCCTCCTCGATCTGGCGCAGCGTGACCTGCCGCGCGGGCGCATCGCGCCCCTGCGTGAGGTAGCCCCGGATAAAGCCCGGCTCGGCCACCGAGAGCACGTCGCCCAGACGGCGCACCGCCGGGTCATTGTCGTTCTGCACCGATTCGAGCACAAGGCGGACGGCATCGACGCGCAGGATATGGGCCACCTCGCCGTCGAGATCGCGCAGGAAAGTCTCGAACTCCACCGGGTCGAGCATCCGCAGGAGGGCGCGATGCACCTGATTGGTGCCGGCAAGGTTCTCATAGGCCGCCGCGATCACAGAGCGGTGCGTATCCTCGAGCCGGTCAAGCCGCGCCTCCAGCCGGTCCATGGCGATGCCGCGCAGATCGATGATATTGCCGCCCATGGCGCGCTCGTTCGCCGCGATGAGGGCGCGCATGAGATCGGTATCGTCGAGGATCACATCCGGCTCGGTGATGATACGCTCGCGCAGGGCGTCGTCGATGCGGGGCTTGGCGGTCATTGCGGCCTCAATATCCGTGTTTTGACGCAGGTTAGCAGATGCCGGCACGGAATGCCGCAAGAAAATGCGGGGCCTGTGTGAAACCGTTGGGGTGCTGCTGTCATCCCCGGCGCGGGGGGCTTGCGGCCGTCATCCTCTGGCTTGACCAGAGGATCGCTTGCGGCACACACCTGTCATCCTCTGGCTTGACCAGAGGATCTCTTGCCGCAAGAGACCCTCGGATCAAGTCCGAGGGTGACGGCGGCGGGGGCCTCAGAGGTCGAGCGCGCCTCGGGCGCGGGTATCGGCCTCACGCGCGGTGCACTTGTAGGGGCTGCCATGGCGCAGGGGCGTGTTGACGGCGCGGGGGCCGCTGGCCATCGCCTCTTCCACGGTGATGGTCTGAAGGCGTGGCTCATCGAAACGCACCGAGTAGACCCAGAATGAACAACAAAATTGGTCCGATCCCAATAGCCCATGCCAACCAGTTGTGTCCGGCGTCAGCAGCCTTTATTCCTGCCCAGAACCAAGCAGAAAAAAGTGCCAACCCAATTATCGCTCGGCCAAGCGAGAGAGCTTCCCTATCCAGAAAGCCCATTTCTTGAGCATACGCAGCATTTCCTGTCAGTCCCGCCAAAGCCACCAACCCGAGCTTCCATATCGTATAAAATTCTACGTTTTTCCATACGTCGGAGAGACGCCAGTTTTTCATCCTGTCTAAACCGATTTTCATCGCCTCTGCCTGTCCGTTTTGCCCCGCCATGATGGGCCGGGGCTGGTTAAGGCGGAGTATGGGCGCGCAGGCGGGCGGCTGTCCATCGGGTGTGGGTGGGGTGCGCCCCGTCATCCTCTGGCCTGACCAGAGGATCTCTTTCGGCAAGAGACCCTCGGATCAGGTCCGAGGGTGACGGAGAGAGACCCTCGGATCGAGTCCGAGGGTGACGGCGGGGGGGGAGACCCCCGGATCAGGTCCGAGGGTGACGGGGTATGCGCCCGAGGGTGACGGGGATCAGATGATCTTCTGCCCGGTCTTTTCCCAATCGGCCATGAAGGCGGCGAGGCCCTTGTCGGTGAGCGGGTGGGCGGCCATGGCCTTGATGACGGCGGGGGGCGCGGTCATCACGTCTGCGCCGATCATCGCCGATTGGTAGGCGTGGTTGACGGTGCGGATCGAGGCCGCGAGAATCTGCGTCTCGAAGCCGTAATTGTCGTAGATCTGGCGGATGTCGGAGATCACCTCCATCCCGTCGAGGTTGATGTCGTCGAGCCGTCCGATGAAGGGCGAGATGAAGGTCGCGCCCGCCTTGGCCGCGAGAAGCGCCTGATTGGCCGAGAAGCAGAGCGTGACATTGACCATGTTGCCCTCGCCCGAGAGCACCTTGCACGCCTTGAGCCCGTCCCATGTCAGCGGCACCTTGACGGCGATATTCTCGGCGATGGCGGCAAGCTTGCGGCCCTCGGCGATCATGTCCTCGGCGGTGAGCGCCACCACTTCGGCGCTCACGGGGCCTGCGACCATCGCGGCGATTTCGCGCGTGACCTCAACGATGTCACGCCCGGATTTCAGGATCAGCGACGGGTTGGTGGTGACGCCATCGACCATGCCGAGGTCATTCAACTCGGCGATCTGGTCAATCTCGGCGGTGTCGACGAAGAATTTCATGGCGTGGCCCTCTCTGGCGGGTTGGGTTGTCTCGGCACAGCCTTTACCGCATAGATCGGGGGTCTGAAACCCCGCAAAGGAGCGACAAGCGTGAGCCTGCCCGAGCATTTCGACGAGGGCGCGCTGGTGGCGGTGCTGACGGCGCAGCCGCTTGGCGGGACGCTCGATTATCTGGCACCCGAGGGCGGCGTGGGTCTGGGCGATTTCGTCGAGGTGCCGCTGGGGCCGCGCCGCATCATGGGGGTGGTCTGGGGGCCGGGCGCGGGTGGTTTTGATCTCAAGAAGGCGCGCAAGGTGGGCCAGGTGCTCGATCTGTCGCCTATGGATGCGGCGATGCGCGATTTTCTGGCGCGCGCGGCGGCGTATACGCTGACGCCGCTGCCCGCGATGCTGCGGTTGGCCACGCGCGCGCCGGGGCTGGCTGACCCGCCCGGCGCGCACAAGGTCTACCGGCTGGGCGAGAGCCTGCCCGCGCGACAGACCGAGGCGCGCGCGCGGGTGCTGGCGGTCTTGCGCGATCACGGCGGGCTGGGGTTTGGCCTGACGGATCTGTGCGATCTGGCGGGGGTCTCTGCCTCGGTGGTCAAGGGGCTGGTGGCGCAAGGCGCGCTGATCGAGGAGGCCGCGCCGCGCGACGCACCCTATCCAACGCTGGACCCCGATCTGCCCGCCAAGCGGCTTACCGAGGATCAGGCGGCAGCGGCGGCCACGCTCTGCGGTGCTGTGCGCGGTGGCGGCTATGGCACGACGCTGTTGCGCGGTGTCACCGGCTCGGGCAAGACCGAGGTCTATCTGGAGGCGGTGGCCGAATGTCTGCGCCAAGGGCGGCAGGCGCTGGTGCTTCTGCCCGAGATCGCGCTCACGGCGGAGTTTCTGACGAGGGTCGAGGCGCGCTTTGGTGCGCGGCCCGCCGAATGGCATTCGGGTGCCACCATGGCCGAGCGCCGCCGGGTCTGGAAGATGGCGGGCGAAGGCGACGTGCAGATGGTGGTGGGCGCGCGCTCGGCTCTGTTCCTGCCGTTCCGCGATCTGGGGTTGATCGTGGTGGATGAAGAGCATGACGGCTCCTACAAACAGGAGGATGGCGTGCTATATCATGCGCGGGATATGGCGGTGCTCCGGGCCTCGCTATGCGGCGCGCGGGTGGTGCTGGCCTCGGCCACGCCGAGCCTTGAGAGCTGGGCCAATGCGCAAGCGGGCAAATACGACCGGCTGGATCTGGCGGCGCGGTTTGGCGTGGCGGTGATGCCGGAACTGGCGGCGATAGACCTGCGTGCCGAGGCGGTGCCGGCGGGGCGGTGGGTGTCGCCGACGCTGCGGCAGGCGGTCAAGGCGCGGCTGGCCTTGGGCGAGCAGGCGATGCTGTTTCTCAACCGGCGCGGTTATGCGCCGGTGACGGTGTGCCGCGCCTGCGGTCATCAGATCGGTTGCGAGCACTGCGACGCGCGCATGGTCGAGCACCGCTTTCAGAATCGCCTTGTCTGCCACCAATGCGGCGCGAGCGCAGCGGTGCCGCTGGCCTGCCCCTCCTGCGGGGTCGAAGGGCGGATGGCCCCCGTCGGGCCGGGTGTGGAGCGGCTGGCCGAGGAGGCGGCGGCGCTCTTTCCCGAGGCGCGGATCGCGGTGCTGTCCTCGGACCTCTTCGCCTCGGCGCGCGCGTTGAAGGAGCAGATTGCCGAGATCGCGGCGGGCGGGGCCGATATCATCATCGGCACGCAACTTGTGGCCAAGGGGCATAATTTCCCGCTGCTCACGCTGGTGGGGGTGATCGACGCCGATCTGGGGCTTCAGGGGTCCGACCTGCGCGCCGCCGAGCGCACGTTTCAGCTCATGCGGCAGGTGGCGGGGCGGGCGGGGCGCGCCGAGCGGCCGGGACGCGCGCTCTTGCAGACCCATCAGCCCGAGCATCCGGTGATCCGCGCGATCCTTGGCGGCGACGAAGAGGGATTCTGGCGCGCCGAGGCGGCTGCGCGGCAGGCGGCGGGCGTGCCGCCCTATGGGCGCATGGCGGGGATCATCCTGTCGTCGCCCGACATGAAGGCCGTGTTCGATCTGGGCGGGTGGCTGGCGCGGCATTCGGGCCCCCTTGGCGCGGTGGGGGCCGAGGTCTTTGGCCCCGCGCCCGCGCCGATTGCCCGCATAAGGGGGAGGCACCGTGTGCGGCTTCTGGTCAAGGCACCCAAGGGGGCAGCCCTTCAGGCGGCGCTGGCGCAATGGCTCGGGCCGGTGAAACTGCCCGCGCAGATGCGGCTGGCGGTGGATATCGACCCGCAGAGTTTCTATTGAGCGACGCGGGCGGGGCGACGCGCCGCTTTCTTGGAAAGAAAGCGGTCCGAAATCTTTTGAAGATTTCGGCGGCGGGTCAGCGGGGCCTCTCGCCAATCCCGCGCCTCGGGCGTATGAGAATGGGCATGAGCCGTCAGTTTCCCCTTGCCGATGCCAAATCGCTGCCTTTCTGGCGGCGTCCGGTCACGCTTTTGTTCCTGATGGCCGCCGCGATGCCGGTGGCCTTTGCCACCTGGTCGGCGCTTCTGAACAATTTCGTGATCGAGGTGGCGGGGTTTGACGGCTCCGATATCGGCTGGCTGCACACGGTGCGGGAAATCCCCGGATTCCTTGCCATTGGGGTGATCGCGCTGATTATTCTGATGCATGAGCAGGTGCTGGCTCTGATCTCCCTGTTGTTGCTTGGCGTGGCGACGGCGCTCACGGCGCATTTCCCGACACTGGGCGGGATTTTGACGATCACCATGCTCAGTTCCATCGGCTTTCACTATTTCGAGACGGTAAATCAGTCGCTGCAACTGCAATGGCTCGACAAGCTGCGCGCGCCGCAGATGCTGGGCTGGCTTCTGGCCGCCGGGTCCGGCGCAACGCTTGTGGCCTATGCGCTCATCGTGGTGACATGGCGGGCCTTCGATCTGAGCTACAACCTTGTCTACATGGTGTCGGGCGGGTTTACCGCGCTGGTGGCGGTGTTCTGTTTCTTCGCCTATCCGCGGTTCGAGGCCCCCAATCCGCAGGTCAAGAAGATGGTGCTGCGGCGGCGCTACTGGCTTTATTACGCGCTGCAATTCATGTCCGGTGCGCGGCGGCAGATCTTCATCGTGTTCGCCGGCTTCATGATGGTCGAGAAATTCGGCTTTGACGTGCATGAGGTGACGGCGCTATTCATGATCAACCTCGTGATCAACATCGTGGCGGCCCCGCTGATGGGGCGCGCCGTGTTCCGTTTTGGCGAGCGCAACACCCTGACGGTCGAATATGTCGGGCTTATGCTGGTGTTTCTGGCCTATGGCGGGATTTACCTGTTTGGCTGGGGCGTGCTGATGGCGGCGACGCTTTATGTGGTGGATCACATCCTGTTCTCGCTGGCGCTGGCGCTGAAGACATATTTCCAGAAGATCGCCGATCCCGGTGACATCGCCCCCACCGCCGCCGTGGCCTTTACCATCAACCATATCGCGGCGGTGTTCCTGCCTGCGGCGCTGGGCTATGTCTGGCTTGTTGCGCCTGCGGGCGTGTTCCTGCTGGCGGCGGGCATGGCTTGCGTGTCGCTGGTTCTGGCGCTGATGATCCCGCGTCACCCGGAGCCGGGCAATGAGACGGTGTTCTCGCGCTTCGTTCCTGCCCCTGCCGAGTAATTCGAAGGACTGCACATGCCGACATGGACCGCGCTGACCACGCTTGACGACAAGACCCGTGCCGAGGCGCTGGCGCTGGCGCTGGAGGACATGGTGCCCGAGCCCACGGGCGTGGGCTGTTTCGAGATGGAGGACGGATCGGGCCTGTGGGAGATAGGGGGCTATTTCGAGGCCACACCCGATGCGGTCGCGCTCGACCTTCTGGCGGCGGCGCATGACGCGCGGCCCTTTACCGTATCGGAACTGCCGGAGGTGGACTGGGTGGCCAAGGTGCGGCGCGATCTCAGCCCGGTCGTGGCAGGGCGGTTCTTTGTCTATGGCAGTCACGATGCGGACCGTGTGCCGGAAGGGGTGGAGCCGCTCTTGATCGAGGCGTCGATGGCCTTTGGCACCGGGCATCACGGCACGACGCTGGGCTGTCTTCAGGCGCTCGACCGGCTGGCGAGCGCGGGCTTTGTCGGGCGCTCGGTGCTCGATCTGGGCTGTGGCACGGCCGTTCTGGCGATCGCTGCGGCGAAGATTTGGCCCGGTGAGATGCTGGCATCGGATATCGACGCGGTGGCGGTCGAGGTGGCGGAAGTGAATGTGGCGGCGAACGGGCTTGGCACCCGGGTGCGCGTGTTCGAGGCCGAGGGGCTGGCGCATCCCGCGTTGCGTGCCGGTGCGCCGTATGATCTGATCTTCGCCAATATCCTCAAGGGGCCCCTGATGGCGCTGGCACCGGGCATCACCGAGAGCCTGAGACTGGGTGGGAAGGTGATTCTGTCGGGCCTGCTGAACGAGCAGGCCGAAGAGGTGATCGGCGTTTATTCAGGGCTTGGAAACAGTCTTGACCATCACGCAAGAATTGGTGACTGGTCGACGCTGACTATGTCTAAAAACCATTGAAAATAAGTCGAAAACTGGCCTCAATCGCGCCGCTTGCCTTGATCATGCCACAATTCGACCTTATGACTGACGCATCACGGTGGGGGCTGCGATACAGGATTGTTGCCATGGCTGACATTCACCACGGTTTCGCCAAGCGGGTCCGCCGGATCGACCTCAAACGTGCCCGCCTCGCGCGTGGCTACATGGGCAAGGTGCGTGACGACGGGTTGATCGAGTTCAGGCCCAAGCGCCGCCTGCCCGCGATCCCCCTGCGTGGCCTTCTCTATCTCGTCCTCGGGTTTGCCTTCTTCAAGGCGGTGGTGCTGGCGCATCTGGGCGGGGCGACCTACGAAGAACGCATTGGCCTGCTGGCCGAGGGCAATGCGATGGAGCAGGTCGGTGCCTATGTCATGCGCCCCGACCCCTTGACCGGAATGATCGCCGGCTACCTTTCGCCTCTTTTGCGGTAACGTCGGCACGAGACAGGAAAAAGCCCTGCGCGGCCTTGGCCGGGCAGGGCTTTTGCGTGCCATGGAGCGCGGTTCAGAACCGGCGCGCGATGGCGTCGATATCGCCCCGGCAGAGGCCGATATCGTCAAGCTCGCGGTCGCTCAGACGGGCGAGCGCCTTGCGCGTGGCGCGGCGGTCGTTCCACGACAGAAACGTGCCGAGAAGGCGCGCGAAAAGGCCGGGGGTGGCAAGGCTGTGCGCAGGCGCGCGGGTGGTGTCAAGCAGGGCCATGGGTTTCGTTCCTTGGAATAACAGTATCGGAGATTTCCGTTGCTGCACGGGACCTAATGGGAGGATACCCGTTCCGCAAGCGGGCGTTCCTGCATAGTCCTTATGCGATTTTCGCAAGGCTCGAGGGCGGGTCCGCGCGCATTCCGCTTGGCGTTTGTTCCTGTTTCGTGCTAGTTGGGGAAAAACAGGGCAGGGCATGCGGTATGAGGGTATTGGGCATCGACCCCGGATTGCGCAATCTCGGCTGGGGCATGATCGAGGTGACGGGCAGCCGTCTGAGCCATATTGCCAATGGCGTGTGCCATTCCTCGGGCGACGATCTGGGCGCGCGGCTCCTGTCTCTCTATGAACAGTTGACGGATATCGTGCAGCGGTTTGCGCCAGAGGCGGCGGCGATCGAGCAGACGTTCGTCAACAAGGACGGGGCGGGCACGCTCAAGCTGGGGCAGGCGCGGGGCGTGGCGCTTCTGGTGCCCGCGCAATACGGGCTGACGGTGGGGGAATATTCGCCCAACCGGGTGAAAAAGACCGTGGTGGGCGTGGGTCACGCCGCCAAGGAGCAGGTGGCGCATATGGTCAAGGTGCAGCTTCCCGGCGTGGTGCTGGCAGGCCCCGACGCGGCGGATGCGCTGGCGGTGGCGATCTGCCATGCGCATTACGGGCGTCACACCGGGCGGGCGGTGGCATGATCGGGCGTATTGCCGGGCGGATCGACTGGCGCGGGGCGGATCATGTGCTGATCGACGTGCGCGGCGTGGGCTATATCGTGCATTGCTCGGAGCGCACGCTGGCAGCCCTTCCGGGCGTGGGCGGCATGGCGGCCCTTTATACCGATCTGCTGGTGCGCGAGGACCTGTTGCAGCTCTTCGGCTTTCCGACGCTGGTGGAAAAGGAATGGCACCGCCTGCTGATGAGCGTGCAAGGGGTGGGGGCCAAGGCCTCTCTCGCCATTCTGGGCGCGCTCGGCCCCGACGGTGTGAGCCGCGCGATCACGCTGGGGGACTGGCATTCGGTGACGGCGGCCAAGGGCATCGGTGCCAAGACCGCGCAGCGGGTGGTCAACGAGTTGAAGGACAAGGCCCCCGCGGTGATGGCGATGGGGGAGATGGCCCCCACGGCAGCGCCAGAGGCAGGCGTAGAGGATGCGGTGATCGAGACGGCCCCCGCGCCCACTATGGTGGCCCCGCCCAGCCCCGGCGCGCAGGCCGAGGCGCTCTCGGCCCTCACAAATCTGGGCTACGCCCCCGGCGAGGCGGCGGGTGCCGTGGCGCAAGCCGCGGGCGCGGACGGGCAGGCCGACACGACGGCGCTGATCCGCGCCGCGCTGCGGCTTCTGGCACCGAAAGGGTAGGACATGACCGAACCCGACCCGACCTTGCGCCCCGATCCCCTGCCCGAAGACCTTGACCGCAGCTTGCGGCCTCAGGCCCTGTCCGAATTCATCGGGCAGCGCGAGGCGCGGGCCAATCTGGCGGTCTTCATCCAATCGGCGCGGCAGCGCGGCGAGGCGATGGATCACACGCTCTTTCACGGCCCTCCCGGTCTGGGCAAGACGACGCTGGCGCAGATCATGGCGCGCGAACTGGGGGTGGGGTTTCGCATGACCTCGGGGCCGGTGCTGGCCAAGGCCGGCGATCTGGCGGCGATCCTCACCAATCTGGAGCGCAACGATGTGCTCTTCATTGATGAAATCCACCGCCTCAACCCGGCGGTGGAGGAGGTGCTTTACCCGGCGATGGAGGATTTCGAGCTTGATCTTGTGATCGGCTCCGGCCCCGCCGCGCGCACCGTGCGGATCGAGTTGCAGCCCTTCACGCTGGTGGGGGCGACGACGCGGCTGGGACTGCTCACGACGCCCTTGCGCGACCGGTTCGGCATCCCGACGCGGCTGCAATTCTACGAGATCGACGAGTTGCACGAGATCGTCACCCGCAACGCGCGGCTTCTGAACATTCCCACCGAGGATGACGGCGCGCGCGAGATTGCGCGCCGCGCGCGCGGCACGCCGCGCATCGCGGGCCGCCTCTTGCGCCGGGTGGTGGATTTCGCGGTGGTCGAGGGCGGCGGGCGGATCAGTCGCGCGCTGGCCGATAGCTCACTGACCCGGCTGGGGGTGGATCACCTGGGGCTGGATGGGGCCGACCGGCGCTATCTGCGCCTCATTGCCGAGGCTTATGGCGGCGGGCCGGTGGGGATCGAGACGCTGTCGGCGGCTTTGTCCGAAAGCCGCGACGCGCTGGAAGAGGTGATCGAGCCGTTCCTCTTGCAGCAGGGTCTCATCCAGCGCACCCCGCGCGGCCGGATGCTGACGCAGGCGACGTGGCGGCATCTGGGGCTGGAAGCGCCGGGGCCCAAGGGGCAGAGCGATCTTTTCGAGGCCTGAGCGACGGACACCCGGACAGAGGGCGGGTATGGATACCGGAAACAGAGGCAAAGAGAATACGCGCCGCTACCCCTTCCCCCGCCGCTTCACATTCCCGCCCCTTTGCCCCGGCCGTCCTGCCGTTGACCACCCGCGCGACCCTACGGCGGCGTCGCTCGCCTTCTCCACTGCCTGTTGCCGCGCCGCCGAATGATGGCACACAAAAGAAGAACAGGCTCTATTCATGAGTGGCCCTGAGAAAAGGGGCAGGTCACTCACCCTCGCCTCGCGTGCAAGACCTCGACGATTTCCACCCGCTTCCCGCGCACCCTGTAAATCACGCGGTAGCGGTAGCGCCCGGTCACATGGTAGCGCAGGCCGGTGCCGTCGATGCGGCGCCCCATTTGCGGGAACTCAACGATCAGGTGCGCAACCTCCTCGATCTCGGAGAGCACCGCGTCAGCGGCGACCGGGTTGAGGGGGCGCAGATAGTCGTCCTGCGCGGTCAGGCTGGCCAGCGCACGGGCTGACCAGAGCGGATCACCCACGCCGACCGAAAAGAGAGGTCAGCGCCTGCGGGTCGGCGGGCACGAAGGGCTCCGTGCCTATCTTTCGCACATGGGCAAGCTCTTGCGGGGTAAAATCCTGAGGGCCGGCGTGGGTAGCAATGAACCCGTCCACGATTTCGGCCAACGTCGCGCGCGAAGGCGCGTCGAGACAGGTCTCTGCCCGTTCCATCAGATTTTGAAGCCTTTCATCCATGCGCTGAATATAAGAAGCGCAGGGAAGTGGCGCTACCCTTTTTTCCGCCGCTTCACATTCCCACCGCGCTGTCCCGGTCGTCCTGCCGTGGAGCGTCCACGCGACCCAACGGCGGCGTCGCTCGCCTTTTCCACCGCCTGCTGGCGCGCCAACGGGTCGTCGGCCACGGCCAGTTCCACCGCCTCCAGCCGCTTGACCTCGTCGCGCAAACGCGCCGCCTCTTCGAATTCGAGGTTCTCGGCCGCCTTGCGCATATCGGTGCGCAGCCCATCCAGCACCGCTTGCAGGTTGGCCCCCACAAGCGGTTTGTCGACCTTTGCCGTCACGCGGTTCATGTCCACGTCGCCCTTGTAGAGCCCTTGCAGGATGTCATCGACATTCTTGCGGATGGTGGCGGGGGTGATGCCATGCGCCTCGTTATAGGCGATCTGCTTGGCGCGGCGGCGGTCGGTCTCGGCCAGGGCGCGCTCCATCGAGCCGGTGATGCGGTCGGCA
This sequence comes from Roseovarius sp. MBR-6, assembly GCF_040547525.1. NCBI lineage: Bacteria > Pseudomonadati > Pseudomonadota > Alphaproteobacteria > Rhodobacterales > Roseobacteraceae > Roseovarius > Roseovarius sp. MBR-6. The sequence goes on along the minus strand of NZ_JBEPPW010000003.1, from coordinate 156,457 downwards.
TACATGATCACGCGCCCCTCGGCGTTGCGCGCCGCCCGCCCGATGGTCTGGATCAGCGAGGTTTCGGAGCGCAGGAACCCCTCCTTGTCGGCGTCGAGAATGGCAACGAGGCCACATTCGGGGATATCCAGCCCCTCGCGCAAAAGGTTGATGCCGATCAGCACGTCGAAGGCACCAAGGCGCAGGTCGCGCAGGATCTCGATCCGCTCGATGGTGTCGATGTCACTATGCATGTAGCGCACGCGGATGCCCTGTTCATGCAGGTATTCGGTCAGGTCCTCGGCCATGCGCTTGGTCAGCGTGGTGACAAGAACCCGGTAGCCATCGGCCGCCACGCGGCGCACCTCGTCCAGAAGATCATCCACCTGCGTCTCCACGGGCCGGATCTCGACCTGCGGATCGAGAAGGCCGGTGGGGCGGATCACCTGTTCGGTAAAGACGCCCCCCGTTTGCTCGATCTCCCATTTGGCGGGGGTGGCGGAGACGAACACGCTTTGCGGGCGCATGGCGTCCCATTCCTCGAACTTGAGAGGGCGGTTGTCCATGCAGGAGGGCAGGCGAAAGCCGTGCTCGGCAAGGGTGAACTTGCGCCGGTAGTCGCCTTTGTACATGCCGCCGATCTGGGGCACCGAGACGTGGGATTCGTCCGCAAAGACGATGGCATTGTCGGGGATGAACTCAAAGAGGGTGGGGGGCGGCTCTCCGGGGGCGCGGCCCGTCAGATAACGCGAATAGTTCTCGATCCCGTTGCAGACACCGGTTGCCTCCAGCATCTCCAGATCGAAATTGGTGCGCTGTTCCAGCCGCTGCGCCTCCAGAAGCTTGCCCTCGTTCACCAACTGGTCAAGCCGCTGGCGAAGCTCGCGCTTGATGCCCTGAATGGCCTGCTGCATCGTGGGTTTGGGCGTCACGTAATGCGAATTGGCATAGACGCGGATTTTCTCGAAGCTGTCGGTCTTCTCGCCGGTCAGCGGATCAAACTCGGTGATGCTTTCCAACTCCTCGCCGAAGAAGCTGAGCCGCCAGGCGCGATCCTCGAGGTGGGCGGGGAAAATCTCGACGCTGTCACCGCGCACCCGGAAAGAGCCGCGCTGGAAAGCCTGATCGTTGCGGCGATATTGCTGCGCCACCAGATCGGCCATGATCTGGCGCTGGTCATAGCTGTCGCCAACCTTCAGATCCTGCGTCATCGCGCCGTAGGTCTCGACCGAGCCGATGCCGTAGATGCACGACACCGAGGCCACGATGATCACGTCATCGCGTTCCAGAAGCGCGCGCGTGGCCGAGTGGCGCATCCGGTCGATCTGTTCGTTGATCTGGGATTCCTTCTCGATATAGGTGTCGCTGCGGGCGACATAGGCCTCGGGCTGGTAATAGTCGTAATAGCTCACGAAATACTCGACCGCGTTTTCGGGAAAGAACCCCTTGAACTCGCCGTAAAGCTGCGCTGCCAGTGTCTTGTTGGGGGCAAGGATGATGGCGGGGCGCTGCGTCTCTTCGATCACCTTGGCCATGGTGAAGGTCTTGCCGGTGCCGGTGGCACCCAGAAGCACCTGATCGCGCTCGCCGTCCCGGATGCCCGTGCTCAGTTCCGCAATGGCGGTTGGCTGGTCGCCGGCGGGCTGAAATTCGGTATGCAGGACAAACCGCCGGCCACCTTCAAGCTTTTCGCGCGCGCGCAGATCGGGCGCGGGATTGTTCAGCACGGCCTCGGTCTTGTCGGAATGGGCGTAGGGCATCGGGCCTCCTTCTTGGCGAAAGGATGGGGCTTTTGCCGCTGCGTGCAAGGTCAATCTGCGCGTCTTCTTGCGGTGATCTCAGGCCCGAGTGGCGCAGAGGCGCCGCCGGTTGTCGCGCGCGATCCCCGTGAGCAGGGTGATGGCAGCAAGCAGGATCTCGTCAAGACGCTGCCCGCCAAGCGCGGCGGTCCCGGCTTCGGCTGCCGCATTCATCAGCGCCGGGCCTTTCTCGGCGATCATGCGGTGGGTTTCGTCGGTCCCGACGGGCCAGAGCCCCGCCAGGCCGGCCAGACGCATGGTGACGACCATCTGCGCCTCGGCGAAAAGCTCGAGGCTGGGGGCGATGATGTTGGTCAGGTGAAGGTGGGCCAGCGGATGCACGATGTGAGTCCTTTCAGGGGTCGCCCGCTCTATAGCACGGTTCATGCTGCGGTGCAGCATTTCTTTTCGGGGCATGGCCCGCGCCTGCCAGAGGTAGCGGCTGCGGTCGAAATGTTCTCCGGTGGGGGTCCGAATGAAGTGGCTTGCGTTCTGGAGAAATAGCAATGTAATATCATTACATAAAATCCCGCAAGCCGAGGCCGCCATGCAACCCACTGAGTCCCGCCTGCCCGTGACCGTGCTTTCGGGGTTTCTCGGGGCGGGAAAGACGACGCTGCTCAACCATGTGCTCAACAACCGCGAAGGCCGCCGCGTGGCGGTGATCGTGAATGACATGTCCGAGGTGAACATCGACGCCGATCTTGTGCGCGCCGGTGGTGCCGGTCTCAGCCACACCGACGAGACGCTGGTCGAGATGTCGAATGGCTGCATCTGCTGCACCCTGCGTGACGATCTGCTCAAGGAGGTGCGCCGCCTCGCGGGCGAGGGGCGGTTTGACTACCTGCTGATCGAATCCACCGGCGTGTCCGAGCCGATGCCCGTGGCCACCACATTCGAGTTCCGCGACGAGGCGGGCGAGAGCCTGTCCGATATCGCGCGGCTCGACACGATGGTGACGGTGGTCGATGCGGTCAACCTGCTCGAGAATTATTCCAGCCATGATTTCCTGTCGGATCGTGACGCGGTGGCGGAGGAGGGCGACACCCGCACGCTGGTCGATCTGCTGGTCGATCAGATCGAATTTGCCGATGTGATCGTGCTCAACAAGGTCAGCGATGCAGGCCCCGCCCGCCGCGATGTGGCGCGCGCGATCATCGCCGCGCTCAATCCCGACGCCCGCGTGATCGAGACCGATTTCGCCCGCGTCGATCAGGCCGCGATATTTGACACTGGCCTTTTCGATTTCGAGACCGCCCACGATCACCCGCTCTGGGCCAAGGAACTTTACGGTTTTGCCGACCACGTGCCCGAGACAGAGGAATATGGCATCACCTCGTTCGTCTATCGCGCGCGGCGGCCGTTCGATCCGGCGCGGGTTCATGCGGTGCTCAATGGCCCGCTGCCCGGCGTGATCCGCGCCAAGGGGCATTTCTGGCTGGCCACGCGCCCCGATTGGGTGGCCGAATTCAGCATGGCGGGCGTGCTGAGCAAGGTGGCCCCCATGGGCACCTGGTGGGCGGCGGTGCCCGAGGCGCGCTGGCCCGAACATCCGCAGGCGCGCGCCTATGTCAAACGCCACTGGGCCGAGCCCTTCGGCGACCGGCGGCAGGAACTGGTGTTCATCGGCTCGAACATGGACCGCGCGGCGATCACGGCGGCGCTTGATGCGGCGCTCACGGGATCCGATAGCCGGTTCGACCCCAAGGCCCTGCGCGGCCTGCCCGACCCGTTCCCGCGCTGGCAGCGGGCGGCAGCCTGAGCCCGTGGCGGGGCTGGCAGAGCCGCGCGCGACGGGCGTCGCCCTTGGCCGCACGGCAGAGGTTCTCGGGCACATTGCGGAGCCGGGACAGGCGGCGGCGATCTGGACGCGCGGACGCGATCCGGGCCTTGCGCGCTGGCTCGACGATCTGCCCGAGGCACAGCTTCCGGCAATCCGGCAGGCCTGCACGGTGCGGTGCGCGGGCATGGTTGCGGCAGCGGCCTGCGCGGCGGCGGGGCTGGCCAATGGCGCGGGGCGGCAGCTTCTGTGCGAGGATGTGGCGACGCTTGCGCGTCTTCTCGGTCGGATCGTGGCGGTCGAGGCGCTGCATCTGCGGCTTGAGGTGGTGCGCGACGACGCCTGCCGCAAATTCCATCTCGACCGGGTGACGGCGCGGCTTTTGTGCAGCTATCGCGGGGCGGGCACTGAATACGGGCGCGCCCCGGCGGGTGGGATGCCGACAGGGATCCGGCACATGGCGACCGGTGATGTGGGGATATTTCGAGGCTCGCTCTGGCCGGGGGATGCGCCTGCGGACCTTGTCCACCGCTCGCCGCCGCTCTCGGGCGGCGGCGGGGTGCGGCTCTTGCTTGTGCTCTATCCGCTGGCGGCGGGGCATGGCTAACCTGCGCAGTCCGTTGGCGCGGCGCGGTCCGGCGCGGGGGCTGGCAGAGTTCGACCGGCTGCCACCGCCCCTGCGGCGCTGGCTGGCGCAGGCCGCGCTGCCTTGGTCGGCGCGCTCGGCGCGGCGGCTCTGGGGGCGGGTGCTGCGCGAATCAGGCGGAGACGAGGCGCGCGCGCTGGCCCGGCTTGACGCCATCGAGGCGGGGCGGCTCAAGCGCGAAGCGGCGCTGGTCAGCGCCGGTGTCCGGCGCACGGGCCGAGTCGTGCCACGGATGCTGTTGTAAATATATTTACAATATACTCCACTTGTCCGTTTCAAATTTTCACAGGAATTACGCCAGCTAGCAGCAAGCTGTTAATTTTTCGTCCCGTTTGAAATAAAGTTGCTCTTGGGAGATGTTCGGAGATGCGGCTATGGTCGCACTCACACAAGGGATGGAGGATTTTCGGATATGGCCGATACTGTTGCTGCTGCGGGCACAAAAGGGTTTCACATCGACGCCGAGACCTATGCGCGCATGTATGCCGAATCGATTCGTGACCCCGAGGGGTTCTGGCGCGAGCAGGGAAAGCGGATCGATTGGATCAAGCCCTACACCAAGGTGAAAAACACCTCTTACGACTATGACAGCGTCTCGATCAAATGGTTCGAGGATGGCACGCTGAACGTGTCTGCCAACTGTATTGATCGGCATCTGGCCACGCGCGGCGATCAGACCGCGATCATCTGGGAACCTGACAGCCCCGAGGATGAGGCGCTGCACATCACCTATCGCGAGTTGCACGCCCAGACCTGCCGCATGGCCAATGTGCTCAAATCCATGGGCGTGGCCAAGGGCGACCGCGTCGTGATCTACATGCCGATGATCCCCGAGGCCGCCTATGCGATGCTGGCCTGCGCGCGGATCGGCGCGATCCATTCCATCGTTTTCGCGGGTTTCTCGCCCGACGCGCTTGGCGCGCGGATCAACGGCTGCGATGCCAAGGTGGTCATCACCGCCGATCACGCCCCGCGCGGGGGCCGCGCAACCAAGCTCAAGGACAATGTCAACCAGGCGCTGCTTCACGATACGCGGGATGTGAAATGCCTGGTGGTCAAGCGCACCGGCGGTCAGGTGGCGTGGCGGCGTGATCTGGATTTCTGGTGGCATGAAGAGGCCGAAAAGGTCAGCGCCGATTGCCCGCCCGAGGAAATGGGCGCCGAGGATCCGCTCTTCATCCTCTACACCTCCGGCTCCACCGGCATGCCCAAGGGCGTGGTGCACACCACCGGCGGGTATCTCGTCTATGCGTCGATGACGCATGAATACATCTTTGATTATCACGAGGGCGATATCTACTGGTGCACCGCCGATGTGGGCTGGGTCACGGGCCACAGCTATATCGTCTACGGCCCGCTGGCCAATGGCGCGACCACGCTGATGTTTGAAGGCGTGCCGACCTGGCCTGACGCGGGCCGTTTCTGGCAGGTCTGCGAGAAACACAAGGTGACGCAGTTCTACACCGCCCCCACCGCCATTCGCGCGCTGATGGGCAAGGGCACCGCGCCGGTCGAAGGGTCGGACCTGTCGAGCCTGCGCCTGCTCGGCTCGGTTGGCGAGCCGATCAACCCCGAGGCCTGGAACTGGTATAACGAAAACGTCGGCAAGGGCCGCTGCCCCATCGTTGATACATGGTGGCAGACCGAGACGGGCGGCATCCTGATCACCCCGTTGCCGGGTGTGGTGGACACGCCCAAGCCGGGTTCCGCCACCAAGCCGTTCTTCGGCGTGCAGCCCGTTGTGCTCGACGACAAGGGCAACGAGCTGGAGGGCGCGGTCGAGGGCGTTCTGGCGCTCAAGGATAGCTGGCCGGGGCAGATGCGCACCATCTGGGGCGATCACGACCGCTTCAAGCAGACCTATTTCGAGATGTTCAAGGGCTACTATTTCTCGGGCGATGGGTGCCGCCGCGACGCGGATGGCGATTACTGGATCACTGGCCGCGTCGATGACGTGATCAACGTCTCCGGGCACCGGATGGGCACGGCAGAAGTTGAATCGGCGCTTGTTGCCCATGCCACCGTGTCCGAGGCCGCCGTTGTCGGCTATCCGCATGACATCAAGGGGCAGGGCATCTATTGCTATGTCACGCTCATGGACGGGGTCGAGGCCACCGATGCGCTGCGCACCGAATTGCAGAACTGGGTGCGCCAGGAAATCGGCCCCATCGCCAAGCCGGACGTGATCCAATGGGCGCCGGGCCTGCCGAAAACCCGCTCGGGCAAGATCATGCGCCGCATCCTGCGCAAGATCGCCGAGAACGATTACGGCGCTCTGGGCGATACCTCGACGCTGGCTGATCCGTCGGTTGTCGATGACCTCATCGCCAATCGCGCGAACGCCTGAGGGGGATCGTGGATATGGACGGAACCGACACCGCACAGGGCACCGTGAACCTTGTCCTGCTCGGGCCTCCGGGCGCGGGCAAGGGCACGCAGGCGCGGATGCTGGAAGACGGCTTCGGCCTTGTGCAGCTTTCGACCGGTGACCTGCTGCGCGCCGCTGTGGCGGCGGGCACCGAGGCCGGCAATGAGGCCAAAGCGGTGATGGAGGCGGGCGATCTGGTCTCCGACGAGATCGTCATCGCCATCCTGCGCGACCGCCTGGCCGAACCCGATTGCGCCAGGGGCGTCATCCTTGACGGCTTTCCGCGCACCACGGTGCAGGCGGCGGCGCTTGATACGCTGATGGCCGAGACCGGGCAGAGCATCGGCGCGGCGATCAGCCTCGAGGTGGATGACGCGGCAATGGTGGCACGCATTGCGGGCCGCTACACCTGCGCCGGGTGTGGTGAGGGGTATCACGACACGTTCAAGACGCCTGCCGTTGCGGGGGTCTGCGACAAATGCGGGGCGACCGAGATGACACGGCGCGCCGATGACAATGCCGAGACAGTGGAGCAACGCCTGCGCGCCTATCACGCGCAGACAGCACCCCTGATCGACTATTACGACGCGAAGGGTGTGCTTGCCCGCGTCGATGCGATGGCCGAGATCGAGGCCGTTTCGCAAGCGCTGAACGTGATCGTCCGCAAGACGGTCGCGTAAGGGAAAGCCCGTTCCGGCATGTGCCGGTGCGGGCCAGGAGGAAACCATGACAAAGGGAGGACATGCCTTGTCCGATCAAGACTCTGCTAATGCATATTGGAAAGCCAATCTGCGTCTCATCACATGGAGCCTGGTGGTCTGGGCCCTCGCATCATTCGGGTTCGGCATCCTGCTGCGCCCGCTGGTCTCGGGGATCGCTGTTGGCGGCACCGATCTGGGCTTCTGGTTCGCCCAGCAAGGTTCGATCATCGTATTTCTGATACTGATCTTCAACTACGCGTGGCGCATGAACAAGCTTGATGCCGAACACGGCGTTGAAGAGTAAGGGGGGCAAGACATGGATCAAACGACACTCAACATCATCGTCGTGGGCCTGAGCTTCGCGCTCTATTTCGGCATCGCGATCTGGGCCCGCGCGGGATCGACCGCCGAATTCTACGCTGCGGGTCGCGGCGTGAATCCGGTGATCAACGGCATGGCCACGGCGGCCGACTGGATGTCGGCGGCCTCGTTCATCTCGATGGCGGGTCTCATCGCCTTCGTGGGCTACAACAACTCCACCTTCCTGATGGGCTGGACGGGCGGCTATGTTCTCATGGCCATGCTGCTTGCGCCCTACCTGCGCAAGTTCGGCAAATACACCGTGCCGGAATTCGTGGGTGATCGCTTCTACAGCAACACCGCCCGCGTGGTGGCCGTTGTCGCGCTCATCACCATGTCGGTCACCTATGTGATCGGTCAGATGGCCGGTGCCGGTGTGGCGTTCTCGCGCTTTCTGGAGGTGGACAACACCACGGGCCTCTTGATCGCGTCGGCGGTGGTTTTCGTCTACGCCGTGCTTGGCGGGATGAAGGGCATCACCTACACGCAGGTGGCGCAATACTGCGTGCTGATCGTCGCCTATACCATCCCGGCGATCTTCATCTCGCTGCAACTGACCGGCGTGTTCCTGCCGCAGATTGGCATGTTCTCCGAGCATACCGCTTCCGGGCAGCACCTTCTGGTGACGCTTGACGGGCTGCTCAACGATCTGGGCTTCAACGAGTACACCTCCGGTTCCAGCCCCTGGCTGATGGCGCTCTTCACCCTGTCGCTGATGATCGGCACCGCGGGCCTTCCGCACGTGATCATCCGCTTCTTCACCGTGCCGCGCGTGGCTGATGCGCGCTGGTCGGCGGGTTGGGCGCTGGTGTTCATCGCGCTTCTGTATCTCACCGCTCCGGCAGTGGGTGCGATGGCGCGCCTGAACATCATGACCACCATGTGGCCGCAGGGCGTGCAGGGCGAGGCCGTTGCGGTCGAAGACCTGCCCGACTGGTTCGAGACCTGGAGCGTGACCGGTCTGCTGGGTGTCGAGGACAAGAACGGCGACGGCAAGATCCAGTACTACAACGAAAAGTCCGAAGCCATGGTGGCGCTTGCCGCCGAGCGTGGCTGGGAGGGCAACGAGCTTGTCACCTTCAACCGTGACATCCTCGTGCTGGCCAACCCCGAAATTGCCGGGCTTCCGGGCTGGGTGATCGCGCTGATCGCCGCCGGTGGTATTGCCGCGGCGCTTTCGACGGCTGCCGGTCTTCTGCTGGCCATCTCCTCGGCCATCAGCCACGACCTGATCAAATCGACGATCAATCCCGGTATTTCGGAAAAAGGCGAGCTTCTGGCCGCCCGTATCTCGATGTCGGTGGCGATCGTGGTGGCGACCTATCTGGGTCTGAACCCGCCGGGCTTTGCCGCCCAGGTGGTGGCGCTGGCCTTCGGTCTGGCGGCGGCCTCGCTCTTCCCGACGCTGATGATGGGCATCTTCTCCAAGCGCATCAACTCGGCGGGCGCGACGGCCGGTATGCTGGCCGGTCTGATCTCGACGACGCTTTACCTGTTCCTCTTCCTGGGCTGGTTCTTCGTCCCCGGAACGAACATGCTGACGCCGGATCAATACCTCTTCGGTATCCCGCCGACGCATTTCGGCCCGATCGGTGCGCTCTTGAACTTTGGCGTGGCCTATCTGGTGTCGAGCATGACGGCAGAACCGCCGAAGGAAATCCAGGACCTTGTCGAAAGCGTGCGTATCCCGCGCGGTGCCGGTGCGGCCACGGGTCACTGAACCAAATGGCGGGGGCGGCATCTGTCGCCCCTGCTTTTCTCAGCCCGCCGATATTTCCGGTAAGACCGGGCGCTTTTAGGTCCTTTTCCAAAACCCGCAGGAGGGAGCCACCCGCGATGGCCAAACCCGAGCCGACGCCCATTACCGCGCTGTGCCGCAACGTGCCGTTCGATGCGCTCTCCGAAGGACTGCGCGCCGGGTTGGCCCCGGAGCTGACCCGTGTCCGGCTTGCGGCGGGCGAGGTGCTGTTTGCTACCGGCGACGTGCTGAAGGGGTTCTATCTGGTCGAGAGCGGCGCGCTTGATATCGTCACCAGCGGCAGCGAGCCGGTTTCCCGGCGCGGACCCGGCGACATGATGGGGGAGCGCGGATTGCTGCGCGACGGCAGGGCGCAACTCACCGCGCGCGCGGTCGAGGCGACGCAGGTCATCATGGTGCCCGCGGACTGGTTCCTGCGGCTGATCGATGAGGTGCCGGCGCTCGAGCAATGGTTCGCCCGCGCGCGCCCGCTCCGCCATACCGATGACGGGCCTTATGCCACCGGGCTGACGGCGCTTCAGGTCTCGGACCTGATGGCCAAGACGCCCATTACCTGCGCGCCCGAGGCCACCATCACCGATGTGGCGCGCCTGATGCGCGCGCATGTCATCTCCTCCGTGGTGGTGATGGAGGGGACGCGACTGGCGGGCATCATCACCAGCCACGATCTCACCAACAAGGTGCTGGCCGAGGGGCTGTCGGGCGAGATCCCCGTGGCGCAGGTGATGACGCCGGACCCGGTGACCATCGCGCCGACGCAACTGGGTCTCGATGCGCTGATGAAACTTGCCGAACTGGGCGTCAATCACCTGCCGGTGGCGCAGGGCGGGCGTGTGGTGGGGATGATCGGCAAGACCGATCTCTTCCGTCAGCAGGCCGCGACCGCAAGCCATATGGTTGCCGATATCGCCGGGGCCGGATCGGCCGAGGACATGGCGCATGTCATGGACCGCGTGCCCGGCCTTCTGGCGCAACTCGTGCGGGCGGGGGTGAAGCCCGCCTCGATCACCCGCCGCATCACCGATATCACCGATGCGATCACACGGCGGCTTTTGCGGTTGGCCGAGACCGAACTGGGCCCCGCGCCGGTGCCCTGGCTCTGGGCCGCGTGTGGCTCTCAGGGGCGGCGCGAGCAGACCGGCATCAGCGATCAGGACAATTGCCTGATCCTTGACGACGCCTTTGACGCGGACAGGCATGACGGCTATTTCGCCGCGCTGGCGAAATATGTCAGCGACGGGCTGGATACCTGCGGCTTTTTCTACTGCCCCGGCGACATGATGGCCACCAACCCGCGCTGGCGACAGCCGCGCCGGGTGTGGCGCAAATATTTCGCGGGCTGGATTGCGCAGCCCGACAATCAGGCGCAGATGCTGGCGTCGGTCATGTTCGACCTGCGTCCCATCTCGGGCGAGACGGCGCTGTTCGAGAACCTCCAGACCGAGGTGCTCACGGCGGCGCGCAGGAATTCGATCTTCGTCGCCCACATGATCGCCAATTCGCTCAAGCATACGGTGCCTCTGGGCCTCTTCCGGGGCTTTGCGCTGATCCGCTCGGGTGAGCACAAGAACACCATCGACCTCAAGCATTCCGGCGTCGTGCCGGTGGTCGATCTGGGGCGCATCTACGCGCTTCTGGGTGCGATCGAGGCGGCGGGCACGCGCGACCGGATCGAGGCGGGGCGCGCGGCGGGGGTCGTCTCGGAAAGCGGCGCGCATGATCTGCTTGACGCCTACGACCTCATTGCCGAAACCCGGCTACGCCATCAGGCGGCGCAGATCCTGCGCGGCGACGCGCCTGACAATTTCATGAACCCCGCCGACATGTCGGATCTGGAGCGCAATCACCTGCGCGACGCCTTCATGGTCATCAAGACGATGCAATCGGCCGTGGGACAATCCCGAGGGGTGCTGAGCTGACATGTTTTTCGAACTGATCGCGACCTTTGCCGCGGGCATCGGGGCTGCCGCTGCGATTGTTGCCCTGGCGCATCTGACCGGGGGCAGGCTGCCGCGCTATACCGCGCCGGCGGCGGCCGGTCTGGCCATGCTCGCCTATGCGATCTGGTCGGAATACAGCTGGGCCGCGCGGACCGCAGGCGCCTTGCCCGAGGGGGTGGAGGTGCTGGTGGAAATCCCCGAGACCCGCCCGTGGAAGCCCTGGACCCTTGTCGTGCCGCAGGTCACGCGCTTCATGGCGCTTGACCGCGCGGGGGTGCAGAGCAACCCGGAGGCACCCGGCGTGCTTCTGGCCGATGTCTATCTGTTCGCGCGCTGGAACCCGCCCGCGCGACTGCCGCAACTTGTCGATTGCCCCAACCGGGCGCGCGCCGAGGTCTCCGAGGCCGCGCTTGCCGATCTGTCTCAGGCCGCTTGGAGGAGCGCGCCGGAGGATGATCCGCTTTTGGAGGCACTGTGCACATCCTGACCGGGAGAGGAGGCCCGCGATGCCGCAAAAGACCGTTCTGCTCGTCGAGGACGAGGACAATATCGCCCTTGCGCTCACCCATCTGATCGGGCGCGCGGGCTATGCCCTGCGCCGCGTGGCCAGCGGCACCGACGCGATGACAGCACTGGCCGAGGAACGCCCGGATCTGGTTGTGCTGGACGTGATGCTGCCCGGCAAATCGGGTTACGAGGTCTGCCAGCTCATCCGCCGCGATGCGGGATTGCAAGGCGTCAAGGTTCTGATGATCACGGCCGGCGGCGGCGAGATGGAGCGGCGCAAGGGCATGGCCGTGGGGGCCGACGCGTTCATGACCAAGCCGTTCTCGACCGCTGATCTCACGCAAAAGGTCTGTGCGCTTCTGGATGACGGTGCATGATCGAGCGGTTGACAAAGCGCCTCGGCCTACGGCTGCGCTTCGCGCTTTTCTTCGCGGCGCTTGGTCTGGGCGGGGCGGTGCTGATCGGTGCGGCGCTCTGGTTCGGGCATCAGCGCGGTGGCGGGCCTGTCGACGGTTTCGTGATTGGCGGTATGATCGCCGGTCTGGGCGTGCTGGGTCTGTCGGCCTGGATCGGGCTTCTTTTTGATGAGAACGTGGCCAAGCCCATTCTGGCGCTGGCCTCGGATCTGACCACCCGCGCGCGCGCCGATGTGGATTTGCAGATCGACGAAAGCCAGGCCAGGCATCTCAGCACGCTGGCCCCCGCCGCCAATGCGATCAACGCCGCACTTGCGGAGGCGCGCGCCGCGCGGCAACGCGCGGTCGAGCGCGAGACCGCCCGCATCGCCCGCGAGAAGGCGCTGTTCGAGGCGCTCTTCCGCGATCTGGGCGAAGGTGCCGTGGTGGCCACGCCCGACAACCGGGTGATGCTCTACAACCGCATGGCGCAGGAGCTTTTGCCGCAGATCGGGCTTGACCGGCCGCTTGACGCGGTGCTGCGTCCCGAGCCGGTGACCGACGCGCTGCGCCGGCTGGAAGAGGCGCGCATTGCGGGCCGCGCCAGTGCCGAGACGTTTCTCGCCGCCTCCACCGATGGCAAGCGGTTCCTTCAGGGCCGTGTCACCCCGATCCTGTCGGATGAGGAACTGTCGGGCCATGTGCTGATCTTCCGGGACGCCACCGACGATCTGCGCGCCCATGCCGAGCAGGCGCATCTTTTCAACACCCTGCTCGAAGGTGTGCGGCGCCCCTCGGGCACCATCGCGGCACTGCTCGATGTGCTGGAAACCGGCGCGGACCTGCCCCCCGAGGCGCGTGCGGGCTTTCGCAAGGGCATCTCCGAGGAGGTCACACGGCTCTTCAAGGTCATCGACAGCATGGCGAACGAACAGGCCGCCGCCACCTCGCGTCGCTGGCCGGTCTCTGCCGTGGCGGCCAGCCATATCTTTGACGCGGTGCGCGCGCGCGAGGCGCTGAGCGTCTCCGCCATGGCCACCGATGCCATGGTGGCCTGCGACGGCTTTGCCATGGCGACGCTGTTCGCGCGGTTGATCGAACGGCTGGGCGAAAGCGGCACGCGCGCGGGCTTCACCCTCGCCGCCGAAACGGACGGCACCGAAACGCGGCTCATCCTTGGCTGGCAGGGCGAGGTTGCCACCGATGGCGAGATCATGGGCTGGCTGTCTGCGCCGCTCTCGCCCGCCTACGGGCATTACTCGGGCCGCGACGCGCTCGACGCGCATCAGACCACGATCTGGGCCGAGGGACAGGGCACCGCGCACCGGATCGTGCTGCCGCTGCCCACGGCCAGCGCGCCGCTTGCCCCCGGTGACGCGCGGCCCGAATTCTACGATTTCAACCTGCCCGCCGCCCCGAGCGCCGAGATGGCCGCGCGCGCCCTGTCCGACCTGAGCTTTGTCGTCTTTGACACCGAGACCACGGGCCTGTCGCCGCGCGGCGGCGACGAGATCGTGCAGATCGCCGGACTGCGCATCGTCAACGGGCGCATCCTGCGCGGCGAAACCTTCGATGCGCTGGTCAATCCGGGCCGCCCGATCCCGCCCGCCTCGACCCGCGTGCACCACATTACCGATGCCATGGTCGAGGGCGCGCCCGATATCCGCGACGTGGGCCAGCGGTTCCACGATTTCTGTCAGGGCGCGGTTCTGGTCGCGCATAACGCGCCCTTCGATCTGGCCTTTCTGCGCCTAAAGGAGCCGGTAATCGGGCGTCGCTTCGACAATCCGGTGCTCTGCACCGTTCTGATGTCGGCGGGGCTGTTTGACCACACCGGACAACACACGCTCGATGCGCTGTGCGCGCGCTTCGGCATCACCATTCCGCCGGAGGCGCGCCATACCGCCATGGGCGACACGGTGGCCACGGCAGAGGTATTCGTGCGGATGCTGGGGCTTCTGCGCGACAAGGGGGTGACAACCCTCGGCGGTGCCATTGCCGAAGAGGGGCGGATGACCAGGATCCGCAAGACGCAGGCCTATTGATCCGGTCGGATTGCCGCGTATCGCCATCGGTCCCGGTTTGGGAATACGCGTCCGGGCTGTTGCGCCGACGCCTCTTTGCCTCGCCGCCTTGCGGCATGGATGGGGGCCGAGCAGGAAGGGGCTTGACCGAATCTCTCTCGCACCGTTTTAGTGACCGCATTATCTGGGGGTATGTACGATGCGAAGCTCTATTTGTGGGGGTCTTTTGGCCCTCTCTGTCTTTTTTTGGCGGGGCTGTTTTCGGCGGGGCGGTGCAGGCGCAGACCTGCGGGGGCGAGTATACCGTGCAACGTGGCGACAGCCTGTCGCTGATCGCGGACAGCCAATACAAGGATGCGGGCAAGTGGACCGCGATCCATTCGGCCAATATCGACGCCATCGGTCCGAACCCGAACAATATCCGCGTGGGGATGCGGCTTCGGTTGCGTTGCATCGACGGGCTGCCCTCGGGCCTTGCGGGGGGCGCACCGCTGCCTGCGGCGGCGACACAGGCACAGGTCCCCGCGCCGCTGGTCGTGGCGGCCGGGAATGCCGCCACCCGGCGCAAGATCAACATTTTGACAGGTGGTGATTTCTGGCCCTTCACCGACAAGGCCATGCCCAATGGCGGCATTCTGGCCGAGGTGGTTCAGGCCGCGATGGAGGCCGCCAACCCGCCGCAGGGTTTTGCGATCCACTGGGTCGATGACTGGGCCGCGCATCACGAGCCGCTCTTGTCCAATGCGCTGCTCGATATCGGCTTTCCGTGGTTCAAGCCCGATTGCGCCGCCGACCCCGAGACCTATCGCTGTGCCAACCTGCTCTTCTCGGACTCGATGTTCGAGGTGCTGATGCTGCTCTTTGTCGACAAGAGCCGCCCGTTTGCCTTCAACACCGATGCCGATCTGGCGGGCAAGGTGCTCTGCCGTCCGGCGGGCTATTCCACCTATATCTTCGATCAGCAGGGGCGCAACTGGCTCAAATCCGGGGCGATCACCCTCAAACAGCCCGCCTCGCCCGGAGACTGCCTGCGGCTTCTGACGGAGGGCGCGGTGGATGGCGTCGTGCTCAACGAATTCCTCGGGCGCGGCAAGATCAAGGAAATGGGACTTCAGGATCGTGTGGTGGTGGCACAAGGGCAGCCCATCTCGATCGACGGCAATCACATGGTGGTGCACAAGTCGCACCCCGATGGCCCCGCGCTTCTGGCGGTATTCGAAGAGGGGCTGGCGAAGATCAAGACCGACGGCACCTACCGGCAGATCATCGACGCGCATATGAGCCGCGTCTGGGCGGAGTTCTGAGGTGAGGCGCGCGGACAGGTTTGCGGCGCTTGGTGCCCTCATCTTGCTGGCGCTGCCGGGGGCGGCGCTGGCGCTCTGCGACGTGACCTATCGTGTGCAGCCGGGCGACACGCTGCGTTCGGTCGCGGCGGCGCATTACGAGAACGACGACCTGTGGACGCTGATCTACTATGCCAATCAGCGCGCGCTTGTCGGGCAGGTCGAGACACTGGCGCCCGGCACCGAGATCGAGATCCCCTGTCCGGCCGAGGAGACGCGCCCCGACCCCACGCCGCTGGTGCAGAAGGGCGCGGAGATGACCCTGTTGACGGGTGGCAATTTCGCGCCTTTCACCGACCGCACCTGGCCCGGCGGCGGGCTGGTGACGGAACTGGTCAACGCGGCGCTGGAAATGGCCCCGTCGCCCGTGCCCTACGAGATTGTGTGGGAGGATGACCGGTCTCGGCACCTTAGCCCGATCCTGTCGGAGAAACGTCATGACATGGGGTTTCCCTGGCTCAAGCCCGATTGCGCCAGCAGCCCCGATGATCTCCGCTGCTCCGGGTTTCATTTTTCCGAGCCGCTGATCGACCTGCCGATCATGCTGTTCAAGCGCGCGGACAGCCCGCTCACATACGAGAGCGATGCCGATGTGTCAGGCGTGCGGCTCTGCCGACCGGCGGGCGAGGCGACGCATGATCTGGATCGTGCCGACCGGCGCTGGCTGTCGCAGGGGGTGGTGACGCTGGTGCAGCCCGAGGGCCCCGAGGCCTGTTTCGCGGCGCTGATGGCGGGGGATGTGGACGCGGTGGCCGTTGACGTGTTTCTGGGCGCGTCAAAGGTGGTCTCGATGGGGCTGCGCGGGCAGGTTGTGCCGCTTGAGCGGCCGCTCTCGCGCGACACGCTGCATGTGGTGATTTCCAAGAGCCACTGGCGCGGCACGACCCATCTCTACCGGATCAACGCGGGGCTGGCCCGGTTGCGCGAGAGCGGGCGCCATGCCGAGATCGTGCAGCGGCATCTGGCGATCTTCTGGGAGCGGTTGAACGAGGGGTAGGGGGCGTTGCAAGCTCGAATGCCGTCGCCCAAAGACGCTACGAACTGGGCGTCAGCGTGGTTGCTGCCTTTGGCCTGAAGGGGACATTGGTGGAGCCGCGCATCGACGGGCCGCGGTGCGGCGATCCAACGTTCGTTTGGCAGCGCTTTATCTCGCCAAATCCGAAAAACCTCTTGGCATGGCGCAAGCGGCAGCCAAATCGCCGTGCCGGGGGGCGGCCCGGCGATGCGCGGCGGCGTGCAAGCACGCCTTGATTCCGCGCAGGGGACAGACGGCCAATGTCAGCAACAGGCCAAACCGGCCCCGTCACAGCCCCTCGAACGCGCAGAGCGTGTGCACGTCCATCCCCATCCCGGCAAGCCGCGCGTGCCCGCCAAGCCCGGGCAGGTCGACGATGAAGGCGCAGCCGATGATCTCTCCGCCCAGCCGCTCGATCAGGCGGATAGCCGCCGCCGCCGTGCCGCCGGTGGCCAGCAGGTCATCGACCAGAAGCACCCGTTCGCCCGCCGCGATGGCATCGTCGTGGATTTCGACCACCGCCTCGCCGTATTCGAGGTGATACTCCTCCGAGATCACCGCGCCGGGCAGCTTGCCCTTCTTGCGGATGGGAACGAACCCGACCGAGAGCTGATGCGCGATGGCCCCGCCAAGGATGAAGCCGCGCGCCTCGAGCCCCGCCACCTTGTCGATGCGCACCCCCGCCCATGGGTGGAGCATCTGGTCGATCGCCATGCGAAAGCCGCGCGGATCGGCAAAAAGCGTGGTCACGTCCCGAAAGAGGATCCCCTCATGCGGGAAATCGACGATGGTGCGGATATAGTCCTGAACGGTCTTGTGCCTCGTCATGGGCGGTCTCCGGCAAGGGTCGTGCCGCTTCTGCCGCAGGGCGGGGCCGCGCGCAAGGGTCTCAGAGCGCGCCGCGATATTCGGCGATGGCCCCGGTCAAGGTACTCACTGCGTAGAGCGTTGCGCCAAAGACCACCACGCAAAGCAGGAAATTGAGCGCCGATTGCACAAGTCGGCCCGCGTGCCCCTGCGGGTTGCCGAGAAAGGCGATCTCGGGACGCAAAAGGAAGCGCGACGCGATATAGCCGAAGAGCAGCACCGACAGCACCCAGTAGGTGACATGCAGGATGAGGATGTCATGCGCGCGCGCGAGATAGCTGGCGAAGCCCACCACCAGAACCCAGCGTATGACCTGAAAAATCTCGTCTGCCACCGCCTCGAACTGGCGGCCCATGGCGTAGCGCCATGTCTGGTCGGTGAGTTTGTCGGTAAGCCTGGACATACCTACTTGATGGGGCCTCTTCGCGCGCGCGTCCAGTGATGTGACAGGGCGCGCGCGCGAGTGTGAAGGCGCGTGCGCTTAGTTCGCGCGGGCGCGCGTCGGGTCCCAGGCGGCGAGCACGCCGGAATTGTCGTCGCTGTCGTATTCGTAGAGGGTTTCCTCGGTCACGCCGGGGATGCGCGCAAAGGCGTCGGCGGTCTTTTTGGGGAACCAGGATGTGCTGACCTTGCCGGGGAAAAGCTCGGCCATGATCTTCGATGTGGCCAATGAGCAGGCGGCATTGGGCACCGGCCCCGCCGCCTCGGCCAGCCGGATCGCCTTGGCGGCCAGTTCCGGCGTGACATCGAGCCGCTGGATGCGGACATGGAAGGTCTTGCGCGCGTGGTAGCGGGTATAGACATCCGCGACATGGGGTGTGATGCCGTAGAGCACATCGTTGCGCTCGGGCAGGGTGCGCAGGCTGTTGAACGAGCCTGCGGGGTCGAAGATCACCCGCTGCGCGCCGTTTATCATCAATGCGGTATGCGCGCCCGATCCGTTGTTGTTGTTTATCATGGTGAAGAGCGTGAGGTTGGGCGGCCCGTCATGACGATAGGCGGCGCGCGTCACCTCCTCGTCGGTCGACCAGACCGATTCGGCGGCGCAGCCTGCAAGGGCAAGAACGGCGCAGAGCGCCAGCAAGAACGACCGCATGGCTGCCTCCGGTTCGGGACTTCAGCCGTTGACCAGCGCGAGAAAGATCAGGAAACCGATGATGCCCACCACCGACCACATGGTCCACTTGATGAAGCCCTCAAAGGTCTTTTCCTGAACGGTAATGTCCATTTCGCCATGCTTGTGTTCGGCCATGTCGCGCGGTCCTTCTGTTCGTCCGGTATGAGTTGGAGCCGTGATTACCGTATTTGTCGGGCCCTGTCACGGCCCAACCTGACGCAGCTTCACCCCCGTTCGAGATCCTGCGCGAGGCGAAAGCCGATCCGCGTGGGCGGGGCCTCTTCGGCCTGTTTGGGCAGGGCGCGCAGCATCACCGAGAGCTGGCTCACATGCTGCACAAGCTGGGTGCGCATCCCCATCTGGTCCTGGCCGTAGAAGGTCACGATATCGGGGTCGAAATACCCCATGCCCTCGATGCGCAGCGTCCCCGCGTCCGATCCGGCAAAGCCCATGGCCACCTCGTGCGCCTCGTCGAGGGTTTTCTCGAAGTTGCCGATATAGAGGATGAGCCGCTCATAGGCCCATTGCGCGGGGCTTTTCTGATCGACCGGGGTTTGGGGCAGCGATTTTGCCGCCTCCTCCATACAGGGCTGGCCGGGGGTTGCGTGAACCTCGTGGCAGCGGGGCATGGCCGCGTTTTCGGCCAGTTCCGCCGATGTCTGGATCTGGTCACTCATGCGCGCCCCTCCCGTTACCGCACCTGCCAGAGCCACGCGCCATCCTCGCGCCGCCAGCGCCTGACCGCGCCAGCGTGCAGGAGGTGGTTGAGATGCGCAACCGATTCCACCAGAGCGAGCCCGTAGGTGCCCGCATCGATCCTGCGCCGGAACAGCAGCGGAAAGCAGTCGGCGGCGGTGTGCGGCTCCTTGAGGAACGCGCGCAGCCGCCCGAGCGCCGCCTCGTGATTCTCCCGGAGTTGCCGCATCCGTAGCGGCAGGCCGGTAAAGGGCAGCTTGTGCCCCGGCAGGACAAGGTGATCCTCGCGCGCATGCGGAGCAAGCCGGTCGCAGGCGGCGAACCACTCGGCCAGCGGATCGGCCTCGGGCTCGGTCGGATAGACGCCGATATTGGGGCTGATGCCGGGCAGGATCTGGTCGCCCGCGATCACGAGCCGATCCTCGCGCGACCAGAGCGTGAGGTGGTCGGGCGCGTGCCCGCCGCCCAGCCGCACGTCCCAGTCGCGCCCGCCCGCGCGGATCACCTCGCCGTCAACAATCCGGCGATAGCCCACGGGGATGGGCGCGCAGGTATCGGCAAAATTATAGGGCCGCTCGCGGCGTCGCGCCTCGAATATCTCGGGGTCCATGCCGCCCGCGCGGGAAAAGTCGAGCGCCTGCGCCGTCGGTGCCTCCTCGACATCGAGGATGAGCATCCGCGCCAGAAGCCAGCTTGTCCGCGTGGCCCAGAGCGCGGCCCCGAACCGCGCCATGAACCAGCCCGCCATGCCGACGTGGTCGGGGTGGTGATGGGTGAGGATGACGCGCCCCACGGGCTTGCCGCGCAGGGGACCCGCGAGGATCGTCTCCCAGAGCGCGACCGCGCGCCGCGAATGGATGCCGGTATCCACGATGGTCCAGCTCTCGCCCTCGTCGAGCGCGTAGACATTGACGTGATCGAGCACCATCGGCAGCGGCAGGCGCAGCCAGAGCAGGCCGGGGGCCACTTCGGTGGCCTCGCCCTCGGGCGGCGGGGCCTCCCACGGGTGATGGATGAGCGCGCCGCCGTCCATCATCAGGCGGCGAAATCCGCGTCGTCCAGCGCGTAGAGATCGCCCGCGCCGCCCGTGGCATGGGCAAAATGGCCGATATGCTCGGGCAGAAGCCGGGTGATGTAGAACCGCGCCAGCCGCGTGCGCGGTCCGGTGCCGCCCTCGGCCAGCGCGGCCTTGAGGTGGAAATGCGCGCCCAGAACGCGGGCAAAGCCGCGCAGATAGGGGATGGCACCCGCGAAACGCTCGGTCATGTCGGTCTGTGCAAGCATCCAGTCGGTCGTCTCGCGCAGGGTTTCCGCGGCCTGCCAGAGCTTGCCCGCCAGATCGGGCAGGGCCGCGCGCGCACCCTCGGCCACGGCCTCGATCTCGTCGATCAGGGCAAAGGCCGCGTCGCCCCCGTCCATGAGCTTGCGACCGACAAGATCCATCGCCTGAATCCCGCTCGTGCCCTCGTAGATCGCGGTCACGCGCACGTCGCGCAGATACTGCGCCGCGCCGGTCTCTTCGATAAAGCCCATGCCGCCATGCACCTGAACGCCGATATCCGCAACCGCGATGCCGGTCTCGGTGCCGAACACCTTGGCCAGTGGCGTGAGCAGCGCCGCGCGCGCGCGCCAGCGCGGCGCGCCGGTGGCGGTCTGCATGTCGATGGCCTGCGCGCAGGCAAGGGCGATGGCGCGCGCGGCAAAGGTCTCGGCGCGCATGGTGGCGAGCATCCGGCGCACATCGGCATGACCAAGGATTGCGCCGCCGCTTGCCCCGTTCGCCGTGCGTCCCTGACGGCGCTCGCGCGCATAGGCCAGCGCGTGCTGCGTCGCCCCCTCGGCCACACCCACGCCCTGACCGCCGACGCCGAGGCGGGCGTTGTTCATCATGGTGAACATGGCGCGCATCCCGTCATGTTCGTGCCCCACCAGCCAGCCGGTGGCCCCGTCATATTGCATCACCGCCGTGGGGCTGCCGTGCAGGCCCATCTTGTGCTCGAGGCTGACCACGCTGAGCGCATTGCGCGTGCCGGGATTGCCGTTTTCGTCGGGGATGAATTTCGGCACCAGAAAGAGGCTGATCCCCTTGGTGCCCGCCACGCCATCGGGCAGCCGCGCCAGCACGAGATGGCAGACGTTTTCGGTGAAATCGTTGTCGCCCCACGAGATATAGATTTTCTGCCCGGTGATGGCATAGGTCCCATCGCCGTTCGGCTCGGCCTTGCTGCGCAGCGCGCCGACATCCGATCCCGCCTGCGGCTCGGTCAGGTTCATCGTGCCGGCCCAGTCGCCGCTCACCAGTTTGGGCAGGTAGAGCGCCTTCAGGGCGTCGCTGGCGTGATGCTCGAGCGCCTCGATCTGGCCTTGCGTCATCAAGGGGGCCAATTGCAGCGACAGGCATGCGGCCGACATCATCTCGTTGACGGCGGTGGTCAGAACCATCGGCAGGCCCATGCCGCCATGCTCGGGGCTGGCCGCGATCGAGACCCAGCCGCCCGTCGCGATGGCGCGGTAGCCCTCGGCGAAACCGGGAGAGGTGCGCACAACGCCGTTTTCCAACCGCGCGGGGTGCAGATCGCCGCTGCGTTGCAAGGGTGCCATGACCTCTTCGCACAGGCGCGCGGCCTCATGCAGGATGGCGGCCGTCATGTCGGGCGTGGCCTCGGCAAAACGCTCGGTGGCGGCGACCTCGGGCAGGCCGACGATGTGATCGAAGAGGAAGAGATACTCGTCCACCGGGGCACGATAGGGCATGGATACCTCCTATGGGGCAGGCGCGGCTTGGCAGGCGGGCCGCGTCACGTTATGGGCTTAACCCTCGGGACAAGGGTAATCAACCGCCGCGCACAGGCAACCGGAACGCCGCGTCAGGTCAGGGGTCGTAAATGCCGATTGCAACCGAATTATTGCAGGCCGACCCGGCGGGGCTTGTGGCGGCGGCCGCGATCTGGCGCGCGGGCGGGCTGGTCGCGCTGCCGACCGAGACGGTCTACGGCCTTGGGGCCGATGCGCGCGACGATCTGGCGGTGGCGCGGATTTTCGAGGCCAAGGGGCGGCCCCGGTTCAACCCGCTCATCGTCCATCTGGCCGATGTGGCGGCGGCGCAGGACCTGGTGCAGTGGTCGGATGCCGCCGAGCGGCTTGCCTCGGCCTTCTGGCCGGGGCCGCTGACACTGGTGCTGCCGTTGCGGGGCGGCGCGGGGATTTCGCCACTGGTGACGGCGGGTCTCGGGACCCTGGCGCTGCGGGTGCCCGCGCATCCGGTGGCGCGGGGCGCGCTCTCGGCCTTTGGCGGGCCGATCGCGGCCCCCTCTGCCAACCCCTCGGGGCGAATCAGCCCGACCACGGCAGACCATGTGCTGGCAGGGCTCGGGGGCCGGATCGAGGCGGTGATCGACGGCGGGCCTTGCGCCGTGGGGGTTGAATCGAGCATCGTTGGCCTCTCGGGCGCGCCCGTGCTCTTGCGACCCGGTGGCGTGTCGCTCGAGGCGCTGGAGGCCAGATTGGGCGCGCCGCTGGCGCGGCATCAGGCGGGCGATCCGCTCACCGCGCCGGGGCAGATGGCCTCGCATTACGCGCCGGGGGCACGGGTGCGGCTCGGGGTCCTGGCGGCGGGTGCGGGTGAGGTGATGCTGGGGTTCGGCCCGGTGGCGGGGGATCTCAACCTCTCGGTTGCGGGTGATCTGCGCGAGGCGGCGGCCAATCTCTTTCACCACCTGCACGCGCTCGATGCCATGGGGGCGACGGGGATCGCCGTGGCGCCGATCCCGGAAGCGGGGCTGGGGCGCGCGATCAACGACCGGCTGCGGCGCGCCGCCGCGCCGCGATAGGGGGCGCTGCCCCCGTCGCGCATCCGCGCGACTCCCCCGGGATATTTCAGGCCAGAAGAAGCGCGGGGCTAGCCGAGAAGGGCGAGGCCGCCGAAAAGCGTGAGCGCGCCGGACGCGATGGCCAGCACAACGTTGCGCGTGGCATAACCGATCACCAGCGTCACCCCCGCCGCGACAAGGCGCGCGGGATCGGGCGCGCCGTCGGTGGCCGCAGGCCAGAGCGTGAGCGGTGCAACGAGCGCCGGGATGAGTGCCACCGCCGTGTAGCGCAAATGCCGCAAGAGCCAGGCGGGCATGGGCCGGTCACCCACCAGCCCCAGAAACACGAAGCGCAGGGCGAAGGTGCCGATCCCGAGTGCTGCGATGAAAAGCCAGAGATCGCGCCCCTCGATCATGGCTGGCGCGCCGCCTTGCGCCGCTCGAGCATCACCTCGGCCTGCGCGCCGGTCATCATCCCCGCAAGCCCCGCGATCAGCAGCCCGACATTATAGGGCAGCCCGGCGGCGAGCAGCGCCACCGCCACCGACACAAGCGCCGCCGCGACATGGGCGGGCGTGCGCAGCATCGGCCCGATCATCGCCAGAAAGGTGATGGGCAGTGCGAAGTCGAGCGCCATCGCCTCGGGGATCCGGTCGCCGATCAGCGCGCCCAGAAGGGTGAAGAGATACCAGAGCGGACAGATCGGCGTGACCACGCCGAAATAATAGGTCATCCGCTCGGGCACGGACCAGCGCGGATGGTTCTCATAGGCGAAATAGGAAACAGTGTAACTCTGATCGACCATGAAATAGGCGGCGAACGCGCGTTGCCAGAGCGGGGCCGCGCCGAGGTAAGGCGTGAGAGAGGCCGAATACATCGCCATGCGCAGGTTGACCGCCAGCGCCGAGACGAGCGCGACCAGCGCGGGCGCGCCGTCGCTCAGGAGTTGCACGGCGGTGAATTGCGCGGCCCCCGCGATCACGAGGACCGAAAACCCCATGACCTCGGAGAGGTTCAACCCCGCCTCGGTGCCGACCACGCCGAAAAGGAGCGAGAAGGGCACCACCACCAGCACGAAGGGTGCGCCGTCGCGCACGCCTTGCCAATAGAGGGATTTGGTGGTTTGCCTTGACACGATTTTCCGCCCCGGTCGCAGTCTCCGGGGACGGGGTAGCCGAGAGCGGGAGGAGATGCAATTGGCCCAGCAGAGCGACACGGGCGATTATCTGATCGCGCCTGACCCTGCCGCCGTGCGGCTGACACGCGCGGTGGAGGGGGTGGATCACGACGGGAACCGCACCGAGATCCGGGTCGTGGAGGAGCGCCCGCTGACGATCTTTCTCAACGGGCAGGAGATCGTGACGGCGATGACCATCGGCGATTATCCCGAATATCTCGCACTCGGGTTCCTGCGCAATCAGGGGATGCTGGCCGAGGGCGAGGCGGTGCTGGGCGTCGACTATGACGAGGAGTTGGAGACCGTCGTGGTGCGCACCGACGGGCAGACCAGTTACGAGGAGAAGCTGAAGAAGAAGACCCGCACCAGCGGCTGCGCCGTGGGCACGGTATTCGGTGACATGATGGAGGGGCTGGAGGGGGTGCGCCTGCCGGAGGTGGAGGTGCGCACCTCGGACCTCTACGCGCTGGCCGCGCAGGTCAACCGCACGCCCTCGCTTTATCTGGAGGCGGGGGCGATCCATGGCACGGTGCTGTGCCAGGGCGCGCGTGCGCTCGTCTATATGGAGGATGTGGGCCGACATAATGCTGTGGACAAGATCGCGGGCTGGATGCTGAGCGAAGGCGTCAGCGCCGGTGACAAGCTGCTTTACACCACCGGGCGGCTCACGTCGGAGATGGTGATCAAGACCGCTATGATGGGGATTCCGGTGCTGGCCTCGCGTTCGGGCTTTACCGCCTGGGGGGTGGAGATCGCGCGCGAGGTGGGGCTCACGCTGATCGGCCGGATGCGGGGCAAGCGGTTCGTGTGCCTGGCTGGCGAAGAGCGGCTTTTGCGCGATGCCGATCCCGCCAGCGTCGAGGAGGAAAGCCCCAAACACCGCCGCAAGAGTGCCGACGCATGAGCGCGCCACTTGGGGTGATCCTCGCCGGGGGGCAGGCGACAAGGATGGGTGGGGGCGACAAGGGGCTATTGGCGCTGGGCGAGGGGGTCATCCTCGATCACATCATCGCCCGGCTGGGGCCGCAGATGGGGGCGATGGCGCTCAATGCCAATGGCGATGCGGCGCGGTTTGCGCGCTTTGGCCTGCCTGTGCTGCCCGATCCGATCTCCGGTTTCGCCGGGCCTTTGGTGGGGGTTCTCGCCGGGCTGGACTGGGCCGCCGGGCTGGGGGCCGGGGCCATCGTGACGGTGGCCGCCGATACGCCCTTTTTCCCGCGCGATCTGGTGGCGCGCCTGCAAGCGGAGGCCGAGGGCATGGCGCATCCGCTGGTGCTGGCGGCGACGCCGCGCGGCGATGAGGAGACCAAATCCATGAGCCGGGGCGGGCAGGTGCGCCACCCCACGTTCGGCCTCTGGCCGGTGGCGCTGCGCGATGATCTGCGCGCGGCACTCGAGGGGGGGTTGCGCAAGGTGGTGATCTGGACCGAGAAACATGGCGGGCGCGAGGCGCTCTTTGACAATGAGGATGCCTTTTTCAACGTCAACACGCCCGAAGATCTGGCCCTTGCGCGGCGGAGGGTCGGGGCATGAAATTATACGGTGTGACCGGTTGGAAGAATGCCGGCAAGACCGGGCTGATGGAGCGGCTGGTGGCCGAGATGGTGGCGCGGGGCCTCAAGGTCTCGACCGTCAAGCACGCGCATCACAGCTTTGACGTCGATCATCCGGGGCGCGACAGTTACCGGCATCGACAGGCGGGGGCGGGCGAGGTGCTGCTCGCCTCGCGTCACCGGGTGGCGCTGATGCGCGAATTGCGTGGGCAGGATGAGCCGGTGCTCGACGATCTGCTGGCGATGCTCGCGCCCTGCGACCTGGTGCTGATCGAGGGCTACAAGCGCGACCGTCACCCCAAGGTGGAGGCTTACCGCGCCGAGACCGGTCATGCGCTGATTGCGCCCGGTGATTCTACGATCCGCGCGGTGGCAAGCGATGTGGCGCTTGATCTGGATCGGCCGGTGTTCGATCTGAACCACACAGGCACGATTGCGGATTTCATTTTGGCAGAGGTGGGGCTGTGACCCCCTTCGACAGCTTTGCCATGCTGGATTGGTCGAGCGGCAACGATACCGGGCCGCGCCCGCGCCGCGATGCGATCTGGCTGGGATGCGTGCGCGGCGGGGTGGAAGAGGCCCCGCGTTACTTTCGCAACCGGGTGGAGGCCGAGGCGACGCTTGTCGATCTCATCGAGACCGAGCGCGCGGCGGGGCGCCGCCTGTTCATCGGGTGCGATTTTCCGTTCGGCTTTCCGACGGGGTTCGCGCGGGCGCTGACCGGGTGCGATGACCCCTTTGCCGTCTGGGACTGGCTGGAGGCGCGGATCGAGGATGCCCCGCGCGCCAATAACCGTTTTGACGTGGCGGGCGAGATCAACGCGCGGTTTCCCGGCGTGGGGCCGTTCTGGTTCAACGGGTTGAAACGCGAGATAGCGGGGCTGCCGCGTCGCGACACGCGGGCGGGCCATGGCCTGCCCGACCGGCGGTGCGCGGATGCGGGCGCGCCGGGGGCGTTCAGCGCCTGGCAGATGGGCGGTGCGGGGGCGGTGGGCGGGCAGGTGCTGATCGGGCTGCCGGTGCTGAACCGGCTGCGGCGCCGCTTTGCGGGGCAGGTGGCGGTCTGGCCGTTCGAGGGGATGGACGCGCCGGTGGCGTTGGTCGAGGTCTGGCCGGGGCTGATCAACAGGGCCGTCAAGCGCGCCGAGGCGGCGGGCGGCATCCGCGACGCGCATCAGGTGCGGCTCATGGCGCGGGGGCTTGCACGCTTGCCTCGGGACCGTCTCGCCGCCATGCTGGCGGTGGACGCCCCCGAGGAGGGATGGATTTTCGGCCTCGGGCATGAGGAGGAGTTGATGCGCGCCTGTGACGATCCGCTGAAACCGCCGCCGCTGCGGAACGACTGTTTCGCGTTGCCTGCTGGCGTGGACTGGACGCCGGTGGACGACGCGCTCGACCTGCTGCGCGCGCGGTTGCGTGCGGTGGTGGGGCAGGAGGTCGTGCCGCTGACCCAAGCGGCGGGGCGGGTTCTGGCCGCTCCGGCGATGGCGCGGCGCGCCAACCCGCCGGAGGCCAATACGGCGGTGGATGGCTATGGCTTTGCCTTTGACAGTCTCGGGCCGGGCGATCAGGTCTTGCCGCTGGTCGAGGGCCGCGCGGCGGCGGGGGTGCCCTATCCCGGCGCGGTGCCGCAGGGATATGCGGTGCGGGTGCTGACCGGGGCGGCGCTGCCCGAGGGGGTGGATACGGTGATCCTGCAAGAGGATGTGACGCTCGGGCAGGGCCGTATCGCCTTTCGCGGCGGGCTGAAGCGGGGCGCGAATACCCGACGCGCGGGCGAGGATGTGGCAGCGGGGGCAACCGTGCTGGAGGCGGGCCGCGTTCTGACGCCCGCCGATCTGGCGCTGTGCGCCGCGGTGGGGCTGGCCGATCTGCCGGTCTTCGCGCGGTTGCGCGTGGCGGTGATTTCCACCGGAGACGAATTGGTGGAGCCGGGGGAGGCCGCATGCGCGGGACAGATTTATGACGCCAACCGCCCCATGCTGACAGCCCTCGCGCGGCAGATGGGCCATGATGTGCTGGACCTTGGCCGGGTGGCCGATGATCGCGCCGCCCTGCGCGCGGCGCTTGACCGGGGCGCGGCGGAGGCGGATGTGATCCTGACCTCGGGGGGGGCCTCTTCGGGGGATGAGGATCACGTCTCGGCCCTTTTGAACGAGGCGGGGGCAATGGCCGAATGGCGCATCGCGCTCAAGCCCGGGCGCCCTCTGGCGCTGGGTATGTGGGGCGGCGTGCCGGTCTTTGGCCTGCCGGGCAACCCGGTGGCGGCGCTGGTCTGCACGCTGATTTTCGCGCGGCCCGCGATGGCGGTGCTGTCAGGGGCCGAATGGCGCGAACCGCAGGGGTTCGAGGTGCCCGCCGCCTTCGAGAAGCGCAAGAAGCCGGGGCGACGCGAATATCTGCGCGCGCGTATCCGCGAGGGCCGCGTGGAGGTGTTCAAGTCTGAGGGTTCGGGCCGGATCAGCGGGTTGAGCTGGGCCGAGGGGCTGGTGGAATTGCCCGATGCTGCTGCGGAAATCGCGCCGGGGGATGCGGTGCGCTATCTCCCCTATGCGAGTTTCCTCACGGGATGACGGCGCGGGTTCTGGTTCTGGGGCCCACGGGCACCAGCGGGCGCGCGGTGGTGGCGGCGGCGCTGGCCGAGGGGCGGGGCGTCGATTGCCTGTTGCGCCCGCATCACGCGGGCGGCGGGCATGGGTTGCCCGAGGGCGTAGGGCTGCATTTCGGCACGGTGGCCGACGCGCTCAAGACAGGCGGCGCGGGGGCGGTGATCTGCTGCATGGCCTCGCGCAGCGGCGCGCCGGCGGATGCCTGGGCGGTGGATCACGCGGCGACCGTCGCGGCCATCGCGGCGGCGCAAGAGCACGGCGCGCAATTCGTTCTGCTGTCTGCGATCTGCGTGCAGCGGCCCCTGCTGGCGTTTCAACACGCCAAGCTTGCGGCGGAGGCAGCGCTTGCGGCCTCGGGCCTGCGCTACTCCATCGTGCGCCCGACCGCCTATTTCAAGTCGCTCTCGGGGCAGCTTGGCCGCCTGCGGGCGGGCAAGCCGTTCCTTTTGTTCGGCGACGGGAGGCTGACGGCGTGCAAGCCGATTTCCGACGGCGATCTCGCGCGGTACCTTGTGGAGTGCCTCGACGATCCGGGGCGCTGGAACCGGGTGCTGCCCATCGGCGGGCCGGGACCGGCGATCACGCCCATCGAGCAGGGCGGGATGCTCTTTGCCGCGCTTGGCCTTGCGCCGCGCTATGCCCGCGTGCCGGTGCGGCTGATGGACGGGGTCGTGGGCGCGCTGGCGCTTGGCGGGCGGGTGAGCGCGCGGCTCGCGGGCAAGGCGGAGCTGGCGCGGATCGGGCGGTATTACGCGACCGAGTCGATGCTGGTGCTCGACCCCGTGACCGGGCGCTATGACGCGGCTGCCACACCCGAGACCGGGGCCGAGACGCTGGGGGATTTCTATGCGCGCCTCGCGCGCGGCGAGGTCAGCGTCGCGCGCGGGGATCATGCGGTGTTCTAGCGGGGGCGCTGCCCCCGTCGCGCATCCGCGCGACTCCCCCGGGATATTTCAGGCCAGAAGAAGCGGCGGGTCAGGCGTCTTCCCGGCAGACATGGATCTGGGTGTTCCATGTCGCGCAAGCCTCGGTCAGGGCGGGCGGCAGAGGGGCGTCGGTGAAGACGCGGTCCACGTCGCGCAGCGAGCCGATGCGCACCGGCGCGCTGCGCTGGAACTTGGAGGTGTCGGCCACCAGCATCACCTCGCGCGAGCGTTTGAGCAGGGTCTGGCCCACAAGCACCTCCTGGATGTCGAAATCGAGCATGTCGCCGTCCTCGTCGAGCGCCGAGCAGCCGAGAATGGCGTGGTCGAACTTGAAATTCTCGATGGCGCGCGCGGTCAGGTGGCCGACCAGCCCGTTATCGGAGCGCCGGAGCGCGCCGCCCGCCAGCACGATCTCGCAATCGGGATTGGCCGAGAGGATGCGCGCCACGTTCATGTTGTTGGTCACCACCATCAGGTTGCGGTGGTCGATGAGCGCCTGCGCCACTGCCTCGGTCGTGGTGCCGATATCCAGGAATATCGAGCAATCCTCGGGGATGGCCGCCGCGCAGGCGCGCCCGATCGCCAGTTTTGCGGGCTCGTTGAGGCGGCGGCGCTCCTCGTAGAGGATGTTGGTGACGCCCGAAGGCAGGATCGCGCCGCCATGCACGCGCTCGAGCTTGCCCGCGTTGGCCAGTTCCGTGAGGTCGCGGCGGATGGTCTGGACGGTGACGCTGAAGCGTTCGGCGAGGTCCTCGACCATGACCTTGCCCTCGGTGCGGGCGATCTCGAGGATATCGGGTTGGCGAAAGGTCTGGGACATGGCGGGCCTGATTTGGTGTGTTGTTCGATTATGTTCGGTTTCGTGCCGCGTGCAAGCGCACGCGCGCGATTCGGGACATTTTCTGTCGTTTGACGTGACATTGCCTTTCCGATGCTTGCCGAGCGGGGTGCCGGAGGGCATCAGCATGTTGCGAAAGCCTATTCATCTGTGATTTTCATGCGGAAAGGAAATAAAACGAACTTTCGTTCTTGACTGTAATGTCTGAAAGGTGCTTCGTTTGCTTTCAAAGCAGCCGGGAAGAAGGATCGAACCTTGGAGCGTGTCGAGAGCGATACCCTTGATCTCTTCGTGATCGGCGGCGGCATCAACGGATGCGGTATCGCGCGCGACGCGGCGGGGCGGGGCCTGTCGGTGATGCTCGCCGAAAGGAACGATCTGGCGTCGGCCACCTCATCGGCCTCGACCAAGCTTTTTCATGGCGGGTTGCGTTACCTCGAATATTTCGAATTCCGCCTCGTGCGTGAGGCGTTGGTGGAGCGCGAAGTGCTCTTGCGCGCCATGCCGCATATCTCCTGGCCGATGCGCTTCGTGCTGCCCTATCACCGCGACATGCGCTTCGAGGCGGAGACGCCCACATCGCGCCTGCTGTCGATGGTCATGCCCTGGATGCGCGGGCGCAGGCCCGCCTGGCTGATCCGGCTGGGGCTTTGGCTTTATGACAGCATGGGCGGGCGCAAGATCCTGCCCGCGACGCGCACGCTCGATCTGAAGGGCGGCCCCGAGGGCGCGCCGCTCAAGGACAAGTTCGCGCGCGCGTTCGAGTATTCCGATTGCTGGATCGAGGACAGCCGTCTTGTCGTGCTCAACGCGCGCGATGCCGAGGCGCGGGGTGCGACGGTTCGCACCCGCACCCGTGTGATCGCCGCCGAGCGCGCAGGCGATGTCTGGCGGATCACGCTGGAGGCGGGTGGCGCGCGCGAGGTGGTGCAGGCGCGCGCGTTGGTGAACGCGGCGGGTCCCTGGGTGCGCGATGTGATCGGTGGGGTGCTGCGGCTCAATTCCACCGAAGGCGTGCGGCTGGTGCGCGGCAGCCACATCGTCACCCGCAAGCTTTATGACCATGACAAATGCTATTTCTTTCAGGGCTCTGACGGGCGCATCATTTTCGCCATTCCCTATGAGGGCGAGTTTACCCTCATTGGCACCACCGATGCCGAGCATGAGAATGCCGAGACGCGCCCGGACTGCACCCCCGAGGAGGCGGCCTATCTGTGCCGCTTCGCCAGCGAGTATTTCAAGCGTCCCGTCACCGAGGCCGATATCGTCTGGACCTATTCCGGCGTGCGCCCGCTCTATGATGACGGGGCGAAATCGGCGACGGCGGCGACGCGGGACTACGTGCTGTCGCTTGACGAGACGGCAGGCGCGCCGCTGCTCAATGTATTCGGCGGCAAGATCACGACCTACCGGCGGCTGGCCGAGGCGGCGCTGGCGCGGCTTGCGCCGCATTTTCCGCGGGCGGGCGGGGACTGGACGGCCGGGGTGGCGCTGCCGGGGGGGGATTTCGCCGTTGACGGGTTCGGGGCGCTGGTGGACAGTCTGGCACAGGCCTATCCGTTCCTGTCGGCGGATCATGCGCGGCGGCTGGTGCGGGCCTATGGGACGGAGGCGGCGGAGATTCTGGGGGCGGCGAAGGTGCCCGCCGATCTGGGCCACGACTTCGGCGCCACGCTGACCGAGGCGGAGGTGCGCTGGCAGATGCGCCACGAATACGCGCGCGAGGCGGCGGATGTGGTCTGGCGGCGCACGCGGCTGGGGCTGAAGATGACCAAGGCCCAGATTGCTGCGCTTGACGACTGGATGCTGGCGGACGCGGGACAAACAGGGAGGGCGCGGGCGTGACGCTGACGCTTCAAGGGGTTTCCAAGGTCGTGAACGGGCAGGTGCATGTCCACCCGACCGACCTCACGCTGGCGCCCGGCACGATGAACGTGCTTCTGGGGCCGACGCTCTCGGGCAAGACCTCGCTCATGCGGCTGATGGCGGGGCTGGATGTGCCCGCCTCGGGGCGTATCCTGTGGCAGGGCAAGGATGTCACGGGCATGCGCGTGCAGGATCGCGCGGTGGCGATGGTCTATCAGCAATTCATCAACTACCCCTCGATGACGGTCTACGAGAACATCGCGTCGCCGCTGCGCCTGCAAGGCAAGTCGAAGGCCGAGATCGACGTGGGCGTGAGGCAGACCGCCGAGATGCTGAAGCTCACGCCCATGCTGGAGCGCAAGCCGCTGGAATTGTCGGGCGGGCAGCAGCAGCGGTGTGCGCTGGCGCGGGCGCTGGTGAAGGGGGCGGGGCTGGTGCTGCTCGATGAGCCTCTGGCCAATCTCGATTACAAGCTGCGTGAGGAATTGCGGCTGGAGATTCCGCGCATCTTCGAGGAATCGGGCGCGATCTTTGTCTATGCCACGACCGAGCCGGAGGAGGCGCTTTTGCTGGGCGGCAACACGGCGACGCTCTGGGAGGGGCGGATCACGCAGTTCGGGCCGACGCCCGAGGTCTATCGCCAACCGCGCGACGCCACCACCGCGCGCGTGTTCAGCGATCCGCCGATGAATTTCCTCTCGGTGACCAAGCTGGGCGACCGGATCGGCTTTGGCGACGGGCAGGAGGTGGCGGCACTCGGCACGCTGGCGGGGCTGGCCGATGGCGATTATCTGGCCGGGTTCCGCCCCAACCATCTGGCGATCGACCGCCCCGAGGGCCACGCGATGGAATTCGAGGCGCGGCTCAATGTGACCGAGATCACCGGCTCGGAGACCTTCGTGCATCTCGACCATCACGGCCAACGCTGGGTGGGCCTTATCCACGGGGTGCGCGATCTGGAACTGGGGGCAATGCTGCGGGTCTGGCTCGATCCGGCGCATGTTTACGTGTTCGGGCCGGATGGCGCGCTGGTGGCACCGGCTGCCTATGCGCAGGCGGCCTGAGGGGGGACGATGGCAAAGATCACGCTTGATAATCTGGCGCATAGCTACCTGCCCAAGCCCGCGACCGACGAGGATTGGGCGCTCAAGCAGCTTGACCATGTCTGGGGTGACGGCGAGGCCTATGCCCTTCTGGGTGCGTCGGGCTGCGGCAAGTCCACGCTTCTCAATATCATTTCCGGCCTCTTGCGGCCCTCGCGCGGGCGCATCCTCTTTGGCGATCAGGATGTGACCGATCAGCCCACGGCGGCGCGCAATATCGCGCAGGTGTTCCAGTTTCCGGTGGTCTACGACACCATGACGGTGCGTGAGAACCTCGCCTTTCCGCTGCGAAATCGCGGGGCCGAGCCGGGCTATATCGCCGCGCGGGTGCAGGCGATTGCCGCGATGATCGGCATGGAGGCCGAGCTTGACCACAAGGCGCGGGGGCTGACGGCGGACGCGAAGCAGAAGATCAGTCTTGGCCGGGGCATGGTGCGCGAGGATGTGAACGCGCTTCTCTTCGATGAGCCGCTGACGGTGATCGACCCGCATATGAAATGGGAGTTGCGCACGCAGTTGAAGGCGCTGCACCACGAGTTCGGCCACACGATGATCTATGTGACGCATGACCAGACCGAGGCGCTGACATTCGCCGACAAGGTGGTGGTGATGCACGAGGGCCGCGTGGTGCAGGTGGGCACGCCAGAGGAGCTGTTCGAGCGGCCCGCGCATACCTTCGTGGGCTATTTCATCGGCTCTCCGGGCATGAACCTTCTGCCCGCGCAGGTCGAGGGAACGCGCGCGCGGGTGGCGGGGCACGCGGTGGCGCTCGGCGGGGATTATGGACGGCCCGAAGGCCGGGTGGAAATCGGCGTGCGCCCCGAATTCGTTTCGCTTGGCGGCGAGGGGCTGCCGGTCCGCGTGAGGCGGATCGAGGATGTGGGCCGACACCGCATCGCGCGGCTCGATTTCGACGGGCTGCCGATCAACGCCATCCTGCCCGAAGGGGCCGCCCTGCCCGCCCATGGCCTGCGCGCGCGCCTCGCCCCGGAGGCCGTCAATGTCTATGTCGATGACTGGCGCATCGCGCCTGAACAGGTCCTGGAGGCGGCATCATGATGGCACGGGTTTCGGACGTCATCCTCGGGCTTGACCCGAGGATCACTTCGGGCGGAGATCCTCGGGTCAAGCCCGAGGATGACGGAATTAATCGTGATGTCATCATCCGGCTTGACCGGATGATCTCTTGGCGGAGGGATCCTCGGGTCAGGCCCGAGGATGACGGATACCGTTGTCAAAGGAATAAGGGAAAGGCCGCCTGATGGAAAAGACCACCAATCAGAAGGCGTGGTTCCTTGTGCTGCCGGTGCTGGTTCTGGTGGCGTTTTCCGCCGTGATCCCGCTCATGACCGTGGTCAACTATTCGGTGCAGGACACGTTCGGCAATAACCAGTTCTTCTGGGCGGGGCTGGAATGGTTCGAGGAAATGCTCGCCTCGGAACGGATGTGGGCGGCACTGCAACGGCAGGTGATCTTTTCGGCCATCATCCTTGCCATCGAGGTGCCGCTTGGCGTGCTCATCGCGCTCAACATGCCCAAGCGCGGCGTCTGGGTTTCGGTCTGTCTCGTGCTCATGTCGCTGCCGCTGCTGATTCCGTGGAACGTGGTGGGCACCATCTGGCAGATCTTTGGCCGCGTCGATATCGGCCTTCTGGGGCATACCCTGGCCGCTTTGGGCATCGACTACAACTATACGCAGAACACGTTTGACGCCTGGGTGACGGTGATCGTCATGGATGTCTGGCACTGGACCTCGCTGGTGGCGCTGCTGGCCTATGCCGGCCTCAAATCCATCCCCGACGCGTATTATCAGGCCGCGCGCATAGATCAGGCGAGCCGCTGGGCGGTGTTCCGCTTTATCGAACTGCCCAAGATGATGGGCGTGCTGATGATCGCTATTCTCCTGCGCTTCATGGATAGTTTCATGATCTATACCGAGCCTTTCGTCGTCACCGGCGGCGGGCCCGGCAATGCCACCACGTTCCTCTCCATCGACCTTGTGAAGATGGCGCTGGGGCAGTTCGACCTTGGCCCGGCGGCGGCCTTCTCGATCATGTATTTTCTGGTGATCCTGCTGGTCAGCTGGGTGTTCTACACGGTGATGACCAATCTCGACAAGCGGGAGGGCAAGTGATGGCACATCGTCCCCGCATCAACTGGGTGATGACCCTTTACCTTTTGTTCCTCATGCTGCCGATCTACTGGCTGCTGAACATGAGCCTCAAGACCAATACCGAGATCCTCAATACCTTCACCCTCTGGCCCGAGACCCTCACGCTTGACAATTACCGCACCATTCTGGGCGATCCGGCCTGGTATATGGGCTATGTCAACTCGATCATCTACGTGACGATGAACACGGTGCTGTCGGTGGCCGTCGCGCTGCCTGCGGCCTATGCGTTCAGCCGCTACAATTTCATGGGCGACAAGCACCTGTTCTTCTGGCTGCTGACCAACCGCATGGCCCCTCCGGCCGTTTTCGCGCTGCCGTTCTTTCAGCTTTATTCCTCGGTGGGGTTGTTTGACACCCATATCGCGGTGGCGCTGGCGCATACGCTTTTCAACGTGCCGCTGGCGGTGTGGATTCTGGAGGGGTTCATGCGCGG
Source organism: Roseovarius sp. MBR-6 (assembly GCF_040547525.1). Taxonomy (NCBI): domain Bacteria; kingdom Pseudomonadati; phylum Pseudomonadota; class Alphaproteobacteria; order Rhodobacterales; family Roseobacteraceae; genus Roseovarius; species Roseovarius sp. MBR-6. The sequence goes on along the minus strand of NZ_JBEPPW010000003.1, from coordinate 120,674 downwards.
GGTGCCCAAGGAAATCGACGAGACCGCCTATATCGACGGCTATTCCTTCGGGCATTTCTTCGTCAAGATTTTCACGCCGCTGATCGCGAGCGGAATCGGCGTGGCGGCGTTCTTCTGCTTCATGTTTTCATGGGTCGAACTGTTGCTGTCGCGCACCCTGACCACCGTCGACGCCAAGCCGATTGCCGCGATCATGACCCGCACCCAAGGGGCGGCGGGCATCGACTGGGGGGTGCTCGCGGCGGCGGGGGTGCTGACGATCCTGCCGGGGGCCTTGGTGATCTGGTTCGTGCGCAATTATATTGCCAAGGGTTTCGCGTTGGGGAGGGTGTGATGGAACGGGTTGTTAACCAATTCAATGTCATCCTCGGGCTCGACCCGAGGATCTCCGGCCGTCGAGATCGTCCGGTCAGGCCGGACGATGACGGTGCCCCCCGTGGCGATGTCATCCTCGGGCTTGCCCCGAGGATCTCTTGCCAAACGCGCTTTGACCCATGCCATGACACGAACACCAGCCGTCTATATCGTCACCAACAAGCCGCGCGGCACGCTCTATATCGGCATGACAGGCCATCTTGTGCACCGCATCTGGCAGCATCGCACCCACGCGTTGCCGGGATTTACCGACCGATACAATCTTACGCGCCTTGTTTGGTTCGAGCCGCATTGCGAGCCATGCGAGGCGATACGCCGGGAAAAGGCGCTCAAGCGCTGGTATCGCGACTGGAAGATCGCGCTTGTGGAGACGGGCAATCCCGGCTGGCGGGACTTGTGGGAGGATATAGGCGGCGCGTAGATATGGTTTGTGCGATTGCACGAGATCCTCGGGTCAAGCCCGAGGATGACGTGGAAACCACTTGGCCGTCATCCTCGGGCTTGACCCGAGGATCTCTGACCAAAGAGACCGTCCGGTCAAGCCGGACGATGACGGTTTGCACAAGAGGGAGGGCCTGACTGATGGACCTGTCATGGATGGCATGGACATGGCCCACGGCGATCTTCTTCATGGTGATCGCGGCCCTGCTCATCACCTTCACGGTGCTGGCGATAAAATTCCCCGAGACCCCGCGCATGGGCGTGCTACGCATCGAGACGACGCGGGGGGATCGGCTCTTCATCACGCTTCTGGGTTCGGCCTTCATCAACCTGGCCTGGCTCGGGCTTGTCGGCGCAAATCAACCCTATGCGCTGATCGTCTGCCTTCTCTATGCTGCGGCGGTGTTCCGCTGGGTGTGAGGGGCCAATACCACCGGACTATGAGTTCATAAGGGAGGACAACATGAACTTGAGATTGACAACCACCACGGCGATGGTCTCGCTCGGCCTGATGGCCGCGCCCGCCTTCGCCGATATGGAGGCCGCCCGCGCCTTCCTCGACAACGAGATCGCGGGGCTGTCGGTGCTGAGCCGCGCCGAGCAGGAAGCGGAGATGCAATTCTTCGTCGATGCGGCCCAGCCGTTCCAGGGCATGGAGATCAAGGTCGTCTCCGAGACCATCGCCACCCATGAATACGAATCCCAGGTGCTTGCCCCTGCCTTTACGGCGATCACCGGCATCAAGGTCACCCATGACCTGATCGGCGAGGGGGACGTGGTCGAGAAACTGCAAACGCAGATGCAGTCGGGCGAAAACATCTATGACGGCTATGTCAACGACTCTGACCTCATCGGCACCCACTGGCGCTATCAGCAGGTGCGCAACCTGACCGACTGGATCGCCGGGGAAGGCGCGGACGTGACCAGCCCGACGCTCGATCTGGACGATTTCATCGGCCTGTCGTTCACCACCGGGCCGGATGGCAAGGTCTACCAGATGCCGACCCAGCAATTCGCCAACCTCTACTGGTTCCGCTACGACTGGTTCAACGACGACAAGAACAAGGCGGATTTCAAGGCTACATACGGCTATGACCTTGGCGTGCCGGTCAACTGGTCGGCCTATGAGGATATCGCCGAATTCTTCACCGGGCGCGATCTGTCGCATCTGGGCGTCGAGGGTGCCGTCTTTGGCAACATGGATTACGGCAAGAAGGACCCGAGCCTTGGCTGGCGCTACACCGACGCGTGGATGTCGATGGCAGGGATGGGAGACGTGGGCGAGCCCAACGGGTTGCCGGTCGATGAATGGGGCATCCGCGTCAACGAGAACTCGCAGCCCGTAGGCTCCTGCGTGGCGCGGGGCGGGGCAACCAACGCGCCTGCCGCCGTCTATGCCGTCACCAAGGCGATCGAGTGGCTTCAGAAATACTCGCCTCCCGCTGCTGCCGGCATGACCTTCTCCGAGGCGGGGCCGATCCCGGCGCAGGGCAATATCGCCCAGCAGATGTTCTGGTATACGGCCTTTACCGCAGCGACCGTGCAGCCTGACCTGCCGGTGATGAACGAGGACGGCACGCCCAAATGGCGCATGGCCCCCTCGCCGCACGGTGTCTACTGGAAAGAGGGCCAGAAGATCGGCTATCAGGATGCGGGCTCCTGGACGCTGATGAAATCCACCCCGGTGGACCGCGCAAAGGCCGCGTGGCTTTATGCGCAGTTCGTGACCTCCAAGACGGTCGATCTCAAGAAATCGGATGTGGGCCTGACCTTCATCCGTGAATCGACCATCAACTCGGATCACTTCACCGACCGCGCGCCGCGGCTTGGCGGGCTGATCGAGTTCTACCGCTCGCCCGCGCGGGTGGCCTGGTCGCCGACGGGGACCAACGTGCCGGATTACCCGAAGCTGGCGCAGCTCTGGTGGCAGAATATCGGTGACGCCATGTCGGGGGCCAAGACCCCGCAAGAGGCGCTCGATGCGCTCTGCGCCGATCAGGAGCGGGTGCTGGAGCGGCTGGAGCGCGCGGGCGTTCAGGGCGATATCGGCCCGAAGATGAACGAGGTGCGGGATGCCGAATACTGGTTCAGCCAGCCGGGTGCGCCCTATGCCAAGCTCGACAACGAGGACGAGGCTCCGGTCACCGTCTCCTATGACGAGCTGATCAAGTCCTGGCAGTAACGAGAGGTTCCGGGGCGCGCGCGTCCTGCGCGCCCCGGTGACAGGTGCCTGCGTCATCATCCGGCTTGACCGGATGGTCTATTGGTCGGGAGATCCTCGGGTCAAGCCCGAGGATGACGGCGACGAGAGATACTCGGGTCACGCCCGAGGATGACGGCGACATCGGAAACCCTCGGGGCACGCCCGGGAATGACGTGTGAATAAGACGGACCCCCCATGACCCATATCCTCGCCATCGACCAGGGCACCACGTCGAGCCGCGCGATCCTCTTTGACGCCGCCATGCGGCCTGTCACGTCCGCGCAGGAGGAATTCCCGCAGCATTACCCCGATAGCGGCTGGGTCGAGCATGAGGCCGATGACCTCTGGTCCACCACCGCCGCCACCTGTCGCGCGGCCATCGAGAAGGCCGGGATCACCGGCGCGGACGTGGCCGCCATCGGCATCACCAACCAGCGCGAGACCACGGTGGTCTGGGACCGTCACACCGGCCGCGCCATTCATCGCGCGATCGTCTGGCAGGACCGGCGCACGGCCGATTTCTGCAAATCCCTGCGTGACGCGGGCCACGAAGCGATGGTGAACGCCCGCACCGGCCTGTTGCTCGATCCCTATTTCTCGGGCACGAAACTGCGCTGGATCCTCGATCATGTGGACGGCGCGCGCGAACGGGCGCGCGCGGGCGATCTGCTCTTCGGCACGGTGGACAGTTTCCTCATCTGGAAGCTGACCGGCGGGCGCGTTCACGCCACCGACGCCACCAATGCCGCGCGCACGCTGCTTTATGACATCCGCAAGGGGCGCTGGAGCGCGACGATCTGCGACCTGCTGGATATCCCCACGCAGATGCTGCCGGAGGTGCGCGACAGCGCCGCCGAATTCGGGGTGACCCGCGCCGATCTCTTTGGCCGCGAAATCCCCATTCTCGGCGTTGCAGGCGATCAGCAGGCGGCGACCGTGGGGCAGGCGTGTTTTCAGCCCGGCATGCTCAAATCCACCTATGGCACGGGCTGTTTCGCGCTTCTGAATACCGGCACGGTGCCGGTCACCTCGCAAAACCGGCTGCTGACCACCATCGCCTATCAGCTTGACGGCCAGCCCACCTATGCGCTCGAGGGCTCGATCTTTGTCGCGGGGGCGGTGGTGCAGTGGCTGCGCGACGGGCTCAAGATCATCCGCGAGGCGCGCGAGACGCAGCCGCTGGCGGATGCCGCCGACCCGCATCAGGAGGTGGTGCTGGTGCCCGCCTTTACCGGGCTTGGCGCGCCCTATTGGCGGCCCGATTGCCGGGGCGCGATCTTTGGCCTCACGCGGGGCACGGGGCCTGCGGAACTGGCGCGCGCGGCGCTGGAAAGCGTGGGCTTCCAGACCCGCGACCTGCTCGAGGCAATGCGCGCCGATTGGGCGGGGCAGGGGGCCGATGCGGTGCTACGGGTAGACGGCGGCATGAGCGCGAGCGACTGGACCATGCAGTTTCTCGCCGACATTCTCGATGCGCCGGTGGATCGTCCGCAAGTGCTCGAGACCACGGCGCTTGGCGCGGCCTGGCTGGCGGGGATGCGCGCGGGGATCTATCCGGGGCAGGCGGAGTTCGCCAAGGGCTGGGCACTTGAGCGGCAATTCCTGCCCCGGATGCCCGCCGAGACCCGCGCGCGCAAATGCGCGGCCTGGTCGCGCGCGATCACGGCAACGCTATCGGTGTGACTGCGCCCGTTGTGGCGGCTGGCGCTTCGGCTTAGGGTCGGACCCAACCCGAGGAGCCGCCATGCAAGAGCCGATCAGCGTGATCATTCCCGCCCGAAACGAGGCCGCGACCATCACGCAAGTCGTTGCCACCATGCGCGCCATGGCCCATGTCTCCGAGGTGGTGGTGATCGACAATGCCTCGGACGATGGCACGGCAGAGGCAGCGCGCGGCGCGGGTGCTGTCGTGGTGCAGGAGGCACGGCGCGGCATGGGGCACGCGGTGAGGCGCGGCGTGGCGGCGGCGCGGCATGACTGGGTGATGAAGGTCGATGCCGATCTGGGCCGGTTCGACACGGCGCTTTTTGCCCGCATGATCGAGGCGCGCGCGCCCGGCGTGGGGCTGGTCAAGGGGGCGTGGAACGATCCGCAAGACACCATGCCGATGACCCGGCTTCTGGTGGCCCCCGCGCTGCGGCTGATGTTTCCGGGGCTGGGGGGGCTGTGCGCGCCCAATACCGGGATTTATCTCTTTGACCGGTCGCTGATCGCGCACCCGCACCTGACCGGCGATTATGCCGTCGATCTCGACGTGATGTTGCGGGTTCACGCGGCAGGTGCCGAGGTGGCCGAGGTCGATATCGGGCGGATCGAGCACGATGCGCGCGACGTGACGCATTACAATGCCATGGCCGAGGAAATCCTCGCCTTCTTTCTCTCGCGGCAGCCGCTGGCGCTGTTGGAGGAGCTTGTGGTTTTGGCCGGGACCGAGTCCGAGGCGGTCCGCCATGCCGGTGCCCTGATCGCGGCGCGGCTCATCTCGGGCGCGCGGGTGAGCGTCTATCTGGCGACGGGCGGGGATACGCTCGATGCTGTTTTCGCGGGCTTTCCGACCTATCGCCGTGGAACTCTGGCCGAGGCACCGGATCACGCGCCCCATGCCAATGCCGCGCGGCTGCGCGTGATCGTGTCGCCCGGCAACTCGCATTGCGGCGTCGCCACCTCTATGCCGGTCGAGGTCTGGGAAATGCCCGGCGCGGCGGATTTCGAGGCGGATACCGGGGTTGATACCGGCGCAGGGGGCACCCTCAAGCGGGAAGCGCTGGAGCGGTTGGGACTAACCGGCGCGCATCCCCCGCGCGAGGTGTTCCGCGTTTTGTGCTGCGGCAAGACCGGGTGAACCGTGGCCGGGAGATCATTCGGTCAGGCCGGAGGATGACGGGCCCCGCCCCTCACGCGCCCTTGAAATTCACCTCGCCCTCATGTTCGAGCGCGCGCTCGACGGCCTGACGCCTGGTCACGCAATCCTCGCGTATCCGGCGCGAGCGGAGGCGCCCATACTGGCCGATGCCGATGGCCAGAAGGATGATCGCGCCGCCCGGCAGCAGGCCCTGCCCCGGATCCTCGCCCAGAAGCACCATGGCGATGAGGATGCCCGCCACCGGGGAAAACGAGGTGGCCAGCGACACATCGCCAGAGCGCGCGTGCTTGAGCGCCAGCGCCCAGGCGAATTGCCCGCCCAGCACGACGATGACCGCATAGATCCACACCCATTCCCAGACCAGCGGGTGAAACACGTCCTGAAAATGGTCCTGGCCGAACAGGTAGATGGCAAGGAAGAAGTAGAAGATCGTACCGAGCACCGTGCGATAGATTGCGTAAATCCCGAGCGGGATGCCGCGCAGCCCGGTGCGCGCGACCAGTGTCGAGGCGATATAGGAGAGCGTGGCCAGAAAAGCGCCGATCTCGCCCTTGCCGATCTCGATCCCGCCACCGCCATTCATCCACAGCATCACCACCGCCCCGCTGAGCGCGATGAGACCGGCAACAAAGGCCCATGGCTCGAACTCCTCGCGCAGAAACAGCCAGGTGGCGAGCAGGAAAAGAGGCGGCTCTATCCGGCCCACGAGAACCACATTCGTCACCGTGGTCTTTTCCAGCGCGTAGAAGAAGAGGCCGGGCGTCAGCGCCGAGGACAGGAAGGCCGAGAGCGTGAGAATCATCCAGTGCTTGCGCCTGAGCTTGCGCAGGTTCTCGAGCGTCCAGTCGCGCCAGAACATGAAGCTCATGGGCACGATGGACAGAAGCGAGCCGACGAAGAGCAGGTTGCAATAGGTGATGACATTGCGCCCCATGACGCGGTTCTGCATCCCGATCTCGGCCAGCAGCGAGACGATGGAATTACCGGCGGCAAAGATCACCACCGCAAGCCAAGCAAGCCCCGCGCCCATCATCACGCGCGACGTGTCGGGCAGGGTGTGTGCGCTGACTTGGGCCATGGCGGCGGATCCTCGCGGCTTGGGAATATGTCAGCCGAGTATGCGGCCCACACACCTTGCGTGCAAATGACGTTGCCGCACGGGTCTTCACATTCCGTAAATCGGCGCGCAACAATGTTTCACGGCGGGGCCGCATCTGTGCCCGAGCATCACGCGCGCGTGCGCTGCGTGACAGAAAATCCCCTCGCTGCTTGTATTTGCCCGGTCTGGCGCGCAGCTTGGCCCAAGCCCATTCCGTCATGAGGACGCCGCACCATGCCAGACGAGCCGCAAGCCGAAGCCTTTGTCACGATCTTCGACGACACCTATGACCAGCCCGATTGCCGCGCCTATTTCCGCATGATGGAGGCGCTCGGCTATCGCAATCAGCATCATGCGGTGACAGCGTTCAGGGCGGGGCTGGTGGCGCTTGCCCGTGCGCGGGGCCTGAGCACGCCGCGCCTGCTCGATTTCGCGTCGAGCTACGGCATCGTGACGCTGCTGATGCGCCACGACGTCACGCTGGCGCAGGTGCTGGCCCGCTACCGCGCGCCCGCTTTCGACGGCGCTCTGCCCGACGAGGTCATCGCGCGGGATCGGACCTGGCTGGCAGAATTGCCCCGCCATGCGCCGCCCCTGCATGTGACCGGGCTCGACATCATGCCCAATGCGGTGGCTTACGGGCGCGCGGTCGGGCTCTTTGACGAAGGCTATGCCGAGGATCTGGAGGCGGGCGCGCCCTCTCCCGGCCTTGCGGCCGCGCTCGGGCAGGTGGACATGATCGTGGAATGCGGCTCGGTGGCGCAGCTCATGCCGCGCGCGCTCGACCGGGTGCTGGGCGCTTGCGGGCCGCGCAAGCCCTGGGTCATGACCTCTCCCATTCGCGGCAACGAGCGCGCGGCGGCGGCCGAGGTGCTGGCGCGGCACGGGCTGGTGCAGGAGGTGCTCCCCGTCGCGCCCTTTGTCCATCGCCGTTTCGAGGGGCCCGAGGAGCAGGCCCGCGCCATCCTGAACGCCCGCGCGGCGGGGCATGAAACCGACGGCGTCGAGACCACCGGACATTTTCACGCGCAGGTGCTGCTCGCCCGCCCCGAGGGCGAGGGCGGCGATCCGCGCGACTGGGAGATGCCCCTGAGCGTGGCACCGCTGCCGTGAGGCGGGGGGGGGCCGCGGTTCTGCTCTTGCGCGGAGGCGGGGCCATGTCGGAAAGCAAGATGGATATCGAGCGCGCGGTCCGGGCGGGCGTAACGGATGCGCGCGCGTCACCCCGGCCTATCGCAGCAAAACGACGCGCGTGGCCCCGAACGGGATCTTTGGGCCATCCCTCGATGCCGTCCGCGCCCGCCTGGCCGAGGCGCGCCTGCCGGAGCGCATCCTTGAGCCCGCCACCGTGCGCCGGATTCGCGCTGAGGGGCGCTTGCCGCCGCCGGGCCATCGCCGAGCGGGGTGATCGAGTGCTTGCGGGGCGGTGCGGCGTCACGATAGGATGTGCCCGTTCCTTCAGGCTGTTTCGCATGATCCGGGTTTTTACATTCGCGATGTCATACACCGCCCTCCCGGGCGCGCAGGAGCGGCCCCATGCGCGCTAGCAGCCTCGTGATCCTGCTGGCTGCGGGGGGGCTGGGCTATGGCGGCTGGCATCTCGGGCAGACGCTTTTTGCCGCGCGGGCCGCGCCGCCCCCCCCGGTCGAAATCGGTGCCGAGCTTGAGGAGGTGGCGCGCGCCGCCCTGCCCGAGACTGCGCCGGACTGGCCACCGCTCTTTGACGCCTATGTGCCCGATCCACCGCAAGCTGCGGCTCCCAAGCGCACGCCGGTCACATATCGCCTTGTCGGGTTGGTCGCGGGCGGGGCGGATGGCTGGGCGATCCTCGCGGGCAGCGGCGGAGACCGGATCGTGCGGGCGGGCGACCGTCTGGCACCGGGCGAGGAGGTGCTGGCCATCGAGGGGGACGGCGTGCGCCTGTCGCGCGACGGCGAGGTGATCCTCATTGGCTTTGACAAGACCGCGCAGAGCCTTCTGGCGGGGGTGCTCAGCAATGACGACGGCGCGCCGTTGAGTGCGGATGTGCCGTTCAGCCTCTTTGCCGGGCGCGACATGCGCCGGGTGCTGGGACGCGCGGGCAGCGTGCGGATGGTGGCCCCCAATGGCGGCCAGGGAGAGCTGGTGCCCGAAATCCTCTGGGTGCGCGAGGGGCAGGTCTATGACCTCGTCGGGCTGCGTCGCGGCGACAAGATCCTGGAGGTAAACGGCCATGCCGTGCTCGATGCCGAGATGCTGGCGCGCGCGCAGGACATGCTGGCCGAGGCCGAGGAGCTGACAATCCAGATCCTGCGCGCCGGTCAGCGGCGAACGATCACGGTGCGGATCACCGGTCGCGGCTGAGTGACCATGTCACTTGACATGCGCCAATGGCGGATGACCTGAAACATAACGTGTCAAACCGCGTGATCAGTGAGTTTCCTACAATCTTCCAAATTAAAAAATCACTTTCATAATAGGTATTTTGTGCGGTAACGCCGCCGTGATTGGTCTGAAAAAAGATGATCACATGCGATCACGAAAAAGTTACCGTTGAAAGGTGCGACAATATGTGGTGCATTATTGGCGTAAGGCGGGTTGTTCGAGTGTTCTTTCGCCGATCATGAAGGCCGCCTTGCGGACATAAAAGGAGCGCGAGCTCACAGAAGATTGATCAAAAATCAGTGCGCCCATGGGCGTGCGCGGGCCACACATTACTCACCCTACCGGCCTGTCCCCACCTCTCGAGCGCTTGCTCGATCTGTAAATAACAAGCCCCGGCGCTGGAGCAGGGGGTTGTGGTCTAAATGGGGCTTCGGCCCTTCTCTCTCGCGGCATGTCTGGCGCGGGGCGGGTGGCGGTTTGCCGTTGCTCTTGGTTCATATTTCAAACGCTTTTTCTGCTGGAGGACAAAGCATGAAACGAAGAGATGCATTGAAGCTGGGCTTCGGTGCGGCTGGCGCGACCGTTGCGGCAACGCAAGCTGGCGCGGTCGAGATCGAACAATGGCCGGACAGTGCCGAAGAGGGGCTGCCGCAAACGGGCCTTGTGTTCCCCGACACGTTCCAACCGAGCATCGTGGTGGAGCCGAGCCCCTATGTGGAGCCGTTCACGGCACCGCTCAACATCATGCCCGTGGCCCAACCGATCGACCCGGCGACGTATGATCCGCCGATCGATCCGGAGCGCCACCAGCGCTTTGACGAATTTACCCCGCAAAAGCATTACCAGGAGACGATCAGCGAATTCCGCTGGAAATATCACTGGCAGCCCCCTTACGGCGATGGCACGCCCGGTGTGGTCGGTCGTGGCGGTGATCCCGAGGTAGGGTCGTGGCACTGGGGTTTCAATGGCATCACGCCGGGTGAGACCTATCACGCCCGCTATGGCGAGCCGGTTTTCCTGCGCCGTAACAACATGCTGCCGCCGGTCGGTAGCGGCCAGATCAAGTTTGCCGTGCCCTCGCCGACGATCCACCTGCACAACGCGCATACCGCGTCCGAATCCGACGGAATTCCGCAGGATTTCTTCAACCCCGGCGAATTCTGGGATCACCATTACGCCAACTTCCCGGCAGGCTCTCCGGGTGGCTGGAGCTATGACAACACCGAGATCATGAATACCCTCTGGTATCACGATCACCGGCTCGATTTCACGGCAACCAACGTTTATGCCGGGCTTTCGGGGTTCTATCTGCTCTTCGACGAGCGGGACTCGGGCGACGAGACCGATCCCAACCCGCGCGCCTTCCGTCTGCCCTCGGGCAAATACGATGTGCCGCTGATCATCCATGACGTGATGTTCACGTCCGAGGGTCAGGCACGGTGGGATTTCTTCCTGCCGGACGGCACGCCGCCGACGGTCGCGGCACGGCCCGCACCCGTGGATGTGGGCAACTCGCAGGACACGCCCGACAGCTACGACTCGAACCGGCTGCAATACACCACGCAAGGCATGATCGGCGACCGGATCACCGTGAACCGCATCATCCAGCCCTATCTTGACGTGGACCGGCGCAAGTATCGCTTCCGCGTTCTCAACGGCGGGCCATCGCGGCTCTATCGCATCTATCTGCGGGTCATTCCCGGCGATGGCAGCGCGCCCTATAACGACACCTTCACCGTGCTGACCAATGACGGCAACCTGCTCGAGCGGCCGCTCGTCATGGACGAGGTGCTGATCTACGTGGCCAACCGGTTCGACATCATCGTCGATTTCTCGCGCTACGAGCCGGGCGACAAGGTCCGGTTCATGAACCGCATGGAAATCCGTGACGATGGCGCGGGGCCGACCGGCTACACCCTCTCGGAAGACGAGGCCATGGGCGTGATCGAGTTCCGGCCGCAACCGGGCGACGTGTACGATCCTTCGCTTATCCCGTCGACGATGCGCAAGCTGCCGGAAATCCGCATGTCCGAAGTGCGCCGCAAGCGGCTCTTTGTCTTTGACTACGACAACGGGCTCTGGACGGTGAACGGGCGGCTGATGGATCCCAACCGCGTGGATGCCAAGATCGAGCAGGGAAGCGCCGAGATCTGGACCTTCCGCAACGAGGGCAGTGCCTGGGCGCATCCCGTGCATACCCATTTCGAAGAGTTCCAGATCCTCGAGGTCAACGGGCGTCCGCCCTCGGCCATCGAGCGGTCGCGCAAGGATGTCGTTTCGCTCGCACCGGGCGACGAGGTGACCTTCTTCGGCCGCTGGCGCGACTTCCTGGGTAAATACGTGATGCATTGCCACAACGTCGTTCATGAAGACCACGCGATGATGATCCGCTGGGACATCGTCGAGCCGGGTCAGGGCGACTGAGCAGGCCTTAGGGATTTCTCTGATAGAGAGAGGACAAGACATGACCAACAGACGTCAATTCATGGCGAGCCTGCCGGTCGCGGCGGCTGCGGGGATGACGGCGGGGTTCTACACCACGCCCGGATCGTCGCAGGAACGCGCGGCAGCAGCCGCCGAAGAGGCCCGTGCGCGCCTTCGGGCGGTCGCGGCCAATATCGGCCCCAACGACACCCCAATCCTGTGCAACCCCGTCGACAGTGGCGGCGTCATCAACCCGGATATGCGCCACGCGTTTCCGAATGTGATGATGGTCAACCAGGACGGTCTCGGCATGGCCTTCTACGAGGGCTTCATCGAGAACAAGGTGGTGATGCTCCACTTCATGAGCCTGCGCGATGAGGGCCATCTGCCGATCACGCGCAATGTGGGCAAGATGGTCGAGGCACTTGGCGACAAGGTGGGCCGCGATGTGTTCGTGTATTCGATCACCCGCGATCCCAAGCACGACACGCCTGCCCGCATGGCGGCCTATGCGCGCGAGTTGAACGCGCCCGAGGGCTGGCATTTTCTCACCGGCACGCCGCAGCATTGCGCCGATCTCGCCTTCCGGATGTATCGCATGAGCCATGCGACGCTGCCGGGCAAGCGCAAGGTCGATGTGGTGTTCTACGGCAATGGCGGCGTGGGTCTTTGGGGCACCATGCCTCATGACATCCGCCCCGACGATGCCGCCGAGCGCGTGACCTGGGTGATGCCGGGGGCATTGCCGGAACCGGGCGCAAAGCCGCGCCGGGCCGGGCCTCGCGTGCTGAATGCCAGCGATCCGCGCAGCCACAACCGCGATGTGTGATTGCGGGCCCCGGATTTTCGGGGCCTGAAAGCCATTTGAAACGGAGACAAACCAAATGTTTCGCAAATCCATGAGATGGACCGCGGTGATGGCTCTGCCCGCCGTGGCCACGATCGGGGGCCTTCCCGCCTGGTCGCAGGACCTCGGACCGGTGCCCGCTCCGGCGCTGAACCCGTCGATGCTCAATGCGGCCTGCATCGACATGTTCAATTCCGGTCAACAGCCCCGGTTGCAACTTGAATCGCGCCGCGACAACGCGGCCCGCGATCCGGTTACGTATGAGTTGCTGAGAAACCCGGACGACACGCCTGTGCGCGCGGCCACGGTGACCGAGATCACGACGGCAAGCGGGGGGCACGTGTTTCCCGTAAATCCGGATTATCCGAACGGGGACAGCTTTTCGCCGAACCCGTCCAACCTGCTCCCGACGGTGTATGAGAACGCGCGCAGTTGCAGGGGCAACGAGATCCCCAACACGCTGCCCTCGACACCGGAAAATCCCTACAACCTGCACGACGATCCGGTGGTCACGACCATCGACAAGACCTCGCCGACCGATGATCTTGACTGGATCCTCGACCAGATCGAGGCCATGTCAGAGCCGCGCCGCATCTGCCGCAGCACGCCGCGGTTCAGTTTCTGCTACGAGATCCCCGCGCGCGTGAACACAGGCCAGCTTCGTCAGCTTGCCCGGCACGCGGTCGATATCATCGAGGGCAACACGCTGCGCGGAGAGCTTCGGGGCCGGGAATATGAGGGCTTTCCGCTGCTGAACTATCTGGGCGGGCTCAAGACCAAATCGGTTGATCCGGTCACCAAGACGGTCGAGATCAACCAGCTCTGGTTCGACACGCATGTCCTGTCGGACACGGCCTATGTCGATCCGACCGTGGTCAACGACGAGGAATGGACGATCAAATACAACGTAAAGATCCTCAACCGTGGCCACGAGGATTTCGCGCCGTTCACGATGTTCTATGAAGATCCGTCCGAGCTCAACCTTTCGGATATCGGCGGCCCTGACCTGACCATGGGCGGCACCGTTGTACCGCGCGTCGCCAATGTGGGCATGGACCAGACCTTCTTTCCGATGGAAGAGGGTCAGGAATACACGCTCAACATGAAGATGCCGCCGGCGCGGTTCTGGAACCTCAGCTATCACTGGGGCTGGCGGATCCACCCGCCCAGGGTTCAGGTGACCGAGAACGTGCTTGCACCTCTGGCCGATGGGCGTCCGCGCAACGCCGAGGAAATCCGTGTCTTTGGTGAAAACCCGCGTCAGAACCAGAAGACCAAGCTTAATGCCATCGCCCAGATCGGTGACACCGCTCCTGCCAAGCGCATGTGGCGGATGTTCAGCGAGTTGGGTGGCGTGAACGGCCAACGCCCGAGCTTTGGCCTGATCAACGGCTCTTCGGTGCGTGCGCGTGCTGAGTTGATCCGTCAGGCCTTCGAGGACTGGCAGAACCGCAACCGCCTGCCCACCGGCTATGACATGGACCCCGATTACGATCTGACCGTGGTCTACCTCAACAACCGGATGTATGGCCAGCTCAGGGACCATGACGGCCGGGCCGAGGTGCGCATGAAGGATGAGCAGTGGAGCAAGCGCGGCGATCAGCTCAAGATCAAGCTGCTCAACGGTGACTACTTCCTGCACACCTATGTTCTGGTGGATTTCGGCGGGCTGCGCGGGTGGGAAAATACCTTCCACAACACGCTGCCTGTCGGCGGGGCGGGGCCGCTCTTTACCTTCGGTCGGGTGCACTGGTGGGTGCATACTGCGGGAAGTGGCCCGGTCGCCGTGCCCCCGGCGCAGCGTCCATCGGCAAGTGTCGGGCCGCTCGCGTCCCGTGCCACGGGCAACAGCGCGGTTGTAAATGCCAAGGCCAATGCCGTGCTTGCGAAGGGCAACGCCGGACAAGCCAAAGGCAACGCCCAAGCCAAAGGCGCCGCCTCGCTCTTCCGGGGCCAGGCAGGCAACCCGCAAGGTCCCGGCCCGCACCAGTTCGGTGCCTGGGGCGGGCTGATGATCCCGACGGCGGATTACGTCAATACCGACGGCGTGGGCGAGCATGACGTGATTGTCAACTTCACCTACGAGCCGTCGCGCCGCCTTCGGATCTACCAGTTCGACGCGCTGCATCACGATCAGGCCGTGTGGTCGGTCCACTGATCTTTGATCCCGGCACCGGCGGTCCTGCCGCCGGTGCCAACCGCCGACAAATTACTCATCGCCACCATGGAGGTATCCATGACCATTCTGAAACCGATTTCAGCCACAGTCCGCATCGCCGCCCTGGCGCTTGTCGGGACGGGTTTTTTCGCGCCGTTGAGCGCGCAGGCCCATGACGGCCACAATCACGGCGCGCCCAAGACCAGCGCTCATTCTGGCCAGGATCACAGTGGCCATTCCGCGCAGCAGGATCATTCCGGCCATCAGGATCATTCGGCCCATCATGGCCATGCCGCCGCCGACCACCGGATGCCCGGCCATCTTGGCATGGACGAGGGCAATTCCGAGCGTGCGATGCGCCCTGACGGCTTTCAATACAAGCGCGGCAGCCACGCCTATAGCGCCCCCGCCATCACCCTGCGCAACCAGAATGGCCAAAAGGTCGCCTTTGACGAGCTTCTCGCATTCGACGGCCCGGTGCTCTTGAATTTCATCTTCACAAGCTGCTCCACCATCTGCCCGGTGCAGAGCGCCACCTTCGGCCAGACGCAGGAAGACCTTGCCGCCATCGACCCCGATTACCTGATGGTGTCGATCTCGATCGACCCGGAATACGATACGCCCACAAGGCTGCGCGAATATGCGGAGTTGCACGCGGCCAAGGACAACTGGGTGATGCTGACCGGAGGGTTCGACGATATCTTCCAGGTCGTGCGCGCCTTTGACGCCGTCTACAAGGGCGAGAACAAGATGTATCACCGCCCGCTGACCTTCCTGCGCGCCAATGGCGATGCGCCCTGGCTTCGGATCGAGGGGCTTCTCGGATCCGAGGAACTTGCCGGGGAATATGCCCGGCTTGTGCGCCCCGAGGTGAACTGATGCAAGCAGGGTTCATGCGGGTTGCGGCTCTTGCGCTGACGCTTGCACTTGCCCCGCTTGGCGCGGGCGCGGGGCAGGCGGGCGATGCTGCGGCGGGCAAGCGGCTCTACTGGGAGGGGATCGGTGCCGATGGCGCGCCCGTTCGCGGGGTGACCCAGGGCGACGTGGCCGTGTCCGGTGCTCAATTCTCCTGCGTCTCCTGCCACCGTCCAAGCGGGTTCGGCACCTCGGAGGGGGGCAATTACATGCCGCCCATCATCGGCAGCGTGCTGTTCGAGAAGAAGGCGCTCGACCGCAACCGCAATTTCAAGGAGCTTTACCAGGAGGTGCAGCCGCCCGGTTTCTGGGCGCGGGTGCGACAGCCCCGGATGCGGTCCGCCTATGACGAGGCTCTGCTCGCGCGCGCGCTGCGCGAGGGTGTCGATCCGGGCGGGCACGACCTTGACCCGATCATGCCGCGCTACGAGCTTTCGGCGCAGGACGTGGCCAATCTCGTCGCCTTTCTGCGCACGCTCTCGGCCGAGATTTCGCCGGGGGTAGAGGCGCAGGATATCCACCTCGCCACCGTCATCGGCCCCGATGCCGACCCGGACGAGGCCGCGGCGATGCTGCGCACGATGGAGGCCTATGTCGACTGGATGAACAAGGATACGGCGGTCGACACGCAAAACCCGACCTTTTCACCCAATTACCGGTCGAACTTCATCCCGGCCTATCGCTACTGGAAACTGCATGTCTGGCGTCTGAGCGGTCCGCCCGAAACATGGCGCGCACAGCTTGACGCGCTCTATGCCGAGCGGCCCGTGTTCGCGACGGTGAGCGGTCTGGTCGAGGGGCCGTGGGACGAGATCGGGGCGTTTTGCGATGACATGCGGATGCCGTGCCTCTTTCCCAACACCGAATTGCCGACACCGGGTGAAGGGCGCTACGGCTATTCGGTGTTCTTCAACCGTGGTGTCGCGCTGGAGGCCGAGGCGCTCGCCATCCATCTCAGCGATGAGGAGCAACCGCCCGCCCGCGTGGTCCAGCTTCATGCCGACGCGCCGAAAGGCACTCGCCCCGCCGAGGCGTTTTCCGCGACGATGGCGCGGATGCTGCCCGATGTGCCGGTCGAGACGCGCGGCTTTGCGGATGCCGCAGGCCTGAGGGCTGCGCTCGCGGGGCTTGGCGCGGATGATACGCTGGTGATCTGGCCCGAGACTGCGGCCGAGGCCGTGGCAGTGCTCGCCGATACCCGGCCACCCGCACGGCTGTTCCTGCCCTCGGCAGTGCAGATGGAGGCCGCGTCGGGCCTGCCCGAGACGATGATCCCGCGCACCCGCGTGGTCTGGCCTTACGAGCAGCCCGGTGCCTATCACCCGCGCAAGTTCCGCGTGCGCGCCTGGATGAATTCGCGCCGTCTGCCGATCACCCATTCGCATACGCAGATGCAGACCTATTACGCGATGACGATGCTGGAGTTTGGCCTCATGCATGTCATCACCGATTTCTACCGCGATTACGTGATGGAAATCGTCGAGCACCTCGCCGAAAGCGAGTTGAATGTCGGCACCCATCCCGAGCTTGGTCTCGGGCCGGGACAGAGGATCGCCTCCAAGGGCGCCTTCATCGCCGAACTGGCCCCCGAGACGCGGCTGGGCTACCGCGTGGTCAGTGACTGGATCGTTCCCTGAGGTTTTGAGTAATGGGCCACAGGGGACGTAGCGGGCGGTGGGGCAACCTGCCGCCCGTGCCTTTCGGGGCCCTTGTCTCAGTAAACGCTGCCCCTCGCCGCGAGCAGCCAGACCGCGCCCGCCGCCGCCGCGAGATACGCCCCGAAGGGAATTTCTTCGGCACCGGTCACGTCTTTGGCCACGGCGCGCCGCCGCAGCACCGTCAGCGTCATTGCCGCGAGCGCGGCAATGAGGGCGACAAGCGGCAGCGCCACCCATCCGAGCGCCGCGCCGAGCCCGGCCATGAGCTTGACATCGCCAAGACCCAGCCCCTCGCGTCCGCGCAATGTGGCATATCCAAGCCGGATCGCCAGAAATGCGCCCGCGCCGGCACCTGCGCCGATCAGCCCTTCGGCCAGCGCGCCGCCCTGCGAGGCCATCGCCAGCCCGACCGCCAGCAGCGCCGCGTTGAGCGGATCGGGCAGGCGAAACGCCGCCAGATCGCACAGCGCCAGCCCCATGAGCAGCCACAGAAAGAGCGCCCCCAACACCATCTCCCACGGGGTGGCCGCGACCCATATGGCCACGGACGCCAGCGCGACACCGGCAAGTTCGGCGTAATAAAGCCGTTTCGGGATAGCCGCCCCGCAGGCACGGCAGCGCCCGCCCAGCCGGAGCCACGAGAGCACCGGCACCAGATCGCGCCAGCCGATCCGCGCTCCGCAGGTGCCGCAGGCCGAGGATTGCGCCACGATGCTTTGTCCGCGCGCCAGCCGATCCGCCCACGCGGCGAAGAACGACCCCAGCGCCGCCCCGCTCAGACAGAGGAAAACCGCGAGCGGAAAGGTCTCGGGCATCACGGCCCTCCTGAAAAATGACCGGCGCGGCGATTGCCAGTGACGCGCCCGTGACGTATGATTCCCGCAAGAGCCTAGCGCATTTCAAAGGCAGAATTACCATGCAAATCAATAACTCCTCCATCCCGTGTGCAAACCGCCCCGCCGCGCGCGATGCGGGCTTTTCGCTGCTCGAACTGATGGTTGTCGTGGTGATCATGTCGATCCTTGCGCTTGTCGTGATGCCGCGTATCATCGACCGGCCCGATCAGGCGCGCGTGGCGCGCGCGCAGGCCGATATTTCCTCACTTTCCAGCGCGGCCAAGCTCTACAAGCTGGACAATTTCCGCTATCCGACCACCGAACAGGGGCTTGCTGCCCTCGTCACCCGCCCCGCGACCGAGCCGGTGCCGACCAACTATGCGCAAAACGGCTATATCGACCGCCTTCCCAAGGACCCCTGGGGCAACGATTACCAATACCTCTCTCCCGGCGTGCATGACGAGTTCGACATTTTCACGCTTGGTGCGGATGGTGTCGCGGGCGGCACCGGGCTTGATGCGGATATCGGGTCATGGGACGGGTGAGGCACGGCGGCGCGGCAGGGTTTTCGCTTCTTGAAATGGTCGTGGTGGTCGCGGTCATGGCGACGCTGACGCTGGCCGCGACGCTCTCGGTCGGGCGGCGGTCCGGGCCTTCGGACGCGGCGCATTTCGCGGAGGCCTATGGCGCGTTGATGGATGCCGCCCTGCTCGGGCAGGAGGCGCGGGGGCTGCGCGTAATGTCCGGGGGCTGGCAGGTCCTGCGGCCCGTGAGGGCCGGGCAGGGCTGGCAAACCTCTGGCCCGGTTCAGAAATTCCGCGATGCGGTGGTGTTTGAGGGAACGGATGGGCCGATCCTTGCGCGCGAACGTCCTGATCCGCCCGTGCCCGATCTGGTGTTTCTGCCGGATGGCAAACTGACCCCTGTCACCGTGCGTTTCACCACCGGGGGCGTGGTCACGCTCTGCCGTGCGGTGCCGCTCGCGGGTCTTGACTGCGGGGCGCAATGAGCGGCGCGTCCACACGCGGCATCACGCTTTTGGAGGTTGTTGTGGCCGTGCTCGTGCTGGCCATGGCGACCATGGCCGCGCTGCGCAGCACCGAAAGCGCGACGCGCGCGCTTGGCGGTGAAAGCGCGCGCGCGCTTGCGCTTCAGGTCGCGCTCAACCGGGCCGAGGAATACCGCCTATACGGCGCGCGCGTGGCGGGCGCGCTGCCGCGCGACCTGTCTGGCGGCTGGCGACTTGAGATCGACGAAGAGCCGACGCGTGCGGGCTTTGTTCAGGCCACGATCCGCGCCCGCGGGGCAAGCGGGCCGGGCGCGCAGGTCATCGTCATCGCGCGCCTTGACGTGACGCCATGAGGGGCGAGCGTGGCCTGACCCTGCTGGAACTGGTCGCTGCCATGGCGATTTTCGCGCTGGTCGCGGTGATGGGGCTGCAAACCCTCAGCGGCATGTTGCGCGCCCGCGACAGCACCGGTGCCGCCGCCGAGAACGCGGCCGCACTCGCCCGCGCGCTGGTGCTTCTGCGCGCCGATCTGAAATCCGCCGCCGATCTTCGGTTCTGGCCGCCCGAAGGGTTCGAGCCCGAGCCACCGCTCTTGGATCGCAGCGCCGAAGAGGGCTGGTTCGCCCTTTCGACCGAGGCCCGTGCGGTGCTGCCCGAGGCGCAGACCGCCGGGACCGAACGCGTCATCTGGCGGCATGACCGGGCAGAGGAGCGGCTCTTGCGGGCGGTCTGGCCGGTGATGCGCCCGGCCTCCGACCTGGCCCTGTCGCCCGAAACGGGTGTCCTTGACCATGTGTCCGGGCTGCGCCTGCGCGCCTATGCGGGGCCAGAGGACGGGTGGATCGCGGGGTGGGGCCAGCCGGGCGAGGAGGCCCGCCAGCGCCTGCCGCGTGCTATTGAAGTCACCCTCGAATCAGAGCTTTACGGACCGATCGCGATCCTGGTGGCCCTGCCATGAGGGGGGATCGCGGCATCGCGTTGCTCAACGCGCTGATCATGGTGGCGGCGATTGCGGCGCTGGCGGCTGGCCTCATGCTGCGCGCCAGCGCGAGCCTTGATCGCGCGGCGCACCTTCAGACCAGCCAGCAGGCCGCGCTTCATCTTGATGCGGCGGTTCTGCTTCTGGACCCGGTCTTGCGCGCCGACTGGCTGCGCGCGCCCGAAATCGACCACCTGAACGAGCCATGGGCGCGCCAGCCCATCGAAGCGCAGATCGACCGGGGCACGCTCACCGGCCAACTTTCTGATCTTCAAGGGCGCTTCAACGTCAACAGCCTTGCCAATGCCACTGATGGCGCCGCCGCGCGCGCCTTTGAGCGGCTGTTGCGGCGGCTTGGCCTGCCGGTGGTGCTCGGCTCCGAGATCGCGGGTTTCGTGCAGCCGCGCGGGCCGGTGCGCGCCGCCGATTACGTCAACCGCCCGGTGCCGGTGAAGGTGGGCACCGGGGCGGTGGACCGGGTCGAGGCGCTGCGCCTTGTGCGCGGTATGACAGAGGCGCATTACCTAGGCCTTGCGCCTTACGTGGCGGCGCTTCCGCCGGGCACGCCGCTCAATGTCAACACCGCCCCGGCCGAGGTGCTGGCTGCCGTGCTGCCCGCCGCCAACCCCGCCAATATCGCGCGGCTGCTGGACGAGCGGGCCCGTGCGCCCTTCACCAGCCCCGCCGATTTCGCGGCCCGCGCAGAGCGCCTCATTCACCCGCGCGTGATCGCGCAGGCCGAGGCCGCGGCGGGCGGTTTCGCCACCCGCACCCGCTGGTTCGAGGCGCGCTTCGATCTGGCGCTTGACGGGCGCGTGCAAAGCCGCATCCTGACGCTGGAACGCGCGCCCCTCGATGGGGCGGTCACAATAGCTCACCGCCGGATGATCCTGCCATGACCCTGCCATTCCGCCGCAAGGCCCGCCCCGAGACGGCCCTTGTCCTGCACGATCTGAGCAGGGATGCGCCGCTGCCGGAGCGGGCTTTCGTGTTGCGGGTGCCGGGGGCCGAGGTGCCGCTCTTGCCGCTCGATCTGCCGCCGGGCCTCAAGGGGGTGGCGCGCGAGCGTGTGGCGCGGCGTCAGGTGCGCGATGCGATCGGGGCCGGGCCCGAGATGCGCCCCGCCCGGCTTGGTCCCGCGCCAGAGGGCTGGCGGCGCATGCTGGTGGTGGAGACGAAGGCGCGCGGGGCCTGGGCTGCGCGGGTGGCCGGAACCGCCTGCCGCGCGGTGCTGCCCGATTATCTCTGCCTGCCTGCAGCAGCGGGGCTGTGGGTGATCGAGACCGAGGGCGAGGGCGAGGGCGTGCGCGCGCGCCTTGGTCCCGAGGACGGGTTTGCCGCCGAGCCGGATCTGGCACTGGCACTTCTGGAAGAGGCGGGGAAGGCCGCGCCGCCGCGCGCGGTGCTGCGGCTTGGTCCGGCCCTTGCCGCGCTTGATGCATGGCTCGCGGGGCAAGGCTGGCCGGTGGCGGCGACACCCGAGGCGCTTGCGCCGGATCTTGCGCCCGCGCGCTTTGCCCATGGCGAACTGACGCTCGATCTTGCCCGCGACCCCGAGGCCGAGCGCTCGGCGATGCGGCGCGGCCTTGGGCACATTGCCGCCGCGCTGGTGCTGGCGCTGACGGGCTTTGGCCTCTGGGCGGCTTCGGTGCAGATCGAGACCGAGCGGCTTGCGGCGCAGGGCCTTGCCTACCGGCTCAATGCCGAACGGCTGGCGCGCGCCGGGCTGATCCCGTCGGGGCCGATCCTCGATATCCGCGCGCAGGTCGGTCTGGCGCTCGAGCGGGCCGCCGCGCGCGCGACGCAGATCACCGCCGAGCCCCGCCCGCTCGAGGCGCTGCGCCTTGCGGGGGCGGTGCTGGCCGGGCATGAGCTTCGCGTCACCCGCGCGGGCTATCAGCCCGGCGCAGGGCTGGTGATCGACCTTGAAATCGGCGATTTCGCGGCGCTTGATGCGCTCATGGCCGCGCTTGCCGCCGCCGGGACCGAGGCGCGTGTAACGCAATCGGTCGCGCGCGAGGGGGCAGGGGTCGAGGCGGTGCTGGCGCTTGACGCGACTGTGCCGGGGGCTGGGCCATGAGCGCGCTTTTCGACCGTCTCGCCGGTCTGATGCTGGAACGGAGCCGCCGCGAGCGTCTGGCGCTGCTGGCGCTTCTTGTCATCGGTCTGCCGCTTTTGTTGCTGCAAAGCGTGGCCCTGCCGATGCTGGAGCGCCAATCGGCGGCGCGCGCGGCGCTGGCCGAGGCGCGCATGACCGAACTTTGGGTCGCCGAACAGGCCCTCACCCATGCGCGTCTTGCCCGCGACGCGGGCACGTCGCGTGCGCGGGCCACGACCGCCATCGGCATCAGCGGGATCGAGGCGGGGCTGCGGGCGGCGGGATTGCGTGAGGTGGTGAGCGAGCTGGCCAATACCGCTGATGGCGGCATAACGCTGCGCTTTGACGCCGTCCGCTTTACCGCGCTGGCCGAATGGCTCTCGGGGCAGAGCGGCGTCTGGGGCTACGATCTGGCCGGCTTCGCCTTCGAGCGCGGCGCGCGTGAGGATGTGGTGGCCGCCGACCTGCGGCTGGTGCCCGCGCGGTAGAACCTTGTCGCACTGTCGAACCGAACAAGTTCATCACCTTCCTCTGAAATTGCCTTGTATCACCCCCGCCGCAGGCTGCCCGCGATCTCGTCGCGGCGGCTCTGCATCGCGCCCAATGGGTCAAGCGACGGGTCGAGTCGCAGCATCTCGGCGAGCGCCGCCTCGGCGCGGCGCAGTTTGTCGGGCGCGGCGCGGCCTGCGCGCATATCGGCGAGCGCACTCTCGTGCAGCGCCGTGCCCTCCACCGCGAGCGCCGCCGCTCGGTTGCTGCCCGATTGCCCGCGCGCCACGGCCCCGGCCTCCGCTGCCGCCTCGTCATGGCGATCGGCGCGCAAGAGCGCATGGGCATATTCAAGCCGCAGCCGCGGCTCCAATGGCCCCGCCGACGGCAGAAGTGCCGCGTAGTTGCGCGCGGCAAGATCGTAATTCCCGTCCTCCAGCGCCTTGCGGGCACCCTCATATTTTCTTTGAAAGTCAGCGCCCTGACTGATCGCCCCCGGCTCACAAGCGGCAAGAGCCAACAGGCTCAGCCCAAGTGCGATACCTCTTTTCAATCCATCCATCAAATTCGCCTGTCCGATCTTACCGGCGCAACCTATCACGCCGTCGTGAGGGCTGCCCATGGAAAAATCACCCCCGCCATCCCTTCGGTTTCCCGTGGCATGGACGGGGAGGATCGGCTATCCTCACACATATGTGAAGTCCTTGTGATCATCCTATTTGCGGCAACCGATTTCCGAAAGGCTCCCATGACGCTCCACCGCCTTTTATCCGTGCTCGTCGCTCTCTGGCTTCTTTTGCCCATGCCCGGCGCGGCGCAGGTCTCGCTCGATCTGCGGGACGCGAGCCTGCGCGACTTCGTGCAGATCGTGGCGCAATCGACCGGGCGCAACTTTATCCTTGATGATCGGGTGCAGGGCTCGGTCACGGTGGTCGCGCCCAATGCCGTGACCCCGGCGGCGATTTACGAGATTTTCCTCAACGTGCTGGAGTTGAACCGCCTCACCATCGTCGAGGGGACCGAGACCGACCGCATCGTGCCGCTCGACGTGGCGCGCGAGCTTGCCCCCGGTGATGCGCGCGCGCGGCGCGGCGGCGATTTCGAGACCCGCGTCATCACCCTGCGCAACAGCCCCGTCGAGGAGGTGGCCGAGGTCATCCGCCCGCTTCTGCCCGGCGAGGCGGTGCTCTCGACCGTGCCCGAGGCGGGGCTGATGATCCTGTCGGACCGGCGCGAGAATTTCCAGCGCATCGTGCAGCTTGTGGACCGGCTCGACACGCCGTCGCGCAATGCCATCGAGACCATTCCGTTGCGCAGCGGCAAGGCGTCGGAAATGCTCGGCGTGATCAATGCGCTCTCCATCGCGCCGCCGGGCGCGAGCCTCTCGGCCGATCCGCGCTCCAACGCGCTGATCGTGTCGGGCACGCCCGAATTCCGCGACCGCGTGCGCAGTGTGGTGGCCGAGTTGGACAAGCCGCAGCGCAGCATCGCCACCGAAGTGGTGCGCCTCAACTATGCCGATGCCTCCGACATGGCCGAGGTGATCCGCCAGAGTTTTGGCGGTGGCGGCGGCACGGCAGAGGGGGCCGTGACCTCGTCCGAGGGGATTACGGTGGTGGCCGAGACCTCGCAGAATGCGCTGATCGTCACCGCGCCCACCGACCGGCTTTCCGACATCGTTTCGGCGGTGCGCGGGCTGGATCAGCGGCCCGATCAGGTGCTGATAGAGGCGGTGATCTTCGAGCTTTCGGTGGAGAGTTTCTCGGATCTGTCGTTCCAGTTCGGCGGCGTCATTCAGGATGCGACTGTGGGCGGCGTCGAATTCGCCATTCCGGGCCGCCCGACGCTGACCAGCCTTGTGACGACCGTGCTTGCGGGCGGCCAGCCCACCGGCGGCGGCACCGGCGGCAGCATCGCGGCCTTCGACCGCTCCAACGGCATCGGCGGCTTCATCGCGGCGCTGGCCTCCAAGAGCTCCACCCGCTTGCTCTCGACCCCGTCGATCCTGACGCTGAACAACCGTGAGGCGGAGATCATCGTCGCGCAGAACGTGCCCTTCGTGACCGGCAGCTTTTCCACCGTGGGCGACAGCGCGGTGCCCAACCAGCCGTTCCAGACCATCCAGCGGCAGGATGTCGGCCTGACCCTGCGCGTGACGCCACAGATCACCCGCGACAAGACCGTGCGCATGGAGTTGCGACAGGAAGTGTCGAACCTGACCAATTCCGCCTCTGCCGCCGGGGGCGAGATCACCTCCAAGCGCGAACTTTCGACCAACGTTCTGGTGCGCGACGGGCATGTGATCATGCTGGGCGGCCTTCTGGAAAACGGCTCGGGATCGATCAACCAGCGGGTGCCGGGGCTGAGCGAACTGCCGCTGCTGGGGCGGCTCTTCAAGGGGCGCTCGACCTCGCAAAACCAGCGCATCCTGCTGGTGATGCTGCGTCCGCGCATTCTGTCGAGCGACGCCGAGGCCGCCCGCGAGACACGCCGCCTTGCACAGGAGGCGCGCCGCGCCTCCGCGCTCATCGCGCCGCCCGATGACGGCACCTGGCCGCAACAGTCCGACCAGCTCTTGCCGTTCGACGGGGTCAACCTCAACCAGCCGTTCGATGCAAATTTCATCGACCCGGCGGCGCGGGCGCGGCGGCTGCCGCCCTTGCCCTCGCGGCTCACCTTCGCGGATCGCTAGGCATGACCGCGCCGCCCTTGCCCTTTGCGCTGGCCCGAGACATGCAGGTGCTGATCGAGGGCGGGCGGCTCGTGGCCGGACCGGAGGCGGGCGCGCTCGGGCTCCGCGAGGCGCGGCGTCGCGCCGGGGGCGCGCTCGGCCTGGAAAGGCTCGGTGCCGAGGCGTTCGAGACGCGCCTTGCCGCGCTCTACCGCGACGACGGCACCGAGGCGGGCGAGGACGGGCTGGCCTTCGATCTGGAGGAGGGCACGGGCGGACAGGGGCCGCGCGACCTTCTGGAGGCCGACGAGGAGGCCCCGGTCATCCAGCTTGTGAACCAGCTTTTGCGCCGCGCGGTGCGCGCCAGTGCGTCCGATCTGCATGTCGAGCCGCACGAGGCGGGCCTGCGCGCTCGGATGCGGGTGGACGGGATGCTCCAGACCGTGCTCGACCGGCGCGACGTGCCGGTGCGGCGCGTGGTGTCGCGGCTCAAGGTCATGGCGGGGCTGGATATTTCCGAAACCCGCCTGCCGCAGGACGGGCATATCGCGCTGCGCCTTGGCGGGCGGGCCATTGATGTGCGCGTCTCTACCCTGCCGGGAAACTATGGCGAGCGGGTGGTGATGCGGCTGCTGGATCGCTCCGCTGGCCTCATGCCGCTGGAGCAGCTTGGCCTGCGCCCCGATCAGGAGGCGATCCTGACACGCATGGCCGAGCGACCCAACGGCATCATTCTTGCCACCGGGCCGACCGGCTCGGGCAAGACGACGACGCTCTATTCGCTCTTGCAACTGGCCAATGACGAGGTGCGCAACATCCTCACCGCCGAGGACCCGATCGAATATGATCTGCCGGGGATCAGCCAGACCCAGATCAATTCCGAGATCGGCATGACCTTCGCCGCCGGTTTGCGCGCGGCGCTGCGGCAGGACCCCGACATCATCCTCGTGGGCGAGATCCGCGACAAGGAGACGGCGAGCATCGCCGCGCAGGCCTCGCTCACCGGGCATCTGGTGTTTTCCTCGCTCCACGCCAATGGCTCGGTCGGCGCGGTGGTGCGGCTGCGCGATCTGGGACTGGACGATTTCCTGATTGCCGCGACGTTGCGCGGGGTGATCGCGCAGCGCCTCTTGCGCAAGCTCTGTCTGGAGTGCCGCCAGAGCGCGGCACCCGACCCCGAGGCCGCCCGCCACTTCACCGCCGCCGGTCTG
Organism: Roseovarius sp. MBR-6; assembly: GCF_040547525.1. Lineage (NCBI taxonomy): Bacteria > Pseudomonadati > Pseudomonadota > Alphaproteobacteria > Rhodobacterales > Roseobacteraceae > Roseovarius > Roseovarius sp. MBR-6. The sequence continues at coordinate 94,034 of NZ_JBEPPW010000003.1, read as the reverse complement.
CCCGTGCCCGAGCGGCATTATACCGCGCGGGGCTGCGACACCTGCAACGGCACCGGCTATGCGGGCCGCGTCGGCGTGTTCGAGATCCTCGAAGTGTCCGAGGAGTTGCGCGCGGCCATCGACGCCGGTCAATCCGAGACCGAGATGAAACGCGTGGCGCTGCCGCCCGAGCAGACGCTTTTCGGGCAGGCGCTGCATCAGGTCGCGGCGGGCAGGACCAGTCTGGCCGAGGCGCTCCGGGTGGTGGGTGACGCCCTGTGAGGGCCTTTGCCTATACCGCCTTCACCGCGACGGGCGCGCGCAAACGTGGCACGCTGGTGGCCGAGAGCGAGGCGCAGGCCGCCGATCTCCTGCGCGGTCAGGGCCTTTTCGCCGAGGCGATCACCGCCAAGGGGGCGCGCGCCCGCCGTCCAGCGTTTGGACGCCGCACCCGGCTCAATGCTGATATGCGCGCGGTCTTTACCCGCCAGATGGCGGTGCTTTTGTCGTCGGACCTGACCGCCGAAACCGCGCTCGAGACGATCCGCGCCTCGGGCACCGCCCCCGTGATCGAGGCGGCGGCGGCCGAGGCCAAGGCCGCGTTGATGGACGGCCAGCCGCTCTCGACCGCGCTCGAGATCGCCGGGGCGGGGTTTCCGCGCTTCTACATCGCGGCGGTGCGCGCGGGCGAAGGATCGGGCGATGTGGCCGCCGTGTTCGAGGGGCTGGCCGATTATCTCGAATCGGTGGGCGCGGACCGCGCGCAACTGGCCACGGCGCTGATTTACCCGGCCTTTGTCGCGGCGGTCTCGCTTCTGGTGGCGGGGGTCCTGATGGTGAATGTCGCGCCCGAGATTGCCGCCATGTTCGCCGTCACGGGGCGCCCGCTGCCGCCGCTCACGCAATTCGTCATGGGGATCAGCGATTTCGTCCAGGCCAATGCGCTTGCGCTTGGCTTTGGGACGGCGGGGCTGGTCCTTGGCATCGTTTTCGCGCTGCGCGTGCCTGCGATCCGCGACCGCTGGCACGGGGTGGCGCTGCGCCTGCCGGTGGTGGGGCGGCTCATGCGGCTGTCGGCGGCGGCGCAATACCTGCGCACGCTGGCGTTGGTCATTTCCAGCCGTCAGGCGGTGGTGGATGCCGCCGCCTCGGCGGGCGAGGTTCTGGTGATCCGCCGCTTTCGCGCCGAGGCCGAGGACCTGGCCGAGGCGGTGCGGCGCGGCGAAAGCCTGAGCCAGGGCCTTGCGCGGATGAGCCTTGTGCCGCCCGTTTGCCGCCAACTCATTGCCGCGGGCGAACAATCGGCGCGGCTGGGACGGATGACCGAACGCGCGGCGGTGCTGGTGGAGTCGTGGCTCACCAACGAGCGCAAGCGCGTCTCGGCGCTCATCGACCCGCTCCTGATGCTGGTGGTGGGGGCGATGGTGCTGGTGATCGTGCTGGCGATCCTCTTGCCGATCTTCGATCTGCAATCGGCGGTGGGTTGAGGGGCGGTTTTTGGCCTTGAGGGGACGGTCGCCTCCTGTCCCCCGCGCGGAATCAAGGCGTGCTTGCACGCCGCCGCGCGAGCGCCCGACCCCCGGGCGGGCGCTTTTGCAACGAGGCACACCCGCGCAATTGTTCAAGTATTTGGCACCATAAAGCGCTCACCAAAACCGTTGCAGCGCCCACCTGCGGTCGGGCCCTCGCGCGGCTCCCCCAATATCCGCTCAAGGCAATCATTACCCCCGCGCTCTCCCGACCCGGCACGCCCCTGTGCAGCCGGAAGGCCAAGTCCCGATCCCGAACGCAAGCGGGGCGTTGCGGGCGGGTGCGGGGCTGCGGTATAAGGGGACCTCAGCAGCGGAAGGCCAAGCCGATGAAGGATCTTACCGACATTCCCGCCGTCATGGCCGAAATCGGCGCGCGCGCCCGCGTTGCAGCGACGGAACTGGCGACAGCGACGCCCGAGGCCAAGCAGGCCGCGCTCGAGGCCGCTGCCGATTGCGTCTGGATGCGGCGTGACGACATCCTTGCCGCCAATGCGCAGGACATGGCGGCGGGGCGCGACAAGGGGCTGACGCCCGCCATGCTCGACCGGCTGGCGCTTGACGAAAAGCGGCTCTGGGGGATTGTCGAGGGGCTGCGCGCGGTGGCCGCGCAGGAGGACCCCGTGGGGCAGGTCATCGCCGAATGGGACCGGCCCAATGGCCTGCATATCCGCCGGGTGCGCACGCCTTTGGGCGTGATCGGCGTGATCTATGAAAGCCGTCCCAATGTCACCGCCGATGCGGGCGCGCTCTGTCTCAAGGCGGGCAACGCGGTGATCCTGCGCGGCGGGTCAGAGAGCTTTCACTCCTCCGCCGCGATCCATGCCTGCCTTGTCGAGGGGCTGAGCGCCGCCGGCCTGCCCGAGGATGCCATTCAGCGCGTGCCGGTGACCGACCGCGCGGCGGTCGGGCTCATGCTGGGCATGACCGACCATATCGACGTGATCGTGCCGCGCGGCGGCAAGGGCCTTGTGGGCCTCGTGCAGCGCGAGGCGCGGGTGCCGGTCTTTGCCCATCTCGAGGGCATCGTGCATATCTATCTCGACGCCGAGGCGGACCCGGAAAAGGCGCTGAAGGTGGTGCTCAACGCCAAGACCCGGCGTACGGGGATTTGCGGGGCCGCCGAGTGCCTGCTCATCCACCGCGACATTGCAGATACCATCGGGCAGGGCGTCATCCGCGCGCTGATCGACGCGGGCGTGGAGGTGCGCGGCGATGCGGTGCTGCAATCCGTCCCCGGCGTGACGCCCGCCAGCGACGAGGATTGGGGGCGCGAATATCTCGACAGCATCATCGCGGCGCGGGTGGTCGATGATCTTGACGCCGCCATTGCCCATATCCGGCGCTATGGCTCGAACCACACCGATTGCATCGTGACCGAAGACGCGGCGGCGGTGGCGGGCTTCTTTGCCCGACTCGACAGCGCGATCCTGATGCACAATGCCTCGACGCAATTCGCCGATGGCGGCGAGTTCGGGATGGGCGCGGAAATCGGCATTGCCACCGGCAAGATGCACGCGCGCGGGCCCGTGGGTGCCGAGCAACTGACCAGCTTCAAGTATCTGGTGACGGGCGACGGGGCGGTGCGGGACTAGCAGGCGCGCGCAAAGGCTATAGGCTAGTCCTTGGGTGCATCCTCGGGCGGGGCGTGGTCCCGGAACAGACGGCCCTGCGTCATGAAGAACACGAAAATCGCCGCCGTCAGGCCGAATGTCTTGAAATAAACCCAGATTTCCTCGGCCTGCGTGCGCCAGATCGCCTCGTTGAGCACCGCGAGCGCGAAGAAGAACAGCATCAATCGCCTCGTCAGGATCATCCAGCCCCGGTCGGTGAGGGGCATCACCCCCTCCATCACCACCTGAAGCCAGGATTGCCCGCGCAAAAGGCCGATTCCCAGCACCCCGCCGAACAAGAGGTAAATCAGCGTCGGTTTCATCTTGAAGAAGCGTGGATCGTTGAACCACACCGACAGCCCGCCAAAGACCACGATCAGAACCGCCGTGACCACCTGCATCCGGCTCAGATGTCCGGTCAACCGCCACAGCAGCCCCATTGCCAGCAGAAACACCGGGATGAACCCCGCGGTGACGACGATGAACCCGGCATATTCGGTCCCCGCGATTTCGAACGTGCGATCCTTGAGCCAGAGGTAGGCCGCGAAAAAGCCGAGGATCGGGCCGAATTCCAGCGCCGGTTTCGCCCATTTCGGGGCAGGGGTCTCGGTCATGCGATGTCCTTTCTCAGCCACCAAACTCAACTATCACCGCGCCCGCCGCGATCAAGCCCATAAGGGCGATGCGGCGCGGCCCCACGGTTTCCTTCAGCACCAGCCAGCCGATGAGCGCGGCAAAGACGGTCGAGGTCTCGCGCAGCACGGCGGCTTGTCCCACCTTGTCGAGCCGCGTGGCCAGCATGATCGAGCCAAACGAGAAGAACGCCACCACACCCCCCGTCACGCCGCGCGCCATCAGCGGCCCGAGCGCGGGGCGCGCCGCCATGGCGCGCCAGCGGGCATAGGCGATGGGCAGGATCGACAGCCCGTCGAGCATGAAGAACCATGCCAGAAACGTGAACGGATCGGCGCTCGCACGGATGCCATAGGCGTCATAGGTGGTATAGAGCGCGACAAAGATGCCGGTGGCCACGGCAAGGCCAAGCGCAAGCGGCATGGTCTCGCGTTGCAGCACGTAATGGCGCAGGTTGTAGAGGGCGAGGCCATAGATGCCGCAGAGCAGCACCGCGACGCCGCCCCATTGCACGGGTGTGAACCGCTCGCCGAAGATGAGCCATGCCCCGATCACGGTAAAGAGCGGCCCGGTGCCGCGCACCACCGGATAGACCACCGTATAGGCCCCGCGCGAATAGGCCATGGCCTGAAGCACCTTGTAGCCGATATGGATCAGCACGGCACCCGCGAAGATCGGCCACATATGCGGCTCGGGCCAGGGCACGACAAAGAGCGCGAAAGGCGCGGCCATGAGGCAATAGCTGGCATCGATCGCGCCGCGGCTGAGCCACGGATCGTGCCGCCCCTTTTGCAGCGCGCCGAAGATGGCGTGGAGCAGGGCCGCGAGAAGCGCCAGCGCTGTGGCGAGCGTGCGCCCCGCTTCGGTGCCTTCGAGCGAGATCAGCCAGGCGCTCATTGGATGGCGAGGCCCCCGGAGCGTATGTCGAAATGGGGGGCCAGCCCCCCAAACCGCTGGGTAAGATGGGGGGCCAGCCCCCCAAACCCCCCGGGATATTTCTGGCCAGAAGAAACGGGGGCGGATGTCATTCTTTGTCAAGGCCGGTCAGGGCGGCGGCGAATTCTTGCGGGTCGAAGGGGGCCAGATCGTCGATCTGCTCGCCCACGCCGATGGCATGGATGGGCAGGCCGAACCGGTCCGCGAGCGCCACGAGCACGCCGCCGCGCGCGGTGCCGTCGAGCTTGGTCATGACAAGGCCCGTGACGTCGGCGAGTTTCTGGAAGATCTCGACTTGGGACAGCGCGTTTTGACCGGTGGTGGCGTCGAGCACCAGCAGCGTGTTGTGCGGTGCCTGCGGGTCCTTCTTGCGGATCACGCGGACGATCTTGGCCAGTTCCTCCATCAGGTCGGCACGGTTCTGCAAGCGCCCCGCCGTGTCGATCATCAGAAGGTCCGCGCCCTCGGCCTCTGCTTTGGTCATCGCGTCAAAGGCAAGGCTCGCCGGGTCCGATCCCTCGGGCGCGGTCAGCACGGGGACACCGGCACGCTCTCCCCAGACCTGCAACTGTTCGACGGCCGCGGCGCGGAACGTGTCGCCGGCCGCGATCACCACCGATTTGCCGGCGGCCTTGAACTGGCTGGCGAGCTTGCCGATGGTCGTGGTCTTGCCCGAGCCGTTGACGCCCACCACCAGCACGACCTGCGGGCGTGAGGGGTAAAGCGGCATGGGCCGCGCCACGGGGGCCATGATGCGGGCGATCTCGGCCGCCAGCAATTCCTTGATCTCGCGCGTCGAAAGCCGTTTGCCCATGCGCCCCTCGGCGAGGTTGGCGATCACGCGCTGCGCGGTTTCCACGCCCATATCGGCCCCGATCAGCAGGTCTTCGAGGCTCTCGAGCATGGCATCGTCGAGCACGCGGCGCGGGGCCTCGGGCCGGTCGCGTCCGACCAGACGCCCCAGAAGGCCCGGGCGCGCGGGGGCGGGGGGTTCCGGCGCGGACGGGGTATCATCCCCGGGGGTGGGGTCCGCCGCCTCTTCGACAATCGACTCAAGCCCTTCGTCGATTTTGGACGAGGATTTGAACAGCCGTTCCTTGAGCTTCGAGAAAAACGCCATGCGACCTCCCTGCCGATGGTTCGATCCCTACTGTGGATCGGCGGCGGATGGAAGATGCGCGCGGCTCAGATTTCCCCCGCGAAATGGCGCATGGTCAGGCGGATCGGGTTGGGTGCGGCCTGTCCCAGCCCGCAGATCGAGGCGTCGGCCATGGCCTGGCACAGCTCCTCCAGAAGCGGCTGGTCCCAGTGCTCGGCCTGCATGAGTTTCACCGCCTTCTCGCAGCCGACACGGCAGGGCGTGCATTGTCCGCAGCTTTCATCCTCGAAAAACCGCAGCATGTTGAGCGCCGCATCGCGGGCGCTGTCGTGATCCGAGAGCACCACGACCGCCGCCGAACCGATGAAAGAGCCATGCGGCTGCAACGTGTCGAAATCGAGCGGAATGTCGGCCATCGACGCGGGCAGAAGGCCCGAAGAGGGGCCGCCCGGCTGATAGGCTTTGAACGTGTGGCCATCGGGCATTCCGCCCGCCGCGTCGATGATGTCGGTTATTGTCGAGCCGGCCGGCAGCAGGTGCACGCCGGGATTTTTCACCCGCCCCGAGACGGAATAGGAGCGCAGACCCTTGCGCCCGTTCTTCTCGACCGTGTTCAGGATTTCCGGCCCCTCGCGCAGAACGCGCGTGACCCAGTAGAGCGTTTCCACATTGTTGACGAGCGTGGGGCGGTTGAAGATGCCGACCTGAGCGACGAAGGGCGGACGGTGGCGCGGCAATCCGCGCTTGCCCTCGATCGATTCGATCATCGCCGATTCCTCGCCGCAGATATAGGCACCGGCCCCGCGGCGCAGCTCGATATATCCCTCGGCTACAATAGCTTCATCTTCTAGCGCCCTGATTTCACGTCGCAAAATTTCCAGAACGGCAGGGTATTCGTCGCGCATGTAGATAAAGCAGCGCTCGGTTTCGACGGCCCAGGCGGCGATCAGCATTCCCTCAAGGAAAACATGGGGTTGCCGCTCGAGGTAAAAGCGATCCTTGAACGTGCCCGGCTCGCCTTCGTCGCCATTGACGGCCAGATAGCGCGGCCCCGGCTCGGCCCGCACGAAGCCCCATTTGCGCCCCGAGGGAAAGCCCGCGCCGCCAAGCCCGCGCAGCCCCGCATCAAGCAGGGTCTGTTGCACGGTCTCGAAATCGCCGCCCTGCCGCAGGGCGCGCAGCGTCTCGTAGCCACCGCTTGAGGTATAGTCCACAAGCGTTTGATATTCTGGAATATGTGTGTGGGTCTCGCCCGCCTCGATGGCGGCGCGCACCTTTGCCGGCGTGGCGTGGTCGATATGGTTGTGGCCCAGTTCCAGCACCGGTGCGGTATCGCAGCGGCCCATGCAGGGCGCGCGCAGCACGCGCACCTTGGCCGGGTCCATCCCGTCTTCCAGCGCGGCCTTGAGCGCCTGCGCGCCCGCCAACTCGCAAGACAGCGAATCGCAGACCCGGATGGTCAGCGCGGGGGGCGGCGTCTCGCCTTCCTTGACCACATCGAAATGGGCGTAGAACGTCGCCACCTCGTAGACTTCGGCCTGACTGAGGCGCAATTCCTCGGCCAGCGCGCGCAGATGCGCCGCCGAAATATGGCCGAACCGGTCCTGGACAAGATGGAGATATTCGATCAGCAGATCACGCCGGTGAGGGCCGTCGCCCAGAAGCGCGCGCACCTCGTCCCAGGCCGTGTCGTCAAGCTGGCGCCCCTTGGGCGTATGGCGCCCCTTGCCCTTGCCCGATTTCCACACGCCCTTGCGTTCGTCGAGTGCCATGCGGTGTCTCCCTGCCTGTGTTGTCCGAAGTCATAGAACGAGGCGCGCCGGTCAGGCGGATCAAAAGCGACATTTGCCGCGCTGGATGCGTTTCGCCGCGACGGATGCCGCCAAGGCTGACCGATTGCGTCATGGAACCGCCATGGCTTCTGGTATACCATATCAGGCCAGACAGCCCTGACAAGTGAGCCTTACGTATGTGCCTGTTTGCCTTTGCCACAAGTCTGCCGCTGGTGCTGACCCTGCTTGCCGCGCTTTTCGGTGGGCTCTGGGGGGCGCTGGCGGTCGGTTATGTGACGGTGCTGGTGTTCTGGCTTGACCGGCTGGTTGCGCGGGCGGCGGGCAACCCCGATCCCGAGGCAGAGTTTCCCGCCGCCGACCCGCTTCTGGTGGCACTCGGGCTGGGGCATTTCATCGTGTTGGGGCTGGCGTTGGCCGGGGTGGCAGGGGCGACGGGGCTGAGCCCGGTCGAACGGCTCTTGCTGGGCATCGCGGCGGGGCTGGTGGCGGGGCAGATCGCGCATCCCGTGGCGCATGAGCTCATTCATCGCGGTGCCCGGGGCAAGCGGCGGTTGGGGCGGCTGATCTATACCTCGCTGCTTTTTGGTCACCACGCGAGCGCGCATCTTCATGTCCATCACACCCATGTCGCCACGCCCGCCGATCCAAGCAGCGCGCGGCGCGGCGAGGGGTTCTACCGCTATGCCTTGCGCGCCTGGCCGGGGGCCTTTCGCGCCGGCTTGCGGGCCGAGACGCGGCGGCATGGGGGCACGGGGCTGCGGCACCCCTATGCGCTCTATCTCGGCGGGGCAGCGGCGATGGTGGCGGGGGCGGCGGCGCTTTGGGGGTGGCAAGGGCTTGGAGCGCTTGGATTTATCGCCGGATATGCACAGGTGCAGATTCTTCTGTCGGATTATGTGCAGCATTACGGCCTCAGCCGCGCGGCGCGCGATGACGGGCGGTATGAGCCGGTGGGGCCCGCGCATTCGTGGAACGCGCGGCAGTGGTATTCCTCTGCGATGACGCTCAACGCGTCGCGCCACTCGGATCATCATGTGACGCCGCAGCGTCCCTATCCGGCGCTGCAACTCCGCCCCGATGCGATGCCGGTGCTGCCGCAGTCCCTGCCGGTGATGGCGGTGCTGGCGCTGGTGCCGCCCGCCTGGCGGCGGGTGATGGACCGGCGCGCGGCGCGCTGGCGCGAATCCTCTGGCGAGGGAACACGCGATCTGGCAGGGTGAGGCCATGCGCCTGATATCCCTTGCCCTTATGGCCGCGTATGGTCTTGCCTCGCCCGCCCTTGCCGAGATGGGGGCCGAGGCGTTTGACGCCCTGACGCAGGGGCAGACCTTCTATTACGGTGTCGACGGGGCCGAGGCATACGGGGCCGAGGAATATCTCGACAATCGCCGGGTGCGCTGGTCCTTTCTGGATGGCGAGTGCATCGAGGGGTCCTGGTATGAGGACGCCGGGCGCATCTGTTTCGTTTATGAAAATCGCCCCGAGCCGCAATGCTGGGTCTTTGCGCAGCAGGATGGGAGGCTGGTGGCGCGGTTTGACGGCGAAACGTCGACGACAGACCTCTATGAGCTGCGCCGCTCGCGCGAACCGCTGTGGTGCCTGGGGCCACGGATCGGGGTTTGATTGTGAAATTTCGTCCATAATCTCAATGGGCACACAGATTATCCCGACATGATTTTCATTTTGCAATCCGGTCGGGTTTCTTCGCGGCCTTGGCAAATCTCTTGCCCGCAAGGGTTTGCAAATGTATCCTTCCAGAAGAAGAATTTGCAAACAGGAGGCCCCGCATGGCCACGCGCAAACTCTATGCCGGGGCCAAGCTGCGCGAGACGCGGCAGCGGCTTGGGCTCACGCAAAAGGATTTCGCGGCCAAGCTGGGCGTGTCTCTGCCCTATCTCAACCAGATGGAGAACAACAACCGGCCCGTCAGCACCACCGTGGTGCTGGCGCTGGCGCAGGAATTCGGCTTCGACGTGACCGAACTTTCCACCGGCGATGCCGAGCGGCTTGTCTCGGACATGCGCGAGGCGCTGGCCGATCCGGTCTTTGGCGACGATCCACCGCCTCTGGCCGATCTGCGGCTGGCGGCGTCGAATGCGCCTGCACTGGCGCGCGCCTTTCTTGATCTTCACAGCGCCTATCGCCAGACGCATGAACGGCTGGCGAGCCTTGATGAGGCCCTGGGGCGCGAGGATGCGCGCAGCCAGTCGAGCCCCTGGGACGAGGTGCGCGACTTCTTTCACTATTGCGACAACTATATCGACGCGGTGGATCACGCCGCCGAACGCTTTGCCGCGGGCGCTGCGCGCGGCGGGGTGGAGGGGCTGGCGATCCGGCGGCTCTCCGAGATGGGCATCAGTGTGGCCGAGGCCGATACGGCCGTGTTGCGCCAGTTCGACCGGGCCGGCGGCACGCTCACGCTCTCGGTGCGCGCGGCCCCCGAGACGCGGCGTTTCCAGCTTCTGTTGCAACTGGCGCTTCTCACGCAGGACCCGCTTCTGGAGGCGACGCTCGATCTTGCGCGGTTCCAGTCCGAGGCCGCGCGCGCCATCGCCAAGATCGGGCTGGCAAACTACTTCGCCGGGGCCGCCCTCATGCCTTACGGCGCGTTTCTGGCCACGGCGCAGGAGGTGCGGCACGATCTGGAAGTGCTGGCGCTGCGCTTCGGCGCCTCGATCGAGCAGGTCTGTCACCGGCTCTCGACGCTGCAACGGCCCGGTGCCAAGGGTATTCCGTTCTTTTTCGTGCGGGTCGATCAGGCGGGCACGATCACCAAGCGCCATTCCGCCACACGGCTGCAATTCGCGCGGTTCGGCGGCGCGTGCCCGCTGTGGAACGTGCACCGCGCGTTCGAGACGCCGGGGCGGTTCCTGCGGCAACTGGCCGAGACGCCGGACGGGGTGCGCTATATCAGCCTGGCGCGCGATGTCAGCAAACCGGGGGGCAGTTTCGGAGCACCGGTGCGGCGCTTTGCCATCGCGCTTGGCTGCGAGGTGCGCCATGCGGGCGATCTGGTCTATGCTGACGATCTCGACGTGAGCAATGCCCGCGCGTTTGAACCCATCGGGATTTCCTGCCGCATCTGCGAGCGGGCCGAGTGTCATCAACGCTCGGTCCCGCCGCTGGAGCGCCGTTTGCAGGTCACGCCGGATGAGCGCGGAGTGCTGCCCTACCGGGTCGGCTGACCTTCGGTGATCGGTGCGAAATGCGCGGCGAGGCGCTGCCAGGCGGTGTCATTTGCGGCGGCAAGCAGGATGCCGTCGGTGATCGCGGTGCTGTAGTCGCGCCCGTCGAGCATCCGCGCCACGCCCCCCGCCTGACGGCAGATCAGCACCCCCGCCGCGTGGTCCCACGGATTGAGCTGGCCCGACATGACGAAATCCACCGCTCCTTGCGCCAGAAGCCGGTATTCGTGGCACGAACAGCGCAACGCGGTCAGCCGGGCAAGCGCGGGGATGAGGGGCACAAGCCGTTCCTGCTGCGCCTTGGGCATGAGCGAGACATGGGCATAGCCTTGCATCTCGGCCAGGGTTTCGGTGCTGGCCGTGGCGATGGGGCGTTCGGCCCCGATGGCGGGGGCGAGACGGGCGGGTGTCGTCTCGTCGGCGAGAATCCAGTCATCGGCGATGGGATCGTAGAGCAGGCCGAGCACCGGGCGGCCAAAGCGCGTCACCGCGATGATCACACCGAAGAGCGGTAGCCCATGGACGAAATTCCACGTCCCGTCCACCGGGTCGATGATGATCGCCAACTCGGCCTCGGAAACCTTGTCGCGCAGCTCCGGTTTCGCGGCCACCGCCTCTTCGCCGATGATGAGCGCATGGGGGAAGAGCCGTTGCAACCCGCGTGCGATCATCGCCTCGGCGGCGTGGTCGGCCTCGGTCACCAGGTCATGCGGCCCGGATTTGATCGCGGCGTCGGCGCGGGTGATCGAGCGGAAGCGCGGCAGGATCTCGGCACGCGCGGCGCGGCGCACGAGATTGACCAGGGCCACCTGCTGTGCGGGGCTGAGCGGCGGGGAAAGCGGGATGGGCAGCGAATCGGTCATGGCCTCTCCTTTCGGGGTCGGGGTCTCAGTGCCACCGTGGCGTGACGATTTCAACGCGGCGTGCCGACCGGACGGCCGGGGGTTCCACCCCCGGACCCCCGGAGTATTTGGCGAACAGTGAATGGGCTATTCGCGGCCCCGCAGCACGCGGGCGGGGCGGGTGGCGAGCGGGCCGATGGCATAGGCGAGCCCTGCAAGGAGCGTCACCGCGATGCCGCCCGCGACGATGGCCAGCGCCGAGGGCCAGATCACGGTGAAGGGTGTCTCCATCACGAAATGGCTGACGGCCCAGCCCCCGCCGATTCCGGCACCGAGCGCCACAAGCCCCGCCGCCGCGCCCAGGATGAGCGCGCGCAGCGCGAGGCCCCAGAGGATGCGGGCGCGCGTGGCCCCCAGGACCTTGAGGATCGCGGCCTCGTAGCTGCGGGCGCGTTGATCGGCGGCGGCGGCCCCGATCAGCACCAGAAACCCGGTCAGAAGCGTGACCGACGCCCCCCAGGAGGTGGCCGAGGCGAGGCTGGCCAGAAGGTCGGTCACGCGCAGGAGCGCATCGCGCACGCTGATGGCGGTCACGTTGGGGTGGCGGTCGGTCACGTCGCGCAGGATCGCCTCTTCGGCCTCGGCACTGTCGGCGTAGACGGTGGCGATGAAGGTATGCGGCGCGCCGGCCAGTGCCGAGGGGTTCATCAGCATGACGAACCCCATGCCGACGCTGGAAAAATCCACCTCGCGCAACGAGGTGATCGGCGCGGTGAAATCGCGCCCGAGGATGTTGACGGTGATCTCGTCGCCAAGCCGCAGGCCCATTTCCGCCGCTTCCTCTGCGGCAAAGCTGATCTGCGGCGGGCCGTCATAGCCCTCACCCCACCATGTGCCTTCGGTGATCTCGGTGCGGGCGGGGAGCGCGCCTGCATAGCTTACCGCGCGGTCGCCCTCGACCACCCAATGGCCGGGGGCGACCTCGCGGGCGGGGCGGTCGTTGATGCGGGTGATGAAGCCGCGCAGCATCGGCGCGTGGTCGACGCGGCTGACCGCCGGGTCGGTGGCGAGGCGGTCCAGAAACCATGGTATCTGGTCCTGTTGCAGATCGACGAAGAAGAAGGACGGTGCGCGGTCGGGCAGGTCGCCCGCGATGGCGCGGCGCAGGTTGCCGTCGATCTGTCCCACGGCGGCCAGCACCGAAAGGCCGAGGCCGAGCGAGAGCATGACCGGCGCGGCCGTGCTGCCGGGACCGCCGATGGCACCGAGCGCCCAGCCGAGCGCGGGCCGCCCGGTGAGGCGCGGCCGCCACGCGCGCGCGGCGCGGGTCACAAGGAGCGCGGCGAGGCTCAGGGCCGCGAGCGCGCCGAGGATGCCGCCCGCTGTCCAAAGGGTGAGCCGCAGATTGCCGGAAAACGCCGCCGCCGTGCCGATGAGCAGGGCAAGCAGCGCCAGCGTCACGCCGACCCATGGCCAGCCCGGCCAGCCATGGCGCGCGCCTGCGGCCTCTCGGTACAGGGCGGCGGCGCGGACCTCGCGCGCGCGGGCGAGCGGCCAGAGCGTGAAGATCAGCACCGAGAGCACCGAGTAGAGCGCGGCCTCGATCATCGGCGCGGGGTAGGGTGCAAAGACCGCAGGCACCGGCAGGCGCGCCGAGATGAGCGGCCCGAGCGCCACCGGCAGGCCCACACCGAGCAGGAGCCCGCCGAGGATGCCAAGAAGCGCAAGCAGGCCCACCTGAAGGAAATAGGTCAGAAAGATCGTGCGCTGATCCGCGCCGAGCGTGCGCAACGTGGCGATGACCTGCACCTTGGTGGCCAGATAGGCGCGCAAGGCGGCCGAGATGCCGACGCCGCCGACCGCAAGCCCCGAAAGACCCACGAGCACGAGGAACGCCCCGAGCCGGGTGACGAACTCGGCCACGCGCGGGCTGGCGTTACGGGCGTCGTTCCAGCGCGCGCCGGTGCCGTCAAGCGCGGCCTCGGCGCGGGCGGCGAGCGCGTCGAGATCGGCGGCAGCGGGCAGGTCGAGCCGGTAGCGCGAGGTGAAGAGCGAGCCGGGGGCCAAGAGGCCCGAGCCGTCAAGCGCCGTGCGCGCCACGATCGTGCGCGGCCCGAGGCCAAAACCCGCGCGCGAGGGGTCAGGCTCACGGGTGATCAGCGCCATCAGGCGGAAGCCTTGCTCGCCGAGGCGGAAGCTGTCACCGGGGGCGATGCCGAGGCGGTTGGCAAGCACAGGCTCCATCACCGCGCCGGGCAGGCCGCCCGCCCCCGCCAGCGCCGTGGCCAGCGGCATGTCGGGCGACAGGCCGACCGCGCCCACGAGAGGATAGGCCGCATCCACCGCCTTCACCTGGGTGAGTTCGCGCTGCCCCTCACCAGTCACCGCCATGGACCGGAAGTCGGCGATTTCCGAGACGCGGGTGGCGTTTTCCGCCATCCAGACGCGCTCGGTCTCGTTGGCGAAGCGGTAGGTGATCTCAAGCTCGGCATCGCCGCCCAAAAGTTCGGCCCCCTGGGTGGCCAGCCCCGCGCGCACGCTTTCGCGCAGCGTGCCGACGGCGGCGATGGCGGCCACGCCCAGGATCACGCAGCCCAGAAAGATGCGAAAGCCCTTGAGGCCACCGCGCAATTCGCGCCGCGCGAGCCGTGCCGCGATGCGCAGACTCATGCCGCCGCCGCCGTCTCGAGCCGCCCGTCGCGCAGCGCGATCACCCGGTCGCAGCGCGCGGCAAGATCGGGATCATGCGTGACCAGCACGAGCGTCGCGCCGTGCCGGTCACGCAAGCCAAAGAGCAGGTCGATGATCGCCGCGCCGGTGGTGCTGTCGAGATTGCCCGTGGGTTCGTCGGCAAGGATGAGCGCGGGGCGTGGGGCGGCCGCGCGGGCAAGCGCCACGCGCTGCTGTTCACCGCCCGAAAGCTGCGAGGGGTAGTGGCCCGCGCGCGCCGCGAGACCCACGGCGTCAAGCTCTTCGAGCGCGCGTGTGCGGGCGTCGGGGCGACCGGCCAATTCCAGCGGCGTGGCCACGTTCTCGAGCGCGGTCATGGTGGGGATAAGGTGAAAGGACTGGAACACCACCCCCACATGCGCGCGCCTGAGCCGCGCCAGCGCATCCTCGTTCATGGTGCCCAGGTCCTGGCCCATGGCGCGCACCGTGCCCCCCGTGGCGCGCTCCAGCCCGCCCATCAGCATCAAGAGCGAGGATTTGCCGGAACCGGAGGGGCCGACAAGGCCCACCGTCTCACCGCTGTGGACATCGAGCGTGATCGAGTGAAGTATCTCGATGAGACCGGCATTGCCCTCGAGCGCAAGGCACGCGCCGTCGAGGGACAAAAGGGGAGAGGTCATGGGTTTGCGCCTGTTTTGCAATGGTTTTCGGACATATGGGGCCGCGCGGATGCTGGGCAAGGTGGTGGCATGTTTTCTGACCCTTGTCAGCCCCGCGCTGGCCGAAGATCCGGTGACGGTGCTGGCGCTTGGCGACAGCCTCACGCAGGGCTACGGGCTGCCGCAGGAGGATGGGTTTGTGCCACAACTGCGCGGCTGGCTTGCGGCGCGCGGCATCGCGGCGGAGGTGATCAATGGCGGCGTGTCGGGCGACACCACGGCAGGCGGGGCGGCGCGGGTCGCCTGGAGCCTGAGCGAGGAGGTTGACGCGATGATCGTGGCGCTTGGCGGCAATGATCTCTTGCGCGGGATCGACCCGGCGGAAAGCCGCCGTAATCTCGCGGCCATCCTGCAAGAGGCAGAGGCGCGGGATGTGCGGGTTCTGCTGGTCGGATTGCGCGCGCCGGGAAATTACGGGGCGGATTACAAGGCCGCGTTCGATGCGATCTATCCTGACCTGGCCGAGGCGCATGGCGCGCTTTATGCGCCGGATTTTTTCGAAGGTCTGGGCGAGGGCGATCCGGCGGAGTTGCAGGCCTATTTTCAGCCTGACCGTATCCACCCCAACGCTGGGGGCGTGGTCCGAATCGTCGAGGGGCTGGGGCCCTATGTGGCGGCGCTGATCGAGACGGCCAAATGAAACGGGCCCCGAAAGGGGCCCGCATCCGGCGTGTCGGGGCGAAGCTCAGGCGAGCGAGAGATTGCTTGCCGACTGGCGGCCATCACGGCCGGCTTCGATGTCGAAGTTCACCTTCTGGTTGTCGGCGAGGCCGGTGAGGCCAGCGCGCTCGACTGCGGAGATGTGGACGAAAACGTCCTTGCCGCCGCCATCAGGTGCGATAAAGCCGAAGCCTTTGGTGGTGTTGAACCATTTTACAGTGCCAGATGCCATTGCTCTGAACTCCTCTAGATGTGCTGCCCGCGTCAGTGCGGCAGCCCGGCCCGTCAAGTTAGATCGAGTGACTGAGCCGTAGGAGGACAGAGAGTCGATAGCTTTAACGTTAGCGATGGCAATATGGGGCCACCGCGCGCAAAACGCAAGAGGTCATTGCACGCAGCGGTGACAGGTCAGAGAACCGTGACAACGGTGCCGATGGGCACACGCTCATAGAGATCCTGCACATGCTCGTTGATCATCCGGATACAGCCGTTGGAGACCGATCTCCCGACGGATTGCGGTTCGGTCGTGCCGTGGATCCGGTAATAGGTGTCGCGCCCGTTCTGGAAGAGATAGAGCGCGCGGGAGCCGAGCGGGTTTTCGGGGCCGCCGGGCTGCACATAATCGTTGTCGATGAACTTGGAATAGGCGCGGGGGTCGCGTTCGATCATCTCGTTGGTGGGCCGCCAGGTGGGCCATTTTTTCTTGACGTCGATGGTGGCGTTGCCGGTGAATTCCAACCCTGCACGCCCGACACCGACGCCATAACGGCGGGCCACTCCGGGTGCGGTGACGAAATAGAGGAAATGCGCGCGTGGCACGACGACCAGATGACCGGGCCCGTAGGCCCCGGCAAAGCGCACATCCTGCGGCGCGAATTTGGGGTCGAGTGTAAATGCGTTGGCGCGGGCCGGGATCAGCGCGGGCGCGGCCAGTGCCGCAAGTCCGGTGGCAATCAAGGAACGGCGATCAATCATGGTGTTACCCTCCGATAGTCCTTTTCCTTATAAGGGGTGCGCGGCGCGGGTGCAAAAGTCAAAACGCCGTGAGGACGCCTGAAATGCGCGGGCTGTGGTCTTTGCGTTCAGATCGCGGCCCAATCGGTAAAGCGGAAGGGCAGCGGGCGGCGATGCCAGGGCGGGCGGGGAAAGCGCGGGTCGGTCTTGCGGCGGGACATGGTCTTGCTCCTGTTGCGGGGTCCGTTCACAGGACGTGGGGTGTGCCGCGGCCCGCGGCCAGAGCGGATGCTGTGAACGTGAGCGCGCGTGAGCGCCCGGTCACGCCATCCGCAACCGCCGTTCGCGCCGGATCACCAGAAGGATCGTCCCCACCGCCGCCAGCCCGGTGAGAAACATCAGCCACAAAAGCGGGAATGCGCCGCTGCCGGGGGTCAGCAGCAGTCCGGCCAATGCCGAGAGCGCCGCGCCGATCCCGATCATGAGCGCCCCCGAAAGGCCGCTAGCCGTGCCCGCGAGATCCGGCCGGATCGACAGCGCGCCGGCGGTCGCATTGGGAATGACCATGCCATTGCCAAGCCCCATGAAGGTCATCAGCCCGAAGAAGCTGAGCGGGGTGCCGTATCCGAGGTAAAAGAGCGTGAGGTTGAGGCCGATGCCGCCCGCGTTGAACATTGACCCCCATAGGACCATCCGGTTGACGCCGATCCGTGTGGAAAACCGCCCCGAGGCGAAATTTCCCAGAAAGTAGCCAATGGCGGGGGCACCGAAAAAGAGGCCAAGAAGGGCAGGGGGCATCCCGAAAACCTGATCACCCACGAAGGGCGCGCCGCCGAGATAGGCAAAGAACGACCCCGAACTGAGCCCCGCCGCAAGCGCATACCCCCAGAAGCGCCACGACCTGAGCAGCGCCGGGTATTCGCGGAACTGTTGCACGAGGCTGCGCCCCGAGAGCGGTGCCGTCTCCCCCAGATCGCGCCAGCACAGCCAGAAGAGCGCGCCACCCAGCACGAAGAGCGCCCAGAAATTCGCCTGCCAGCCAAACGCCTCGTCGAGCAGCCCGCCAAAGGCCGGGCCGATCATCGGCACCACCGCCATGCCCATGGTCACATAGCCGATCATCGAGGCGGCGCGGTCCTGGGGCACCATGTCGCGCACGATCGCGCGCGAAAGGACCATCGCCACCACCACGCTTGCCTGGATCATGCGAAAGCTCAGAAAGACCGTGACAGTGGGCGCGAAAATGCAACCGAGCGTGGCGACAAGAAACAGCCCCACCCCCCAGAGCACCACCGGTCGCCGCCCCCAACGGTCCGAAATCGGACCCATCAGCAGTTGCAACCCGGCATTGACCGCCAGATAGAGCGCGACCGAAAGCTGGATGAGCCGGTATTCGGTGTCGAAATGCGCCACCATCCCCGGCAGCGAGGGCAAAAAGATGTTCATCGCCAGCGCCGAAAGCCCTGCCATGAGGATCAGCGTTGCGATATGCGGCGGTGAGGTTCGGTCGAGAAAGCGGACCGGGCGGTCGGTTGTCATGATGCATGGCTAGGCATGTGACGCGGAAAAGTCCAGCGAGCCGAGTTCAATTGTCGGAACAAGATAGGGACCATTGCTCCACAACGCTTGAGCCGCGTTATCCGCATGGATGATGGTGCATCGGACTCTCGGGTGCGATCGGAAATATTTGAAACGAATCAAGCACAGTGCGTGCTTGGCGCGCGGGTCGGGCCGGGGTATGGTGTCTGTGTTCGGGCCAGGATGGCCGGGGCCTTCCAGAGAGAACACGTGTGGTGCGTAGGGAGCACGTGGGGTGGCGGGGGGTGTCGGCGATGGCGCGGATGCCCCCCGTTTCTGCTATGGCGTCAGCCCCGCCAGATCGCAGACGATCCGCCATTCCTCGGGCGTGACCGGCTGCACCGACAGGCGCGAATTCCTGACCAGAACCATCTCGGCCAGACGAGGATCGGCCTTGATCTCGTCCAGCGTCACCGGGCGTTTCGTCGCCTCGAGCGCGCGGATATCCACACAGTCCCAACGCGGATCGCCCGCCTTGCTGTCGGGATGGGCGGGGGCGATCACCTCGACCGTGCCCACCACGGCCTTTTCGCTCTGTGAATGGTAGAAGAACCCGCGATCCCCCACCGCCATCTCGCGCATGAAGTTGCGCGCCTGATAGTTGCGCACGCCGTCCCATTCCTCGCCCGCCGCACCCTTGGCCACCTGATCGGCCCAGGACCATGTGGCGGGTTCTGACTTGAACAGCCAGTAGCGCATCAGATGACCTTTTTCCACGCGATGAGATCGACCGACGCGAAGAGCCCCGCCCTGGCATAGGGGTCATTTGCGGCCCAGTCGCGCGCCGCGGCCATGTCGGGCACATCGAGCACGATGAGCGAGCCGGTCATGCCGCCCTCCTCATCCAGCAGGGGGCCGGCCTGAGAGACCACGCCGGTCTCCTTCAGATAGGCCAGATGCGCCTCGCGGTTGTCGAGACGGGTTTGCAGCGCGCCGGGCTTGTCGCGGGCGATCAGGGCAATCAGCATCATTCCTCCTTGAGTGGTCTGGAAAGCAGCATATCCATCGCCTGCGCCACGCGCAATTCGCCTGCGACCAGGGACGCCACCGCCGTCGTCACCGGCAGGTCGAGGCCAAGCGCGCGGGCGCGGGCAAGGGCGGCGCGCGCGGTTGCGGCCCCCTCGACGGTAATCGCGGGATCGAACGCGGCACCCCGCCCAAGGCTCTCGCCGTAGCGGTAATTGCGCGAGAGCGCCGAGGTGCAGGTGAGCGCCAGATCGCCCAAGCCCGACAGCCCCGCCAGCGTCTCGGGCCGCGCGCCAAGCGCCTGCGCCAGCCGGTTCATCTCGGCAAAGCCGCGCGTCATCAGCGCCGCGCGCGCGCTCTCCCCCAGACCTGCGCCCATGACCGCGCCGCAGGCGATGGCGATGACGTTTTTCAGCGCGCCGCCCAGTTCCGCGCCAATGGTGTCGGTGCTGCGATAGAGCCGCAGCGTCGGCGTGGTAAGGGCGCTTTGCAGCGCGCGGCCCGTCTGCGCGTCGGCGCAGGCAAGCGTCAGCGCCGTCGGCAGGCCGCGCGCGATGTCGGCGGCGAAACTCGGGCCGGTCAGGATCGCGGGCATCGCCGCAGGCACCGCGCGGGAAACAAGGGCTGTGGGGCCAAGGCCGGTTGTCAGATCCATGCCCTTGCAACAGGCCACCAGCGGGCGCGCGAGCGCCGTGCGATGCGCGGTCAGGAACCCTGCGAGGGTCTGCATCGGCATCGCCAGAAGGCAGGGGCCATCCCCCTCGGGTAGAGCGCCCGAGATGACCGTCACGCCCTCGGGCAGGGCGATGCCGGGCAGTCGCCGCGCGTTCTCCCGCGCCGCCTGCATGGTGGCCGCGTGACCCCCATCCCGCGCCCAGAGCGTCACCGGCCCGTTATGCGCCAGCGTGATCGCCAGCGCCGTGCCGAACGCCCCCGCGCCACAGATCAGCGTCATGCCTTGGCCCCCCGCTTGCCGTGGCCCAGCATCGCCGGGCTTGCCGCATCGAGCGGCCAGCGCGGGCGCGCGGCGAGGGTCATGTCGTCGCGACGGCCCGCGCGATAGAGTTCGGCCCCCGCATAGGCGATCATCGCGGCGTTATCGGTGCAGAGCGCCAGAGGCGGCGCGACAAAGCGCGCGCCCCCGGCCTCGGCCACCGCCATCAGGGCCGCGCGGATCGCGCCATTGGCCGCCACGCCGCCCGCGACCGCCAGCACCGGCGCGCCGGTTGCGGCCAGCGCACGGCGGGTCTTTTCCGCCAGCACATCGCAGACCGCGGCCTGAAATCCGGCGCAGAGGTCGGCCCGGTCCTGCCGGGTTATCCCGCCCTGCGCGCTCACCAGCGCATCGCGCGCCCGCAGCACCGCCGTTTTCAGCCCCGAGAACGACAGATCGCACCCTTCCCGGTCCAGAAGCGGGCGCGGCAGGCGAAACCGGTCCGCGTCACCGCTCTGCGCCGCGCGCTCCACTTCCGGCCCGCCCGGCTGCGGCAGGCCCAGAAGCCGCGCCACCTTGTCGAAGGCCTCGCCGGGGGCGTCGTCGATGGTGCCGCCAAGGCGGGTGAAATCCTCGGGTCCCGCGACGGTCAGAAACTGGCAATGCCCGCCCGAGACCAGCAGCATGAGATAGGGATAGGCCACGCCGTCGGTCAGGCGCGGCGTGAGCGCGTGACCGGCCAGATGGTTGACCCCGATCAGCGGCAGGCCCGCGCCCGCCGCGATGCCCTTGGCGCACATCACCCCCGCGAGCACGCCGCCGATCAGCCCCGGTCCGGCGGTCACCGCCACCGCATCCACCGCCGCAAGGGCTGTGCCCGCCTGCGTCAGCGCCGCGCGCACGGCAAGGTCCACCTTCTCGGCATGGGCGCGTGCGGCGATTTCGGGCACCACCCCGCCAAAGGCCGCATGAAGCGCGTTTTGCCCCATCACCACCGAAGACAGGATTGCGGGGCCATCCTCCCCCATGCGCAGCACGGCAGCGGCGGTATCGTCGCAACTGCTCTCGATCCCGAGGATGGTCAGTGTCTGGTGCATCATGGCCCGGCATTGCCTCATGGGTGCGAGGCAGGTAACACCTTGTGAGCCGTCCAACAACTGCCGAGCGCCGATGCCCACGCTTCTCATCACCCGGCCCGAGCCAGAGGCGAGCCGCATGGCCGAACGCCTGCGCGCGAGGTGGCCAGGGGTGGGGATGGTCGTCTCGCCATTGATGCGGATCGCGTATCGCGGAGAGTTACCCGCGATGACGGGCCGCGAGACCCTGATCTTTACCTCGCGCAACGGGGTTGAAGGCTTCTGCCGCCTGACCCCCGGTCGCAACCTGCGCGCCTATGCGGTCGGCGAGGCGACGGCAGAGACGGCGCGCGCGCGCGGGTTCGAGGCCATTGCGGCCGAGGGCGACGCGGCCTCGCTTCTGGCCCTGATCGCGCGTGAGGGCGCGCGCGGCCCGTTCCTGCATCCGCGCGGGGAACACGTCGCCGCCGATATCGCCGGGGCGTTGCGCGCGCAGGGGTCTGAGGCGGCAGACGTGGTTGTCTACGCACAGGAGGCGCGGCCGCTCTCGCCCGAGGCGCGCAGCGTGCTTGACGGCGACGCGCCGGTGATTTTGCCGCTGATGTCGCCGCGCAACGGGCTGTTGTTTTTTGCGGATGCCGGGACGATCCGCGCGCCGCTTCTTGTCGCGGCAATGAGCCGCAATGTGGCCGATACCGTGCCCGAGGGGGCCGCAACCCGGCTCATTGTGGCGAAAACCCCTGATATGGCCGCGCTCTGCGCCGCGCTGCACGATCTGGTGAGCCACGCCAAGCGGGTTGAGGGGAGAGATGGCGCACAGTAAGGTCAGCTTGACAGGTTGGACGAACAAGATTCGAAAGGTTGGCGTGCCGTGGCGAGAAAAAAGACGACCCGCTCGAAAAATACCGACGCGCCCATAGCCGCCGAGGACGGCCTTACAGCCGCTTCCAGTGGGGACACGGACCTGTCTCAGGCACCAGTGACCGGTGACGCCCCGCGCGAAGACGACGCGCCACTCGCAGTTGCGTCCAGCGAGGAGCCGCCAAAGGCGGAGACGGAGGGGGTGCAGGACGGTCCTGCCCCGGACACCGAAGAGGGGACGACAGAGGAAACCGCCGCCCCCGAGACGGACACCCCCGACACGGAGACCACCGGGATGGGCGCGCCGCCTGACACGCCCACTTTGCAGCCGGAGGCGGCACCGGAGGCCGAGGCCGTCGAGACCCGCGACGAGGAGATGATCGCACAGGACACCGGGACGGCGGAAGAGACCGGGGCCGGCACGCCCGAACGCCCCGCCCCCGTGGTGCGCACCGAACAGGTGACGGTGCGGCAAGGCGGGTTCTGGTCGATGCTTCTTGGCGGGATCGCCGCCGCCGGGATCGGCGTCTTCGCCGCGCCCTATCTCCAGCCTCTTCTGCCGCCCGGTTGGGGCGTGCCGGGCGGGGCGACCGTGGATCCGGCACGGATCGACGCACAGGCCGGGCGGATCGAGGACCTTGAAAAGCAGATGTCCGGCCTTGCCATCCCGCCCGACCTGAGTGGCGAGTTGGAGGGGCTGAGCCAGACCCTGACCGGCCTGACCGGACAGATCGCCGATCTGGAGAACCGGGTCACCGATCTGGCCCAACGGCCTGCGACAGCGGCCCCCTCCGGCGGGGCCTCGGATGAGGCAATCGCGGCGTTTGAAGATCGGCTTGCCGCGCAGCGCGCCGAGGATGCGTCGCAACAGGATGCCATCGAAGCCCTGCGCGCCGAGATTGCCGCCCTGCGCGGCGAGGCCGAGGCACAGGAGGCCGCCGCGCGCGACAGTGCCGTGTTTGCGCTGCGCCGTGCCGCGCTCATCCGGATCAGGACCGCGCTCGACACCGGCGAGGCATTCGCGCCCGCGCTGACCGATCTGCGTGAGACCGGTGCCGATGTTCCCGAACCGCTGACGGTCCTGGCCGAGACCGGTGCGCCGACGCGCGCGAGGCTCGTCGAGGGCTTTCCCGAAGCGGCCCGCGCCGCATTGGCCGCTGCCCGCGCCGAGGCGGGTGAGGGCGCTTCGGTCACGGGCTTCTTGCGCTCGCAACTGGGGGTGCGCTCGCTCACCCCGCGCGAGGGCGATGACGCGGATGCGGTGCTGTCGCGCGCTGAATCCGCACTATCGCAGGGCCGGATTTCCGATGCACTGGCCGAGATAGAGGCGCTGCCGCAGGGCGCGCGCGCGGCCATGGCCGACTGGGCCGCCGAGGCCAAAAGCCGGGCCGATGCGCTCGCCGCCGCCGAGGCGCTCTCGGCAGCGATGAATTGAGGTTGAAAGGGCGTATGCCATGCTTTGGTTGATCATTAAGGTAGCCGTTTTCATCGCCCTCGTGGGGGCCGTGACGTTCGGTGCGTCTTTCCTGCTGGAACTGGAGGGCGGGGTGCGCATCGTCATGGCGGGGGTGGAGATCAACCTTACGCCGATCAAGGCGGTGATTGCGCTGACGGTCCTCATTCTGGTGATCTGGCTTCTGCTGAAGCTCGCGGGGATGCTGGTGGCGGTGCTGCGTTTTATCAACGGGGACGAGACGGCGCTGTCGCGCTATTTCGACCGCAACCGGCAGGATAAGGGCTATCGCGCGCTGGGCGAGGGCATGCTGGCGCTGGCCTCGGGTGAGGGCGCGCGCGCCATGGCCGAGGCGTCGAAAGCCGAGAAATACCTGCGCAAGCCCGCGCTCACCGATCTGATCACCGCGCAGGCGGCGGAGCTTGCAGGCGACAAGACCCGCGCCGAAGCGGCGTTCAAGCGGCTGCTCACCAATCAGAAAACCCGGTTTGTCGGGGTGCGCGGCCTGCTTCGCCAAAAGCTCGAGGCGGGCGACACCGACACCGCGCTCAAGCTGGCCAAGACCGCTTTTGCGCTCAAGCCCCGGCATTCCGAGGTGCAGGATACGCTGTTGCAGCTTCAGGCCGACAAGGGCGACTGGAAAGGCGCGCGCGCCACGCTTGGCGCCAAGCTGAAATACGGCGCGCTGCCGCGCGATGTGCACAAGCGGCGCGACGCGGTGCTGGCGCTCTCGGAGGCGCGCGACGTGCTCGACGAGGGCAAGAGCATCGAGGCGCGCGAGGCGGCAATCGAGGCCAACCGCCTCTCGCCCGATCTCATCCCGGCGGCGGTGCTGGCGGCACGCAGCTACATCGAGGCGGGCAAACCGGCCAAGGCGGTGCGGGTGATCAACAAGGCCTGGCTGATGCGGCCGCATCCCGATCTGGCGGCGGCCTTTGCCGCCATCGAGCCCGATGAGACACCGCACGCGCGGCTCAAGCGGTTTGCCAAGCTGCTCAAGGTGCATCCCGACAACCGCGAGACGCGGCTTCTGGAGGCCGAACTGAACCTTGCCGCCGAGGATTTCCCCGCCGCGCGGCGCGCGCTTGGAAATCTGGCCGAGGTGGGGCCGGATGCGCGGTCGTTGACGATCATGGCCGCGATCGAGCGCGGCGAGGGATCGTCCGATGCGGTGGTCAAGGGGTGGCTGGCGCGCGCGCTTGGCGCGCCGCGCGGCCCGCAGTGGTGCTGCGACAATTGCCAGCATGTCCATGCCGCGTGGCGGCCGGTCTGCGAAAGCTGTCATTCCTTCGACACGCTGAGCTGGCGCGCCCCTGCCGACGGGGTGGTGAGCACGCCCACGGGTCTGGAAATGCTGCCGCTTCTGATCGGGCCGGTCGATGAGCCGGAGGACGACGAGACCGAGGCGGGCGAGGACATCCCCGACGCGGAGGTGATCGAGGGTGCCCCCGTGACCGGCGAGGACACGGACGAGGCGCGCACCGAAGCGGCGGCGCGTCCGTGACCGGGCGCGTTCGGGTGATCCGGGCTGGATGGGCCTGACGCTGCGGACGCTGGCGCTGATGGCGGCGCTTGGCGTCGCCTTGGGCGTGTTTCTTGTCTCACTCGGCTTCTTTCGATCGGAGGAAGAGGCCAAGGCGGCGGGCCGGGTGTCGCTTTACCGCAGCATGGTTGTTTCCGAGGTCGAACGGTTCTCGCATCTCAGCTATGTTCTGGCCCGTGACACACGGGTGATCGAGACGGCGACGGGCGGGCCGGCGGCGGCGCTCGATGCGCGGCTGGCCGCCTTTGCCGCGCGTGCAGGCCTCGACGCGATTTATCTCATGCGGCCTGACGGCCTGACCATCGCCGCCTCCAACGTGGGCACGCCCGAGAGCTTTGTCGGGCAGGATTACGGCTTTCGGCCCTATTTTCAGGCGGCAATCGCGGGCGCTCAGGGCCGTTTCTACGGCATCGGCGCGACGACCGGATTGCCGGGCTATTTCATTGCCGATCCGGTGCGCGCGCCCGATGGCGGGCTTCTGGGGGTGATCGCGATCAAGCTTGATCTCACCGGGCTGGAAGAGACGTGGCGCGCGGCGGGCGAACAGGTGTTGCTGGCCAATCGGGATGGTGTCGTGATGCTGTCGTCAGAGCCGCGCTGGCGCTATCGCAGTCTGCGCGCGCTTGGCCCCGAACAGCGCGCCCGCATCGCGCAGGACCGGCAGTTTCCGGGCCAGCCGCTTGCGGCGCTCGACTGGCAGCCGCGCGACGGCGCGCGCGCGGTGATAGACGGGACCGAGCGTATCCATCTCACTGCCCCGATCGCGCCGCATGGCTGGGTGCTCCACTATTTCGCCGATGACAGCGCGGCACTGACCTGAAGTCTGCTCTCGACCGGTCTGGTCATGATCCTGACCGGTGCCGGGTTTCTCGTGGCACAGATCCGCCGGACGCGGCGCATGGGCGCGGCGCTGCGCCGCTCCGAGGCCGAAGAGGCGCAACTGCGCGAGGCCAACGAGCGGCTGGCGGTCGAGATCGAGGAGCGCCGCACCGCCGAGCGCCGGCTTGCGCGCACACAGGATGAGTTGGAGCGGGCGAGCCGACTGGCCGCCCTCGGGCAATTGGCGGCCTCGGTCACGCATGAATTGGGACAGCCCATCGCGGCGATGCGCAACCACCTGACGGCGGCCGAGATCGGCGGGCAACCGGCGGCGCGGATCATCCCCAGGATCACCGGCATCGTCGACCGGATGGAGGCGATCACGCGGCAATTGAAGTTCTTTGCCCGCAATGACCGGGAGGAGTTCGGGGCGGTCGATCTGCGCACGGCGGTGCAGGCGGCCTTGGCGCTGGTCGAGCCGAATATCGCGCGGGTCGGGGCCGAGGTCGTGCTCGACGTGCCCGATACGGCGGTTCCGGTGCGCGGCAATCAGTTGCGGCTGGAACAGGTGCTGACCAATGTGCTGCGCAATGCCGTCGACGCGGTGGAGGATCGGGCCGCGCGGCGGATCGACATCACGTTGGGGCAACGCGATGGCACGGGCTGGATCGAGGTGCGCGACACCGGGCACGGTCTGGGGCAGGCGCGCCTTGACGAGTTGCAGGAGCCGTTTGTCACCACCCGCGAGAGCGGGCGCGGCATGGGGCTGGGCCTTGCGATTTCCGCCAATATCGTCAAGGCACATCACGGCCGGTTGAGCGCCCATAACCTTGCAGAAGGCGGTGCCGTGTTCAGGATCGAGATCCCGCAAGAGGGGATGGATGAGGATCTGAGCGCGGCATGAGCATCCCCCACCCCCCTCGCATCCTGATCGTCGAGGATGACCGCGCGATGCGCCTGTCGCTGATCGACCTGCTGGAGGCGTCGGGCTGGTGCGTCGAGGCGCTGCCGCGCGCGGATCGGCTGGCCGGACGGCTGGAGGCGTTTCAGCCGGATGTGATCCTGTCGGATGTGCGCATGCCCGGCATGTCGGGGCTGGAGTTGCTGGACAGCCTCGACCGGGACCTCTCGCCGCCGCTGGTGCTGATTTCCGCACATGGCGACATTGCCATGGCGGTGGATGCGATGCAGCGCGGGGCCTACAGCTTTGTCGAGAAACCCTATGAGCCGCGCCGCTTGCTGAATATTCTGCATCATGCCGCCGATCAGCACGCGATGCGGCGCACGACCGAGCGGTTGAAATCGCGGCTGATGCAGCTTTCGGGGCTGGACCGGGTGCTGTTGGGCCAGACCCCCGAGACCGTTGCCCTGCGCGAGGAGGTGCTGGATCTGTCGCAGAGCGGGGCGGCGGTGATGGTGCAGGGCGAGACCGGCACCGGCAAGGAGCTCGTGGCGCGGGCGCTGCACGATCTGGGGGCGGATGCTGCGGGGCCGTTTGTCGCGCTCAATTGCGCCGCGCTTGCGCCCGAGGGGTTCGAGGCCGAGATGTTCGGCACCGAGGGCGGGGCGCGGGGGCGCCTTGCGGGGGCGGATGGCGGCACGCTCTTTCTTGACGAAATCTGCTCCTGCCCGATGCCGGTGCAAGCCAAGCTGTTGCGGGTGATCGAGGACAAGCAGGTGCTGCCCATCGGGGCCGAGGCACCGGTGCCGCTGCGTTTTCGGGTGATTTCGGCCACCAACGAGGACCCCGGGCAGGCGGTGCGCGAGGGGCGGTTGCGGGCCGATCTGCTTTACCGGCTCAATACCACGGTGATCGCCCTGCCGACGCTCCGGCAGCGGCGCGATGACGTGATTCTGCTCGCGGCGCGGTTTCTGGACGAGTTCGCGCGCGTCTACGAGACCCGCGCGCCGGACCTCGCGCCCGAGGACAGCGCCGCGCTTCTGTCGCATGACTGGCCCGGCAATGTGCGCGAATTGCGCAGCGTCTGCGAACGCCGCGTGCTGAGCGCGCGGCGCGGGGGCGGGTCGATGGTGCAGGCGCTGCGCCGCGATGCGCTGGCCGACGATGTGCCCGACACGCTGCGCGCCGCCGTGGCGGCCTTCGAGCGCGACCTCATCGCCAAGGCGATCACCGCGCATGAGGGCCGGATGGAGGCCGTGGCCGAGGCGCTGGGCATCGGGCGGCGCACGCTCAACGAGAAGATCGTCAAGCTGGGGCTGGACAAGGGGGCGCTGCTGTAGTCACCTTGCGGATATCCGCAGGGCGTTTGCCGGGGGGTGTGCGGTTTTCTTCCTAGTCAGGATGGCCGACATGCCCCAAGGTGGCACCCATAAGAATGGATGACATCTGGGAGGAGACACCATGAAGAAATATCTCAGCTATACCGCTGTTGCGGCGATCAGCCTTGCCTTTGCCGGCGAGGCGATGGCGACCGAATGGAACGTCTCGGTCTGGGGCAAGCGCCGCGCCTTTACCGAGCATGTCGAGAAACTGGCCGAGCTGGTGAGCGAAAAGACCAATGGCGAATTCACCATGAACATCAGCTATGGCGGCCTGTCGAACGAGCGCGAGAACCTTGACGGGATTTCCATCGGAGCCTTCGAGATGGCGCAGTTCTGCGCGGGCTATCACCCCGACAAGAACCCCTCGCTGACCGTGCTGGAACTGCCGTTCCTCGGGGTCGAGACGCTGGAACAGGAACGCGCGCTTTCCGAGGCGCTCTATGCGCATCCGGCCGTGAAGGCCGATCTGGCGCGCTGGAACGCGGTGCCGCTGATGCCATCGCCCATGCCGCAATACAATTTCGTCGGCACCGGCGACGCGCCGCGCACGCTCGACGATTACAAGGGCCTGACCGTGCGTGCGCTTGGCGGCATCGGCAAGGCCATGGAGGCTGTGGGCGCGGTGCCCACCTCGATGTCGGCGACCGAGGTGCGTCAGGCGATGGATAGCGGCGTGGTCAAGGCCGTCAGCTTCGCGCCCCACGCGCATATGTCCTTCTCGACCATCGAGAACGCGAAATGGTGGACCGGGAACCTCAATCCCGGCACGGTGAACTGCCCGGTGGTGGCCAATACCGATGCGCTCGATGCGCTGTCTGACGCGCATCGCGAGGCGCTTCTGGGCTCGATCGGCGAGGCGCTCGATCACTATGTCGACTACTATCTGAACGAGACGATGGCCGCCTGGGGCCCGGCGCTGTCGGAGCGGGGGATCGAGGTGATCACCTACGATCAGGCGACGCTCGACACCTTCTCCGGCACGGTCGCCGGTCCTGCCGCCGATGCGTGGATCAAGGACAATGCCGCGCGCGGCCTGCCCGCGCAGGAGATTTACGATTTCGCGACCAAGACGCTCGCGGATCTCAAGAGCGGCTCCTGACCCGTCCGGCCCGTCGCCGCAAAGGCGGCGGGCCATTCACGTTCCCCGGACATGAAGGAGGCAACGCATGGCCGGAGCCGCAACCGTCTTTTCCGATGACAGCCTGCTCAGCCGTGCCGACCGCGCGCTCTACCGCGCCGAGCGGTTTCTTGCCCTGCTGAGCGGGATCGCGGTGTTTTCGCTCATGGTGCTGGCCGTGGTCTCGGTCGGCGGGCGCAATTTCTTCGGTCAGCCGCTGCGCGGTTACGTGGACTGGATCGAACAGATCATGCCGCTCATCGCCTTCATGGGCGTGGCCTATACGCAGCGCGACGGCGGCCATATTCGCATGGATATCGTGGTGGGGATGTTGCGCGGGCGGGTGCTGTGGCTGGTGGAGCTGATCACGACCCTGGCGGTGCTGGTGCTGATGGTGTTGATGGTCTGGGGAAGCTGGGCGCATTTCGACCGGAGTTTCGACTGGAATGCGCCCCTCTGGAGCCGCGACAGCAGCATAGATATCGGCCTGCCGATCTGGCCTGCGAAGATCCTCGCGCCGATCGCCTTTGCCGTGCTGTCGCTGCGGCTTGCATTACAGGTCTGGGGGTTCGGGCGTGCGTTTGCCACCGGGGCGGAGCGCCCTGTGGCGGTGCCGTTGATCGAGGACGCCGCGACGCAGGCGGCCCGCGAGGCCGCGCATGTCAGCGCGCGAGAGCAATGAGAGGCGGGGCGCATGGATCCCATTGATATCGGGCTGGCGGTCACCGGCATCATGCTGGTTGTCGTGGTGCTGGGGATGCGCGTGGCCTATGCGGCCGCGCTGGCGGGGATGCTCGGGCTTGTCTGGATCTTCTGGTCGAAGAAGGGTTATGCGGGCGACGAATTCCTGTGGGCGCTGACCGTCGCGGTCAAGACCGCCGGGCAGGTGCCCCATTCCAAGGTCAGCTCACAGGCGCTCAGCCTCATTCCCACCTTCATCCTGATCGGTTATCTCGCCTATTACGCGGGGCTCACGCGCGCGCTTTTCGAGGCGGCGAAACGCTGGATCGCCTGGGTGCCGGGGGGGCTTGCCGTCTCGACCGTCTTTGCCACCGCCGGGTTTGCCGCCGTCTCGGGGGCGAGCGTGGCGACGGCGGCGGTCTTCGCGCGCATCGCCATCCCCGAGATGCTCAAGATCGGCTATGACAAGCGCTTTGCTGCGGGCGTGGTGGCGGCGGCGGGGACGCTGGCCTCGCTCATCCCGCCCTCGGCGCTTCTGGTGATCTATGCCATCATCGTCGAGCAGGACGTGGGCAAGCTCTTGCTGGCGGGGTTCATTCCGGGCGTGTTCTCGGCCTTTGTCTATGCCTTTCTCATCGTCGGGATGGCCATGACGATCAAGGGCTTCGGCCCGCCTGTGGGCGGCTTTACCTGGCGCGAGCGGTTCTCTTCCCTGCCCCCGGCCCTGCCCATCGTGTTCGTCGTCGTGACGATCATCTTCTTCGTCTACAACCCGTTCGGCGGCGATGCCTGGGGGACCCCCACCGAAGGCGGGGCAATCGGCGCGTTCGTGGTGTTTCTCATGGCGCTTTACCGCGGCATGCGCTGGCCCGAGTTGAAGGATGCGCTGCTGGAAACCGCGAAGCTCTCGGTGATGATCTTCACGATCATCTGGGGGGTGCTCATCTATGTGCGCTTTCTCGGCTTCGCTGATCTGCCCCATGCCTTTTCCGAATGGATCACCTCGCTTACGATGTCGCCGATGCTCATCCTCATCTGCATTCTGCTGGCCTATGCGGTGCTGGGCATGTTCATGGATGCGATCGGGATGCTGCTCTTGACGCTGCCGGTGGTCTATCCGGCGGTCATGGCGCTCAATGGCGGCGTGAACGTGGCGGCTGCGGACAGCACATTCGGCATGTCGGGACCCATGTGCGCGATCTGGTTCGGCATCCTCGTGGTCAAGATGGCCGAGTTTTGCCTGATCACGCCGCCCATCGGCCTCAACTGTTTCGTCGTGGCGGGCGTGCGGCCCGATATCAGCGTGCAGGACGTGTTCCGCGGCGTCATGCCCTTCTTCATTGCCGACGCGGTGACAATCGCGCTTCTGGTGGCCTTTCCGATGATCGTTCTCTGGCTGCCGAGCCTGGCGTGAAATCGTGAAAACTTGAGGTGTTAACGGCCCCTTAATCGCCTGCGTGCTATGCCTTGCGACGGGTGAGAGAGGTGGTGAGAATGGATGCGCGCAGCAATGCCGCGCCGGTCATCATCAAACGGAAAAAGATCGTCGCGGGCGGCGGACATCACGGCGGGGCCTGGAAAGTGGCCTATGCCGATTTTGTCACCGCGATGATGGCGTTTTTCCTGCTGATGTGGCTGTTGGGCGCGACGACCGAAAAACAACGCAAGGGCATTGCCGACTATTTCAACCCGACCGTGCCGGTGAACCGGGTGTCGGGCGGCGGCAGCGGTGCCTTTGGCGGCGATTCGATCTTTTCAGAGCAGAACCTTGCACAGAGCGGCACCGGGGCATCGAGCCTTCACGGCACCGAAAGCCGGCAGGCGCGGGGCGATCTGGGCGTGAGCAGCGAAGGCGCAGAGGCCGACGAGGTGACATTCGCCGAAGTGCAGGAGGCGTTTCGTGGCCGCAGCGGCGAGAGCCTCGCCTCTGAGGATATCCTGC
This sequence comes from Roseovarius sp. MBR-6, assembly GCF_040547525.1. NCBI lineage: Bacteria > Pseudomonadati > Pseudomonadota > Alphaproteobacteria > Rhodobacterales > Roseobacteraceae > Roseovarius > Roseovarius sp. MBR-6. Next base: position 62,169 of record NZ_JBEPPW010000003.1, on the reverse strand, counting down.
GCCACATCGTGACGCGCGTGACCGATGAGGGGCTTATCATCGAGATTTCCGATCTCGATGGCGCGCCGCTCTTTCAGGGCGAAGGGCCGGACCCCACCGCCCTCTTGCGTGACATTGCCGCTCTTGTCGCCGAGGTTCTGGAGCTTGTGCGCAACGATCTGGCCATTGCCGCCCATACCCGTGCCCGCCCGGTGATTCTGATCGATAACCCGGTTTGGGATCTTTCTGCCGCACGCGCCAACCGGATGCGCCTCCTGCTGGAGGAGGCGGGCACGCGCCCTGCCCGGATGCGCCGGGTTACAGGCCATGCCGACCGCGCGCCCATAATCGCCAACCCGATGGATTCTCGGAACAATCGGGTGGAGGTGATCGTGCTGCGGTCAGGCTGAAGGACCGTGTCCTGACGCGTTCTGGCATTAGGTGCCTGTTAATCCGGAGCGCGTATGACTGGGCTGGAGACGGTGAACGATCCAGTTGAAAGGCGTGTCCATGACGATTTCTTCTTCCCTGAACGCAAGTGTCGCGGGGCTCAATGCCAATGCCTCGCGTCTTGCGGCGATTTCCGACAATATCGCCAATTCCTCGACCGCCGGCTATCGCCGGGTCGAGACAAGCTTTGATTCGCTGGTTCTTGCGGGCAACGGTGGCACCTATACGGCGGGCGGTGTGCGCGCCACAACCGAACGGCTTGTCGATCAGGGCGGCTCGCTCGTCACCACCTCGAACCCCACGGATCTCGCCGTGCGCGGGCGGGGCTTCCTGCCGGTCGCGCTCTCGAGCGAACTGGAGTTGGCGAATGGCAGCCCGCAAATGCTCCTGACCACGACCGGATCGTTTCGAACCGATGCGCAGGGGCGGCTTGTCACGGCGTCCGGGCTGACGCTTCTGGGTTGGCCGGCCGATGCCAGCGGCACGGTGCCCACTTTCCCACGCGATACCAGCGATGGCCTCGTCCCGGTGCAGATCAACGTCAACCAGCTTGTCGGCGAGCCGACGACAAGCATCAATCTGGGCGTCAACCTGCCCGCGACCGAGACAGAAGCCGGGGCTGCCGCCACGCCGCGTGATCTCTCGATCGAGTATTTCGACAACCTTGGACGATCCGAAACCGTCCTCGTCACCTTCACCCCGACCGTGCCCGCCACGGGCACATCCAATCTCTGGACCATGACGCTGCGCGACTCCGCCCAGGACGGGGCCGTGATCGGCGAATACACGATCGAATTCGACGATTCGCGGACGGCCGGCGGCACCTTGCTCGATGTCACGACGCTGAGCGGCGGGCCCTATGACCCCGCGACCGGACGCGTGCTCGTCTCGGTCGAGGGGGGGCCGATGGAGATCACGATCGGTCGCCCCGGCACCTCTGACGGGTTGACGCAACTCTCCGACAGCTTTGCCCCCCTGTCGATCTCCAAGGATGGCTCGCCCGTGGGCAACATGGTTTCGGTCGAAGTCGATGCCAACGGGTTCGTCCATGCCACCTTCGACACCGGCGCGACGCGGACCATCTTCCAGGTGCCGCTGGTCGATCTGCCCAATCCCAACGGCATGATTTCCCTCGACCGGCAGACATACCGCCCCTCCATCGACAGCGGCAGCTTCTTCCTGTGGGATGCGGGCGACGGGCCGACCGGTGACATGGTCGCCTTTGCCCGACAGGAATCGGCCACCGACGTGGCGCGTGAACTGACCGACATGATCCAGACGCAGCGGGCCTATTCCTCGAATGCGCGCGTGGTGCAGACCGTCGACGAGATGTTGCAGGAAACCACCAATATCATCCGTTGATCGCGGATCGCCTGAAGGAGCCGGACCATGAGCCTTTCATCCGCCCTTGGAAGCGCCCTGACCGGGCTCGTGGCGAATGCCCGCAGGACCGATGTCATCGCGGGCAATCTCGCCAACATGCTGACGCCGGGCCACGCCCCGCGCGAGCTTGGCGTCGAGGCGCGGCTTGATGGCGGGGTGCGCGTCACCGGGATCACGCGCCGTCTCGATCCGGTGCTTCTGGGTGACCGGCGGCTGGCCGACAGCGCCGCCGCCGGGGCCGAGGCGCGCGCGGTCTTCGCGGCGGCCCTCGAACGTGCGATTCCGGCGGCAGACACGCCCGGCAGCCTTTCGGACCGGTTGGGCCGGTTCGAGGCCGCTCTCGTGACGGCCACGGCCCGCCCCGAGGACGATCTGCGCCTTGCCGCTGTCCTGCGCGAGGCGGACGGTCTGGCCGTGGCCCTCAATACCGCGTCTGCCGGGATCGACAGCCTGCGCAGCCGCGCCGATACCGAGATCGCGCAGGCTGTCGACAGTCTCAACACCGGTCTGCTGCGGGTCGAGCAGATCAATGCCCGCATCGTCGCCGCGCAGGTCACGGGACAGGAGACCGCCACGCTTGAGGACCTCCGCCAAAGCGAGATCGACGCGCTGGCCACGCTTGTGCCGCTCCGGCAACTGGACCGCGCCAACGGGTCGGTGGCGCTTGTGACCACGGGCGGCGCGCTTTTGCTTGACGGGCGCGCGGCGCTTGTCGAATTCGACGCATCACGACGGGTGACCCCGGAGATGAGCCTGGAGGGCGGTCAGCTCTCCGGGTTGCGCCTTGACGGGCGCGACATCGCGGTATCGGACAAGGGTCCCTTGGCTGGTGGGCGCCTGAGCGCGCTTTTCGACAATCGCGACCGGCTTGGCCCAGAGGCCCGGGCCGCGCTCGATGCTGTGGCGCGCGATCTCATCGAGCGGGTCGAGGCGCTGACCCCGCGACCCGCTTTGGGCCTCTTCACCGATGGCGGCGCGCGCCTCGATCCGGGCATGATCACCGGCCTCGCGGGGCGCATCGCGGTCACTCCGCTGGTCGACCCCGAGCAAGGCGGCGCGCTCTTCCGTCTGCGCGATGGTCCCGACGCCGCAACGCCCGCCGCCCCTGCGGAGGCGCCTTATCTGACGGCCCTGATCGTGGCGCTGGCCGGGCCGCCCCCGCTTGCCGGCGACATGGCTCAGCTCGAAAGCGGGATGGCGCAGACCCGCCTCGCCACCGAAGAGGAGTTGAGCTTCACCTCCGGTCGGACCGGGTCGCTGCGCCTGATCGAGCTTGAAGGCGGTGTCGACAGCGATGCCGAGATGCAACGGCTCTTGCTGGTCGAGCAGGCCTTCGCGGCCAATGCCCGCATGATCCAGACAATTGACGACATGATGCAAACCCTTTTGAGGATCTGACCATGACCCTGCAATCCATCGGCGATCTGGCACAAGAGTTCGTTCTGCGCAGACAGGCGGTTTCGCTCACACGCGAGATGAACCGGCTCACGCAGGAGGTCTCGACCGGGCAGGCGGCCGATCTTGCAAGGCACCTGTCGGGTCATCTCGCGCCGCTTGCCGATATCGACCGCGCGCTTGTCCTGGCCGAGGCGCAGAGCGGCGCGGCGCGGCTTGCGGCCACGGACGCCGCGCTCATGCAAACCGCGCTCGAGCGCGTTCAGACCGAGGCACAGCGCCTTGCCGAGGTGGCCCTTGCCGTGCCTGCCGGGGGCGGGTCGACTTCGCTTCTCGTCGCAGAGGCACGCGGCGCGCTCTCGGCGATGATCGGCGCGCTCAATGTCGATGCGGCAGGTCGTGCGCTGTTCTCGGGCGACCGCTCGGATGTCGCGCCGATGGCCTCGGCCGAGACGCTTCTGACCGGATTGCGCGCGGCGCTTGCGGGGGCACCGGACCGTGCCGGGATCGAGACGGCGCTTGATGCGTTCTTCGACGCGCCGGGGGGGGGCTTCGAGGCGGCGGTCTATCGCGGTGGCACGGGCTCTGCTGCGGGCGTGTCGCTTGGCGCCGGAGAGACCGTTGCGCTGAGCATCCGGGCCGATGATGCGGCGCTCCGGAGCCAACTCAAGAGCACGGCCATGGCAGCGCTCGTCGACGACGAAAGTCTTTCCCTGAGCAGCGCGGACCGCCGGGCCATGGCCGGGGCGCTCGGCGAACGGCTGCTGGCGGGGCAGGAGGGCGTGATCGGGCTGCGCGCGCGGCTGGGCACCGCCGAGGCCCGCATCGACGCGGCTGCAAGCCGCATCGGGGCGGAGAAAACCGGTCTTGCCATCGCCCGCAACGATCTTGTCTCCGTGGATGTCTTCGCCTCTGCCACGGCGCTCGAGGGGGTGCAGTTCCAGCTCGAGGCGCTTTATACGATCACCGCCCGGACGGCGCGGCTCAACCTCGCGGCCTTCCTGTCATGAACCGCCTCGCACGGCTGCTTGCGACCGTTCTGGTGCTGGCGGGCCTGACCCTTGCCCCCGCAGTCGCTGGTCCGGTCCGCATCAAGGACCTTGTCGAATTCGATGGGGTGCGCGGCAATGACCTGCTGGGCTACGGCCTTGTGGTCGGGCTGAACGGCACGGGTGACGCGTTGCGCAATTCCCCCTTCACCGAGGAGTTGATGTCCAACATCCTCGAGCGCCTTGGCATCAATGTCACGGGCGAGCAGTTTCGACCCAAGAACGTCGCTGCGGTGCTGGTGACGGCGGAATTGCCGGCCTTTGCGCGCGCAGGCAGCCAGATCGACGTGACCGTATCGGCCATCGGCGACGCCAAGAGTCTTCTGGGCGGCACGCTGATCATGACGCCGCTCAACGCCGCCGACGGGCAGATCTATGCCGTGGCGCAGGGCACGATCATCGCCGGGGGCGTGGCGGCGGAGGGTGAGGCAGGCGGCGTCGTCCAGGGCGTGCCGACCTCGGGCACGATCCCCTCCGGCGCGCGGATCGAGCGCGAGGTGGATTTCGATTTCGCCGGGCTGGAGACCGTCCGGCTGGCGTTGCGCGAGCCGGATTTCACCACTGCGGGCCGGATCGAGCAGGCGATCAACGGTGCCGTCGGGCAACCGGTGGCGCTGATGCTCGATCCGGGCACGGTGCGGCTCGACCTGGCGCGGATGCGCGCACGTTCCCCTGCCCATGCCATCGGCCGTGTCGAGAACCTCATGGTCGAGCCGCAGCGCCGCGCGCGCGTCGTGGTCGATCAGCGCTCGGGCACCATCGTCATGGGGCAGGATGTGCGCATCTCTCGCGTTGCCGTCTCGCAAGGCAATCTCACGCTGCGCATCCAGGAAACGCCGCTTGCCGTGCAGCCCAACCCCTTCGCGCGGGGCGAGACGGTGGTGGTGCCGCGCACCGAGGCCGAGATCGAGGAGGAGCCGGGCATCGGCCTGGCCGAGGTGCCCGAAGGCACCTCGCTCGCCGAGGTGATCGCGGGGCTGAACGCGCTTGGCGTGGCCCCGCGCGACATGATCGACATTCTCAAGAGCATCAAGGCGGCGGGCGCGCTTCACGCCGAATTCGTCGTGCGTTGAGGGCGCGTGACACACCGTGCGGTCGCGCCCGCAAGTCACCGTGCATTGGGCGCGCCCGGGTTTCTTCCTGCAAGGTCTGTGTCAGACCACCACGTCGATCTCGGGCTGTGCCCCCACGCCGAAGACGCGACGATAACGGGCGATTTCATCGGCCGGGCCCATCGCCTTGCGTGGATTGTCCGAGAGCTTGACCGTGGGCCGCCCGTTGGCCGAAACCGCCTTGCAGACCAGCGAGAAGGGCGCGAGCACATCGCCCGTTGTCAGCCCGCGAAAATCGTTGGTGAGCAGCGTGCCCCAGCCAAACGAGGTGCGCACCCGCCCCGAAAAGCGTGCATGCAACTCTGCGATGCGCGCCACGTCGAGCCCGTCGGAAAAGATCACCATCTTCTCGCGCGGGTCCTCGCCGCGCGCCTGCCACCAGCGGATCGCGGTTTCAGCCCCGGCCTCGGGCGCGCCCGAATCGATGCGAATCCCGGTCCACCCGGCAAGCCAGTCGGGCGCACGCTCGAGAAACCCTTCGGTGCCGTAGGTGTCGGGCAGGATGATGCGCAGATTGCCATCATGTTCCTCGTGCCAGTCGGCGAGCACACGGTAGGGTGCCTGCGCGAGATCCTCATCGGTCTCGGCCAGTGCGGCGTAGACCATCGGCAACTCATGGGCGTTGGTGCCGATCGCCTCGAGATCGCGGTTCTTGGCGATAAGACAATTGGAGGTGCCCACAAAGCGCTCGCCCAGACCCTCGCGCATGGCTTGCACGCACCAGTCCTGCCAGAGAAAGGAATGCCGCCGCCTTGTGCCGAAATCGGCAATGCGCAGGCCCTCGAGAGGGCGCAGCCGCTCGACCTTTTCCCAAAGCTTGGTCATGGCGCGCGCATAGAGCACCTGAAGCTCGAATTTCTTCATGCCCCCCAGCACGGCGCGCGCGCGCAATTCCATCAGCACGGCGAGCGCGGGGATCTCCCAGAGCATCACCTCGGGCCAGGAGCCCTCGAAGGTCAGCTCGTATTGCCCGTCGCGCCGCTCGAGATGATAGGGCGGCAGGCGCAAGCCCTCGAACCAGTCCATGAATTCGGGCGTGAACATCTGCCGCTTGCCGTAGAAGGTGTTGCCGCGCATCCAGGTGCTCTCGCCGCGCGACAGCGACAGCGTGCGGATATGGTCAAGCTGCTCGCGCAACTCGCCCTCGTCCACGAGATCGGCCAGCCGCACCGCCGTGCTCCGGTTGATCAGTGAAAACGTCACCTGCGTGTCGGGCCGGTTGCGCAACACCGACTGGCACATCAGCAGTTTGTAGAAATCCGTGTCGATCAGCGACCGCACGATCGGATCCATCTTCCAGCGGTGATTGTAGACGCGGGTGGCGATATCGACCATGGCGCGGCCTCCGGGCAGGGCAATGGCGCGGTTAAATCAAAGCGGCGCGGCGCGCGCAAGGCCACCCAGGCCGGCAAGGCGCTGCCAGTCCTCTTCCCAGCCCGCGCCCTGACCGGCCAGACGCAGCATCCAGAGCGCCATGTCGAGCGCGGGAAGGCGGGGGGCAAGGCTGATCAGACGGCCCGCGTCCAGATCGGGCTGCGCCATTGCCTCGGGCAGCCAGGCAAGGCCGATGCCCCGCCGCGCATATTCATGCGCGGCCAGTGTGAGCGCGGTCTCGGCACAGCGCCGCAACCGCAGCCCCGGGGCAATCCGGGGCAGGAGTGCGCGATCCATCACCTGGCCCAGGAAGACGTCGCCGGGATAGCCGACATAGGGCATGTCATCTGCGGTCATGAGCGCGGGCGCGGCCACCGGCAAGAGCCGCTCGAGGCCAAGTGGGGCGCGCTCGAACGCAGCCCCCATGGCCAGCGGCGCGACCTCGGGCACGTCATAGACCACCGCCAGATCGGCCTCGCGCGCGAGCAGGCGCAGGAGGCATTCCTCGCGGTTTTCCGAGCGCACCCGCACCGGGCGGCTCTGGCCCTGTGTCAGCACCGCGACGATGGCGGGCGAATGGGTGGTGGTGATCGCGTGCTGACAGGCCAGCGTCAGGCCGCGCGCACCGCCGCTTTGCACCAGCCCCTCGCGCAATTGCCGCAACTGCGCGGCAAGGCTGCGCATGGCGGGCAGGTGCTGTGTCACCTCGGGCAAGAGCGTGAGCGGCTTGCGCCGCCGCTCGAAGAGCGGCTGCCCGAGTGCTGCCTCGATCGCCCGCAGCCGCCGGGTAAAGGCCGATTGGCTGACATGACGCAGGGTGGCGGCACGCGCCAACGATCCGGCATCGGCCACGGCAAGGATATCGTCGAGCCATTCAAGGCGCATCATGCAGACCTTGCATTATTTTCAGCCAGATTAGCATTGGACAGGGCGTTTGTCGCGCCTTAGCGTGCTGAAATCGCATATTTTCGGAGTGACCCCCATGCATCTCGCCCGCTTCCCCCGCACTTTTCTTGCCCATCTGCCGACCCCGCTGGAACGGCTCGACCGGCTGACCAAGGAGCTTGGTGGCCCCGAAATCTGGATCAAGCGCGATGATTGCACCGGGCTCAGCACCGGCGGCAACAAGACCCGCAAGCTCGAATTCCTGATGGCCGAGGCCGAGGCAGAGGGCGCCGACATGGTGATGACCCAAGGCGCCACGCAGTCGAACCATGCCCGCCAGACTGCGGCCTTCGCCGCCAAGCTGGGGATGGACTGCCATATCCTGCTCGAGGACCGGACCGGCTCGAACAACGCGAATTACAACAATAACGGCAACGTGCTGCTCGATCATCTGCACGGGGCCACGACCGAAAAGCGCCCCGGCGGCGGTGACATGAACGCCGAGATGGAGCAGGTGGCCGAGCGTTTCCGCGCCGAGGGCCGCAAGGTTTACACCATCCCCGGTGGCGGCTCGAACCCCACGGGCGCGCTCGGTTATGTCAATTGCGCCTTCGAGATGCTGGGCCAGTTCAACGACCGGGGCCTCAAGGTGGATCACATCGTCCACGCCACCGGAAGTGCCGGCACGCAGGCGGGCCTCATCACGGGCCTGAAGGCGATGAATGCGCAGATCCCGCTTCTGGGCATCGGCGTGCGCGCGCCGAAGGTCAAGCAGGAGGAAAACGTCTACAACCTCGCCTGTGCGACCGCCGAAAAGCTGGGCTGTGCGGGCGTGGTGGCGCGCGAGGATGTGGTCGCCAATACCGATTACGTGGGCGAGGGTTACGGCATCCCCACCCAAAGCGGCCTGGAGGCGATCAGGATGTTCGCCGAGTTGGAGGCGATCCTGCTCGATCCGGTCTATTCGGCCAAGGGGGCGGCGGGGTTCATCGACCTGATCCGCAAGGGCCATTTCAAGAAGGGCGAGCGGGTGGTGTTCCTGCATACCGGCGGGGCCGTGGCGCTTTTTGGCTATGATGCCGCGTTCGATTTCTCGGGCCGCTGGAAGGGCTGACAAACCGGGCGATATGACTGCGATGAAAGCCCCGCCGCGAAGCGGGGTTTTCCCTTGCGCCCATATCCGCTAAAGCGCAGGGAAACGCGGGCTTGCAGGCGGAAAACACCCCATGAAATTCACCCTCTCCTGGCTGAAAGACCATCTCGACACGAAGGCCACGGTCGATGAGATCGCCGAGGCGCTGACCGATCTGGGCCTCGAGGTCGAAGGCGTTGCCGATCCGGCGGCGCGGCTTGCGGCGTTTACCATCGGCAAGGTGCTCAGCGCCGAGCAACACCCCGATGCCGACCGGCTACGCGTCTGCCGGGTGGCCACCGATGAGGGCGAGGTGCAGATCGTCTGCGGCGCGCCCAATGCGCGGGAGGGCATCACCGTGGTGATCGCAAAGCCGGGCGTTTATGTGCCCGGCATCGACACCACCATCGGCGTTGGCAAGATACGCGGCATCGAGAGCGCGGGCATGATGTGCTCGGAGCGCGAGATGGAACTCAGCGAAGAGCATGACGGCATCATCGAACTGCCCTCGGGCGAGGTGGGCGAACGGTTTACCGACTGGCTGGCGGTGCATCATCCCTCCAGGGTGGATCCGGTGATCGAGATCGCGATCACGCCGAACCGGCCCGACGCGCTTGGCGTGCGCGGCATTGCGCGTGACCTTGCCGCGCGTGGCCTGGGGACGCTGCGCCCCGAAAGCCCCGCGCACATGGAGGGGCAATTCACCTGCCCGATCACCGTGAGCATCGACGAGGATGCGGCGACCGGCGGTTGTGAGGTCTTTGCCGGACGGCTCATCCGGGGCGTGCAGAACGGCCCCTCGCCCGAGTGGCTGCAAACGCGCCTGCGCGCCATCGGGCTGCGGCCCATATCGGCGCTGGTCGATATCACCAATTTCTTCACCTATGACCGCAACCGCCCGCTGCATGTCTTTGACGCCGACAAGGTGACTGGGAACCTGCGGGTGCATCGCACGGCGGGCGGCGAGGTGCTGACCGGTCTGGATGAGAAAGACTACACCTTCGGCCCCGGCCAGGTGGTGATTTCCGATGACAATGGCATCGAGAGCATCGGCGGCATCATGGGGGGGCTGGCCACCGGCTGCACCCATGAGACCGTCAACGTGTTTCTGGAGGCCGCCGTCTGGGACCGGGTGCAGATTGCCACGACGGGGCGCGCGCTGCGGATCAATTCGGATGCGCGCTATCGCAACGAGCGCGGGATCGACCCGGCCTTCAACATGGAGGCGCTCGACCTGGCGACGCAAATGATCCTCGATCTCTGCGGTGGCGAGCCGTCCAACCGCGTCGTGGCAGGCCGCGTGCCGGACGTGGCGCGCGCCTACCGGCTCGATCCGGCGCGGGTGCAGTCGCTGGTGGGTATGGACATTCCCGAAAGCGAGCAGCGCCAGACGCTGACCGCGCTCGGTTTCCGGCTCGAAGGCAACATGGCGCATGTGCCAAGCTGGCGACCCGATATTCTGGGCGAGGCCGATCTGGTTGAAGAGGTGGCGCGCATTGCCTCGCTCACGAGGCTCATGGGCCGCCCGATGGCGCGCGCCTTGCCGGGTGTGCCCAAGCCCATTCTCAGCCCCGCGCAAAAGCGCGAGCAGATCGCGCGCCGCACCATGGCGAGCCTTGGCTACAACGAATGCGTCACCTACAGCTTCATCGACCACGCGGCCGCCACGCTTTTCGGCGGCGGCGATGACGCCACCATGCTGGCCAACCCGATCAGCAGCGACCTGAGCCACATGCGCCCCGATCTTCTGCCGGGCCTGTTGCGCGCGGCTGCGCGCAACCAGGCGCGCGGGATCATGGATCTGGCGCTCTTCGAGGTGGGCCACGCCTTTCACGGCGGCGAGCCGGGTGAGCAACACATGCAGGTTGCGGGCCTGCTCATCGGGCGGACCGGCCCGCGAGAGGCCCATGGCAGCACGCGCGCGGTCGATCTCTTCGACGCCAAGGCCGATGCCGAGGCGGTGCTGGGTGCCATCGGTGCGCCCTCGAAGGTGCAGATCCTGCGCGACGGGCCGGGCTGGTTCCATCCGGGGCGGCACGGGCGGATCTGTCTGGGGCCGAAAAAGGTGTTGGGTATTTTCGGCGAGGTGCATCCGCGCGTCCTTGCCGCGCTCGACGTGAAAGGGCCTGCCGTGGCCTTCACGCTTTATCCAGAGGAAGTGCCCTTGCCGCGCAAGGCAGGCGCCACGCGCGGCGCGCTCGACATCAGCGACCTGCAAGCGGTCGAGCGCGATTTCGCCGTTGTCGTCGATGCGGGCACAGAGGCGCTCAGCCTTGTCAACGCCGCGGCCGGGGCCGACAAGACGCTCATCGAAGAGGTGCGCGTCTTTGACCAGTTCATCGGCGGCAACCTTGGTGCGGGCAAGAAATCGCTGGCTGTGACGGTGCGGCTCCAGCCGCGCGACAAGACACTCACCGAAGCCGATATCGAGGCGGTGTCCGCGAAGATCATCGAGAAAGTCACCAAGGCCACCGGCGGCACGCTGCGCGGCTAGGGATCAGGAGGCATCCATGCTCAACGTTTATCTTTCGGGCGAGATTCACACCGACTGGCGCGAGCGGATCACCGAGGGGGCGGCGGGGCTCGACGTGACCTTCTTTGGTCCCGTGACCGATCACGCGGCCAGCGATGATTGCGGGGTGGCGATCCTGGGCGCGGAGCCGGACAAGTATTGGCACGACCACAAGGGCGCGATGCTCAACGCGATCCGCACCCGCAAGGGGATTTCCGACGCCGATATCGTGGTGGTCCGCTTTGGTGACAAATACAAGCAGTGGAATGCCGCCTTTGATGCGGGCTATGCCGCAGCACTTGGCAAGTCGCTGATCATCCTGCAACCGCCCGAGCATGACCACGCCCTCAAGGAAGTGGATGCAGCCGCGCTTGCCGTGGCGCGCACGCCCGAAGAGGTGGTGGCGATCCTGCGCTACGTTCTCGAGGGCAGGCTACCCGCCTGACCCCCGCACCACGTAGACCGAACATTCCGCGTGGGTGACGACGTGGCTCGCCGTGGTGCCAAGCAGGTAATCCTGCACCTTGGGGTTGGCGGCCTCCATCACGATCAGGTCCACCTTGCGCTCGTGTGCGAGCTTGACGATCTGGCGATGCACCGCGCCCTTGCGGACGATCTGTTCGACCTCGACCCCCTCGGCGGGGTTGGCGGCAACGAACTTGCTCAATTCCCCGGACCAATAAGCCGCGGAATCGCGGATGTTGAGATTGCGCTCCATCTCTGGCGCGACAGTGGCGACGATGAGTTTCGCGCCGCGCCTCTGCGCCATCTCGACGGCCTCGGTATAGGCGAGATGCTCGATTTTCACATGGCGCAGGTTGACGGGGCAGAGGATAAGGCGGGTCTGGCGGGGCATGGCGGCTCCGTTACGAAAGAGGACAGCCCCTTTTTAACCGCTGCCCCCCGCCGTGACAGCCCCCATGCGCCGCCTGCGCGACAGAAGCGACCGCTCAGAGACCGAGCCTCGCCGCCACGATATCGTTGACGGCCTTGGGATTGGCGCGGCCGCCGGTGGCCTTCATCACTTGCCCCACGAACCAGCCCGCAAGCTTGGGATTGGCTTGCGCCTTTTCCACTTGCGCGGGGTTGGCGGCGATGATCTCGTCCACTGCCCGCTCGATGGCGCCGGTGTCGGTGACCTGTTTCATGCCGCGCTCTTCGACGATCTGCTCGGGATCGCCCCCTTCCGTATAGACGATCTCGAAGAGGTCCTTGGCGATCTTGCCGGAAATGGCGTCGGACTTGATGAGCCGCACGATGGCCCCGAGTTGCGCCGGGCTGACCGGGCTTTCTTCGATGCTGTGATCCTCTTTCTTCAACCGCCCGAAAAGCTCGTTGATGACCCAGTTCGCGGCCAGCTTGCCATCGCCCGCATCCGCCGCCACCGCCTCGAAATAATCGGCATTCGCGACCTCTGCGGTCAGCACCGAGGCGTCATATTCCGAGAGGCCGAATTCCAGCACGAAGCGCGCCTTCTTGGCGTCGGGCAGTTCCGGCAGGCCGGCCTTGATGCTGTCCACCCATGCCTGCTCGATCTCGAGCGGCAAAAGGTCGGGATCGGGGAAATAGCGGTAATCATGCGCCTCCTCCTTGGAGCGCATGGAGCGGGTTTCGCCCTTGTCGGGATCGTAAAGGCGGGTTTCCTGCACCACCGCGCCGCCCCCCTCGACAATGGCAATCTGGCGGCGGGCCTCATAGTCGATGGCTGCCTGGATAAAGCGCATGGAGTTCATGTTCTTGATCTCGCAGCGGGTGCCGAGATGCGCGAAATCCTGCGTCTCCATGTATTTCTCATACTGCCCCGGACGGCAGATCGAGACGTTCACATCGGCGCGCAGGTTGCCGTTCTGCATGTTACCGTCGCAGGTGCCAAGATAGCGCAGGATCTGGCGCAGCTTGGCGATATAGGCGGCGGCCTCTTCAGGGCCGCGAATGTCGGGGCGGCTGACGATTTCCATCAGGCAGACGCCGGTGCGGTTCAGGTCCACGAAGGACATCGCCGGGTCCATGTCATGAATGCTCTTGCCGGCGTCCTGCTCCATGTGGATGCGTTCGATGCGCACAAGGCGGGCCACGCCGGGGGCCATGTCCACAAGGATTTCCCCCTCGCCCACCAGCGGGTGATAAAGCTGGCTGATCTGGTAGCCCTGCGGCAGGTCGGGATAGAAATAGTTCTTGCGGTCGAACGCCGACCAGAGATTGATCTGTGCGTTGAGGCCAAGACCGGTGCGCACCGCCTGCTCGACGCAGAAATCGTTGATGACCGGCAGCATCCCCGGCATGGCGGCATCGACGAAGGCGACGTTGGAATTGGGTTCGGCCCCGAATCGTGTCGAGGCCCCGGAAAAGAGCTTGGCATTCGAGGCCACCTGCGCATGCACCTCCATCCCGATCACCAGTTCCCAATCATGCGTCGCCCCGGCGATTACCTTGGGTTTGGGGGCGTCATAGGTGAGGTCCAGCATGGCGCGGCTCCGTTCATTGGCTCGGAGCGCGTTCTACGCGGCGGGGTCTGCGGGGGCAAGAGGGCGCGCACCCATCCCCATCTCCCAGAACCCCACTTCAAGCCGGGTCGCGGTGGTGAAGCGATGGACCAGCCGCGCCCATCCGGGGGTGGCGCGCGGATCGGGGCCAAGGCGGCGGGTCATGGCCCCATCAAGCAGCGCGCCCGTGTCGCGGCACACCTGTTGGTAGTCTGCCGCGCCATAGGTGGTGATCCAGTCGGCATAGGGATGGCCCGCGCCCGCCTCGGGCAAGAGCCGCGCGCCGATTTCGCCATAGCCCATGACGCAGGGCGCAAGGGCGGCGAGCAGGTCGAGGAAATCGCCCGAATGGCCCGCATCGAGCACATAGCGCGTATAGGCGAGGTTGGCGGGGTGCTCCTCTGCCGCGAAGAGGTCCGCCTCCGACAGACCGGCTTTGGCGCAGGTGCGGACATGCAGCGCGATCTCGCCATTCACCAGCGCATTCACCGTGGCGGCGCAGGCGCGCATCTCCTCGACCGTATCGGCCTTGGTCACGGCAAGCGCCCAGGCGCGCGAGAAGTGGATCAGAAAGATGTAATCCTGCACCAGATAGCCAAGGAAGGCCGCGCGCGGCAGGCTACCGTCGCGCAGCCCCTCGACAAAGGCGTGATGGGTATAGTCCCGCCAGACGGCCCCCGCCGCATCGCGCAGGGCAGGGAAGGTCACGCCGTAATCGCCGCTCATTGTGCGTTCACATCGAGCGCCAGGCCCGAAACGGGCGTTGGCTCGGCAATGAGGCCGCTGTCGAGCAGGAACGCCTCGAAGCGCGCATAGCGCCCATGGTCGAGCGCGGCCGGCCTTGTGGCAAAGCGCGGATATGTATCGGCCCAGGCCATGCTGTTCAGGCGGTCCTGCAATTCCTTCGAGGTGCCGGAAAAGATTTCCCAGGCTTTTTCGGGATAGTTCATGATGTATTGCGTCGCGCGTTCGGTGGCGTGCAGGAAGCGGCGGATCACGTCCGTGTCCATTCGCGCAGGGTTGGCCACGTAAATCAGCTCGTCATAAGCGGGCACACCCTCGTCCTCGACAAAAAAGCAGCGGCCCGGCACGCCCTCGATCTCCATCTGATTGAGTTCGAAATTGCGGTAGGCCCCGATCACTGCATCCACCTGTCCGGCCATGAGAGCGGGTGAGAGCGACCAGTTGACATTGACCAGATCCACCTCCGAGAGCGCGATGCCGTGCTGCCCGAGGATGGCCGAAAGCAGCGCCTCCTCGACACCGGCCACGGAGAACCCGATCTTGCGCCCGCGCAGGTCGGCGGTGGATTTGATGGGGCCGTCCTCGAGCACGAGCAGGCAATTGAGCGGCGTGGCGATGAGCGTGCCGACGCGGATCAGGGGCAGGCCCTCCTCGATCTGCAAATGAAGCTGCGGTTGATAGGCGATCGCGAGATCCGCGCGCCCGGCGGCCACCATCTTGGGCGGGTCCGAGGGATCGGCTGGGGCGATCACCTCCACCTCAAGCCCGGCCTCCCTGAAGTAGCCCAGTTCCTCGGCAAGGATGACGGGGCCATGATCGGGGTTCACGAACCAGTCGAGCAGCAGGGTCATCTTGTCCTGTGCCATGGCCGGGCCGGTCGAGAGGGCGAGGATAAAGGCAAGGTATTTCATTCAGTTGTCTCCTTTTGGTCGGTGCCGAGGGCGATCAATGCAATCTCTCCGTCCCAATGCGCGCGCAATCGCGCCGCCGCCTGCCATGACCGAAGGCCGGACCGGCAGGCGAGCACGGCGCGCGTGCCCTGTGGGTGGAGCGTGTCGAAATCCGGCACGCCGTGGCGCGTGGCGCGGGGCAGGGCGGGGCCGGGCTCGTCAACCCCGCGCAGATCGGCCAGCCAGTCGGTCGGCGCGACCTCTTCGGGTGCGATGAAGCGAAAACCGCCCCCCGGCTCCGGCGCGCCTTCAAAACGGAAACCGCCGAAACGGTGGCCCGCGGCGTCGAAGGTGACGAGTTGACCCAGCGGCGACGGTGCCAGCCCCACCAGAACGGCCATCGCCATCTGTGCCTGAAGCGCGCCGAGAATGCCCACCGACGGCCCCAAGACGCCATCGGCCTCGCAACTGCCCAATCTCTCGGGCAGGTCGGGGAAGACCGCGCGCAAGCTTGGTGCCCCGCCGCAGAACCCGCCGACATAGCCCGACAGCCCCACGACCGAGGCGCTGATGAGCGGTATTCCTTGCGCAAGGCAGGTATCCGAGAGCACATAGCTTGCCGCGAAACTGTCGGCGCAGTCGAGTACCAGATCGGTGGCGGCGACGCGCGCGGGGGCGTTCAGCGGGGTGACCGGCTCTGTCATGGCGGAAATCGCGCAATCGGGGTTGAGCGCGGCCATATGCCGGGCCGCAACCTCGACCTTGGGTTGCCCGATATCCTCCATGCGAAAGAGGGTCTGCCGGTGCAGGTTGCTCAAGCTGACCCGGTCGCGATCCATCAGCGTGATCCGCCCCACGCCCGCGCCGACAAGGTAGGGCAGGACCGGCGCGGTGAGGCCTCCCGCGCCGACGATCAGCACATGCGCCTGCGCGAGTCGATCCTGCCCTTCGGTGCCGAGAAGGGCGATCTGACGCGCGTAGCGGGTCATGCCGTCACCTCGATCCAGTCCCGCACCCGCGCTTCGGGATCGGGGTTGAGCGTGATATCCGTGACCGCCGAGACTACATCGGCGCCCGCGTCAAAGGCACCCTGCGCGCGCTCGACCGACATGCCGCCAATGGCGACAAGGGGGATATCGCCGATCAGCCGCTTCCATTCGCCGAGCCGGTCAAGCCCCTGTTCACGCCATTTCATCTTTTTCAGAATGGTCGGGTAGACCGGGCCAAGCGCCACGTAATCGGGATCGTGCGACAGCGCGCGGTCAAGTTCGGCATGATCATGCGTGCTGAGGCCCAGCCTGATCCCGGCGCGGCGGATCGCGGCAATATCGGCGGTATCGAGATCCTCCTGCCCCAGATGCACCCAGTCGCAGCCCAGATCCATCGCCACCTGCCAGTGATCATTGACCACCAGCGCCGCGCCATGGGTGCGGGCAAGGTCGCGCGCCGCCGCGATCTCTGTGCGCAGGGCCTCCCCTTCCATGTCCTTGATGCGCAGTTGCGCCAGTTTCACGCCCAAGGGCAGCATCCGGCGCAGCCAGTCGGCGCGCTCGAAAATCGGGTAGAAGCGGGGCAGGCTCATAGCAGCGCCTTTCCGAACACGGGGGTGGAGGGCGCGGCCATGTCGCGCGGGGCCATCGGGTCGGCCTCATAGGCCAGCCGCCCGGCCTCGACCGCGCGGGCGAAGCCCTCGGCCATCGCCGCCGGATCGCCCGCCTTGGCCACCGCCGTGTTCAACAGCACCGCGTCATAGCCCAGTTCCATCGCGTGCGCGGCCTGCGAGGGCAGGCCCAATCCGGCGTCGATCACCAGCGGCAGGTCGGGGAAATGCGCGCGCAAGGACCGCAGCCCGTAGATATTGTTGAGCCCCAGCCCGGTGCCGATCGGCGCGCCCCAGGGCATCAGCACCCGACACCCGGCCTCGACCAGCCGTTCGCACAGCACCAGATCCTCGGTGCAATAGGGAAACACCTGAAATCCGTCATCGGTCAGGATGCGCGCAGCCTCCACCAGCCCGAAGGGATCGGGCTGCAATGTGTCGGCATGGCCAATCACCTCCAGCTTGATCCAGTTGGTGTCAAACAGTTCGCGCGCCATCTGCGCCGTGGTCACCGCCTCGCGCACCGAATGGCAGCCCGCCGTATTGGGCAGGACATGAACGCCAAGCGCGCGGATCATGTCCCAGAACGCCTGTCCAGCGCGTGCGCCCCCCGCTTCGCGGCGCACGGAGACCGTGGCGATGCCCGCACCCGAGCGGCGGAAGGCCTGCGCCAGGATCGCGGGCGAGGGATATTGCGCGGTGCCCAGCATCAGGCGCGATGTCACTTCGGTGTCGTAGTAGATCGGCATCTCAACCCCCTTGCCGAGGGGCGACGATTTCCACACGATCCCCTTCATTCAATCTCTGTTCCGGCCTGAGAGCGGCGGGCACGAAAGTCTCGTTCACCGCCGTTGCCACCTTGGCCCCGCCGTGGCCCAGCTCGATCAGCAGCGCGTCGAGGGTCGGCGCGGCTGTATCCTGTGCGGTGCCGTTAACCGTGATCTTCATGGGCAAACTCCGGGGTTGTTTCGCCGCCCGTCACCACATCGGCGGCCATTCGCGCAAGCGCGGGCGCCAGAAGAAAGCCGTGGCGAAAGAGGCCGTTGGCATGGAGCACGTCGCCCTTGGCCGTGAGGCGCGGCAGGTTGTCGGGAAAGGCGGGGCGGGCATCAACGCCGATCTCCAGCAGTTCCGCATCGGCGAAGGCGGGGTGCAGCGCGTAGGCGGCGGAGAGCAGTTCCATCACCGAACGGGCCGTGGCGCGGTGGCGTTCCTCGCTTTCGATCTGCGTCGCGCCCAGCATGTAAATGCCATCGCCGCGCGGCACGATATAGAGCGGAAAGCGCGGGTGCAGCAGGCGGACGGGGCGGCGCAGCGTCACATCGGTTGTGCGCAACACCACCATCTCACCCTTGACGCCGCGCAAGTCGGGCAGGCTGTCTTGCGCAGCCAGACCGCGACAGTCGATCACCGGCCCTTGGGGCGCGTCCGTGCCTTGCACAAAGCGCGCGCCACCCTCCTGCAAACGGCGGTGCAGATGGAGCAGCGCCGCGCGCGGGTCGATATGCGCCTCAGCCTCGAAGAACAGGGCGCGGTCATGGCGCTCGGCCAGGTCCGGCTCGAGCGCGGCGAGCTCCTCGGCCTTGACCAGCCGGTGCCCGTTGGTGCGTCGGGCGAACACATCAAGCTCGCGCCGGTCGCGCTCCAGCGTGATCACGAGCGAGCCGCGCCGTGTGACCGTCACGCCCTGCGCGTCCCACCAGTCGGCGGCCTCTTGCCCCAACCGCACCACCGGTTCCTCGGCGGTGAACCCTTCGCAGAAGGGCGCGAGCATCCCGCCCGCCCACCACGAACAGGCCGCTTCACCGGGCAAGGGGGCCGGGTCGATCAGAGTGACGGCCACGCCGCGCGCCCTCAACTCGGTGGCCACGCAAAGCCCGACGACGCCCGCGCCACGGATCGTGACGGCGCGGGTCATGGCCAGACCTCGTGGAAATGATGCACCGGCCCGTGCCCGCGGCCGATATCGAGACGGTCAGCGGCGCGGATCGCGGCGTGGAGCCAGCCATGGGCGCGGGTGACGGCCTCGGACAGGCCAAGCCCCTGCGCCAGCCCCGCCGCGATGGCCGAGGAATAGCTGCACCCGGTGCCATGGGTGTTGCGCGTGGCAATGCGGGGGGCGTCAAGGCGGTGGGGGTCGACGGCCATCAGCCAGTCGGTGCAGGTCTCGCCCGCCGCGTGACCGCCCTTCATCAGAACCGCCTTTGCCCCCAGATCGCGCAGCCGCGCGCCCTGGTCCCGCATCCCGGCGTCGCTCACGGCCTCCGGCAGACCCAACAGCGCCGCCGCCTCGGGCAGGTTGGGCGTGAGCAGATCGGCGCGCGGCAGCAGATGCACGATCAGCGCCGCGCGCGCCGTCTCGGGCAAAAGCCGCGCGCCGGATTTGGCGATCATGACCGGATCGAGCACGACCGGGCCGCGATACCCGGCCAGGGCCTCCGCCACCGTCTCGATCAGCGCGGCATCGCCCAGCATCCCGATCTTGATGGCATCGACGCGGATATCATCCAGAACGGTGGCGATCTGTGCTGCCACCACCTCGGGCGGGACCGCGTGAACCGCTGTCACCGCGACGGTATTCTGTGCCGTGACGGCGGTCAGCACGCTTGCGCCATAGACGCCAAGCGCGGAAAACGTCTTGAGGTCGGCCTGAATGCCCGCGCCGCCGCCGCTGTCAGAACCCGCGATTGTCAGTGCGCACGCCACCATGCCCGCCTCCTCATGTTCGCGGAACGGCCTTCGGGCACCATCGGGGCGGAGGTCCGTTCCCTACGCCGGCATCACCCGGATCAGGTTCGATGGGTTGGCTTGGCACCTCTCAGCCCCTTGCGGGGCACCCCAACGGAATAATGGAGACGTAACACCGCGAACCGGCACCTTCAAGGGTCAGCCGCGCAGACGCAGCCCCTCGGGATCAAACGGCGGATGCTCCAGCACCCGCGCATCATCCGCGCGGCCCAGAAGCGAAACGTGAAGCGCGGTGCCGGGGGTGGCGTGTTCGGCCTTGAGATAGGCCAGAGCGAGGGATTTGCCGACCGCGTGGCCATAGCCGCCCGAACTCACCTGACCCGCGGCCGTGCCACCCGGCAGAAAGATCGGCTCGCCGCCCGAGGCATCGGCCTCGGTCGCGTCGATCTCGAGCAGGACCATGCGGTCGCGCGGCGCGTTATCGGAAATGGCGCGCCAGCTCTCGTGGTTGAGGAAGGGCTTGTCGGGGCGGATGAGGCCCGCCAACCCGCATTCCTGCGGCCAGTATTCGGGCGAATAGTCGCGCCCCCAACTGCCATACCCTTTCTCGAGCCGCAGCGACATGAGCGCGCGGCTGCCCACGGGGCCCGCGCCGATGGCTTTGCCCGCCTCGATCAGGGCCGAATAAAGCCGTGTCTGATCGGCCTCGGCGATGTGCAGTTCCCAACCCAGATCGCCGGTGAAGCTGACGCGCAGCGCGACGGCCTCGACGCCCGCCACGGTCATGCGCTGCGAGCGGAAGAACGGAAAGGCGGCGTTGGAGAGGTCCGCGTCGGTGAGGCCTTGCAGCAGGGCGCGCGATTGTGGCCCCGCGACACTGACCCCGCAGACGGCCCCGGTCAGGCTTTCGAAACGGGTGCCCTCGGGCAGCGGCACCTGCGCGAAGAAGCGCCGGTGATAGCGTTCCGCCGCGCCGCCACCGAGCACCCAGAATTCTTCCTCCCCGAGCCGCGTCACGGTGAAATCCCCCGCGATCCCGCCCCGCTTGCCGATGAGCGGCGTGAGGCAGGCGCGGCCCACCTCCCGCGGCATCCGGTTGGCGAAGAGCGCGTTGAGCCAGTCCTCCGCCCCCGGCCCGGTGACGCGGTATTTGGCAAAATTGGAGATGTCGATGATCCCGGCACGATCACGCAAGCCGCGCGCCTCGCGGCCCACGGCCTCCCACCAGGGCTGTCGGGTGAACCCGGCGCTGTCGGGAATGGCGGCGTCGAAATAGAGCGGATGCTCCCAGCCGAAGTTGAGGCCGAAGCGCGCGCCCATCCCGGCCTGCATGGCATGGATTGGGCGGGTGCGCACTGGGCGGCCCGCGGCGCGCTCCTCGCCGGGGAAATGGATCTTGAAGCGGTGCGCATATTGGTCGGCCACGCGCGCGCGGGTGAAATCGCGCCCGGCCCAGTCGCCGAACCGCGCCAGATCCCAGGCGAACATGTCAAGCGACGGCTCGCCCTCGACCATCCATTCGGCGGAAAGCTTGCCCAGACCGCCCGATTGCGAAAACCCCGGAATGATGCCGCAGCAGCAGAAATAGCCCCGCAGTTCCGGCACCGGGCCAAAGAGCGCCGCCGCGTCGGGCGACCAGATCATCGGCCCGTTGATCACCCGCTTGATCCCCGCGCGCCCCACCGCCGGGACACGGTCGATGGCGCGCAGCATGTTCTCCTCGATCCGCTCCAGGTCGTCGGGGAAAAGTTCGTGGCCAAAGCCCTGCGGCGTGCCGTCCTCGGCCCAGAAGCGCATGTCGCGCTCATAGGCGCCGACAAGCAGGCCCTGACCCTCCTGGCGCAGGTAATATTCGCCGTCGCGGTCGGCGACCGAGGGCAGGCGGCGGTCCATGGCGGCGATCTCGGGAATGGTCTCGGTCACGAAATACTGGTGCTCGGTCGGGATGAGCGGCAGCGTGATGCCCGCCATCGCGGCCACTTCGCGCGCCCAGAGACCGGCGGCATTGACCACCCATGGCGTGCGGATCTCGCCCGACCCGGTGCGCACGATCCAGCTTCCGTCGGGCTGCGGCTCGGTGGCGATGACCGGCGTGTTGCGGTGGATCTCGGCCCCGCCCGCGCGGGCACCCGCCGCATAGGCCATGGTCACGCCCGAGGGATCGACATTGCCGCCATCGGGCTCGAACATGATGCAGCGGATGCCGGTGAAATCCACCAGCGGATGAAGCCGCTCGGCCTCGTCGCGGGACACCTCGTGGAAGGCCATGCCATAGCGCCGCGCCTTGGCCTCCTGCAGGCGCAGTTGCTGCACGCGCTCCGTCGTTTGGGCAAGGTAGAGGGAGCCGGGCTGGAACACGCCGCAACCCTGCCCGGTTTCGGCCTCGAGCTGGCGGTAGAGCTGCATCGTGTAATGCTGCATCCGGCTGATATTGGTGCTGTCATGCAGCCCGTGGATATTGGCCGCCGCGTGCCAGGTGGAGCCGGAGGTCAGTTCCGAGCGTTCCAGCAGCACCACATCCGACCAGCCCGCCCGCGTGAGGTAATACAGGATCGAACAGCCGACAAGGCCGCCACCGATCACGACGGCCTGGGCATGGGTGCGCATGGGGATGCCTTTCGAAAAGAGCGCGCGCGCGGCGCGGCATGGATTGCGTCGATGCTAGGCGCGCGCCCGGCCATGCTCGCGTGGATTAGCGACAGGGGAGAGGCAGGATGCGGCGTCCGGGGGCCGGGGGCACCAGTGTGCGGGGGGGGGGGGATGACGACGCACCGCCTGTTTTTCAGGCGACTTCCTCTAATGCTGCTTTCTTGGCCTCTGCCTTGGTCGGATACCACTCGCCAAACTCGGGGGCTTCTTCCACACCATCTGCAATATCTTCTTCATCGAGGATTTCGGCGATGCAGTAATTCCAGCCGTCATCTTGCTTGAAAATGGTTACTCGAAACCCGTCAATTTCCGCAGTGTCATTTCCTTTCTCAGACTTTTGCCATTGCACCTTCGGCGCGGTCGCTTTCGGCGCTGGTGTCACCTTCGGTTGAATAGCCGATGCGGCCTTCTGCACCTTCTTGATTGTCTTCGCGTTTCCCTTGCCGAAAATTAAGTCTAGCCACCCCATGTATCGCCCCCCTGCAAAAGCTGATTCCAATCGTCAAAGGCTACAACACTTCATGGAGGGGACCAAGGCGCGGTTGAAGGCCGGACTCCAGGCGGCGATCTTCTTCAGATTTGTGCCAAAGCTGATGTTGACTTCGTGTTCCATATGTCTGCAACTGTAGCACCTCAAATCCAAAGGAATAAAATGAAAAAATTCATAGCGCTAGTCGGACTTGTGGCTGTGTCCGCATGTGCAACCGGACCGACGATGCAGGAAACGCGAGCAGAACCGGTCGCTGCGGAGATGAGTAGAATCACGGTTTATCGACCATCGGTATTCGGAACCGCCATACAGCCTATGGTATACGTGAATGGTGCTCCGACGCAGCGATGCAAGCCTCGAGGAGCATTCTCTGTGGATGTTCCAAGTGGAGTGTATCGCATCAGCGCAAGCACTGAGGTCGAGAAGGGTATTCCTGTAGATACCACTAATGCAAGTCAGGCTTACGTTAAGTGTAGCATCGGCATAGGGCTTATCGCTGGAACACCTCATTTCGAGGTTGTTGACTCTAAAGTTGGTCTGGAAGAGAGTTCAGGCTTGGCGCGTGTGACCGAGTAGCCACCTCCACCAGAGCTACAAGGGCCGGGCGGGATTCGCCGGGCTTTTTTTCGCCAGCACCGGGCCGCCTGATAACAGCCCTTTCAATGTGTTGCATTGCAGTAACTATATAAGGGCAGGTTAAAGCGGCGGGAAGCTAGGCAGCATCTTAAAAATTTTTTTAAAAACAAAGATTTAATTGATAAAATGGCAGCCCGTAGGGGAGTCGAACCCCTCTTTCCAGGTTGAAAACCTGGCGTCCTAACCGATAGACGAACGGGCCACGCGTGGTGTGGAGGGTGATTATGAAAATCCGCATGGGGACGCAAGAGGGATTCTGAAGAATCTTTCGAAGGATGCGGCCCCGCGGTCGTGCATGGGTGCGGAGCCGGGGGAAGGTGCCGCGATCCGCCCGGTGAGAGGGGGGCAGGCGCGCGCCCTCTTCCAGCGTCGGGGGGGATGGGCTAGAGGTGCCTGACCCAAGCGAGAAGGCCCGCCATGAGACCCGTCCGCCTGCTTTCCGGCATCCTGACCGTCAGCGGCTGGACGCTTCTGAGCCGCGTCCTCGGTTTTGGCCGCGACGTCATGCTGGCAAGCCTTGTCGGCCCCGGCGTGCTGATGGATGCCTTTGTCGCGGCGTTCCGCCTGCCCAACATGTTTCGCCGCTTCTTTGCCGAGGGCGCGTTCAACGCCGCTTTCGTGCCGATGTTCTCCAAGCGTCTGGAGGGGGAGGGCGACGCGATCGGCTTTGCCAGCCGGGCGCTGTCGGGGCTGGGCTTTGTCCTTCTGATCCTGACCGGGCTGGGCATGGTGTTCATGCCGGGGCTCGTATGGCTGACGGCGGAGGGGTTCGCAGGCGACGCGCGGTTCGCCCTGACGGTCGATTACGGGCGCATCGCCTTTCCCTACATCTTCTTCATCTCGCTGGTGGCGCTGTTTTCGGGCGTGCTCAACGCGTCGGGGCGGTTTGCGGCGGCGGCGGCGGCACCGGTCATCCTCAACACGATCATGATGGGCGCGATGGCGCTGGCGGCGTGGAAGGGCGGGCCGGTGGTCGAGGCGCTGGTCTGGTCGGTGCCTATGGCGGGGGCGGCGCAACTGGTGCTTGTCTGGTTCGCCGCGCGGCGGGCGGGGCTGGGGCTGGGGCTGGTGCGCCCGCGCTGGACGCCCGAGATGGCGCAGCTTGTGCGCATCGCCGTGCCTGCCGCGCTGGCGGGCGGCGTGGTGCAGATCAACCTCGTGGTCGGGCAGTTGGTCGCCTCGCAATATGACAAGGCGGTAAGCTGGCTTTATTCCGCCGACCGGCTCTATCAATTGCCTCTGGGCGTGGTGGGCATCGCGGTGGGGATCGTGCTTTTGCCCGATCTCTCGCGGCGGCTCAAGACCGGGGACGACACGGGCGCGCGCATGGCGCTGTCGCGCGGAGGCGAGGTGGCGCTGGCGCTGACGGTGCCCTGTGCGGTGGCGTTGATGGTCATTCCGCTGCCGCTGGTGTCGGTGCTCTTCGAGCGCGGCAATTTCGGTGCCGATGACACGGTGGCAACGGCGCTCGCGGTGGCGGTCTATGGTCTCGGCCTGCCGGCCTTTGTCATGCAGAAGATCCTGCAACCCGTCTATTTCGCGCGCGAGGACACGAAAAGCCCGTTCCGCTACGCGGTGGTGGCGATGGTGGTGAACGCGGTGCTGGCCTTTGGTCTGGCCGGGGCCGTGGGCTGGATCGCGGCGGCGCTGGCCACGACGGTGGCGGCCTGGGTGATGGTGGCGCAACTGGTCTGGGGCGCGCGCGGCTATGGCGATGTGGTGCGCTTTGACGCACAGTTTCACCGGCGGCTGTGGCGGATCGTGCTGGCCTCGGCCATCATGGGCGCGGTTCTGTGGGGTGCCGGCGTGGCGCTCGGGCCGTTGCTGGCGCTGGGGGGCTGGCGGTGGCTGGCGCTCTTGGCGCTCATTGGTGCGGGCGCGGCGAGCTATGGCATTGTCGGGCAGGGTCTGGGTGCGTTCAGCATGGCAGAGATCCGGCGGCAGATGCGGCGCTGAGCGTCACATCAGGTCACGGAGCGCGACAGGGGTGCCCGCCGTGTCGGCAAATTCCACGGCCTCGATATCGGTCAGCGTGACGGTGCCCGCCAGCCCCTGAAGGATAACGCGCGCCCCCTCGCGCCCGAAGCCGTATTCGGCGCGCACCCCCGGCAGGATCACCAGATCGCGCCCGCCGCCGCCATGGATCAGATCGTCGCCGCCGGGGCTGACGAACACATCGTCGCCCGCGCCCCCGATCATGATGTCGGATTTCGCCGTGCCCTCGATCCTCTCGCCATTGTCGCCCGCGCGCAGATAGGCCCCGTGCAAAAAGGTGCCGGGCGGGCGCGGATCGTCCCATGACGGGGCCTCGGCATTGGCCTGCATCAGGGCCTGCCAGCGCGGCGTGGCATCGTCAAGATGCCGCAGCGCGCCCCAGCTTCCCCATTTCGAGGGCTTGGCCACATCGACAAAGCCATTGAAGAGCGTGCCACCCGCCGCGCGCCACCCGCTCAGCAATTCCTCGTAGAGCGTGCCCATTTGGGGGGAGTAGTTGAATGCGGTGAAAAAGCGGGTGATCGCGTCATTCTCGACGGTCGGGCCGTGGCCCACCACATGCGTGCCGCCCTCATACATCACAAGGCTCAGGCCGTGACGCGCGGCGACCTGCGCGTGATAGGGCAGGGTGTCGCGGAGGAACTCGCCAAGCGAACCTTGCCGCAACGCCTCGGCGGCGAGATCGAAGGCCAGGTCGTCGCCATGGGCGGCGAGATAGGCCGTCTCGTCGGTCCCGGCCTCGGCGGCGCGGGCGCGGGCCACGGCGCGGCTGGCGTTCATCCAGCCCTCGATTTTGGGGATCATCGCCTCCTCGCCGAATTCGTGCCCGAAATAGCCGGTGACGGCATAGGCGTCGAACTGCTCCACCGGCGGCGCTTCAAGTTGACCGTGCTCAAGCGCCAGCGGGGCCAGAAGCATCGCCTCTTCCAGGCCCGGCCAGCCGGTATGCGTGCCCGCGACCACCACAAGCCGCTCGGGCGCATCAGCAAAGACCTCGCGCCAGATCGCGGCCATCTGCGCCGCGCGCAGCCCTGCGAACTGCATCCAGGCGCCGTCATCCTCGGTATTCCAGAGCGCCAGCGCCGCGTCGCGGGCAAAGACGGCCTGCGGGAAGATGAAATTCCACACCTCGTTGGAATATTCCACATGCACCTTGAGGCCCGGATCGAGATGGTCGCGCACATAGGTTGCAAAGGCCCGCATATAGGCGTCGTCGGCGGCGTGGGGCATGTTGACCCACGGGTCGGCCCCGATCCGGTTGGCAAGCCGCACCATGATTTCCACCGGCGCGCCGCGCCAGACCCAGGTGGCATCCTGCGGTAGGGGGCGGTCCTTCCATACGGTCTGGTCCGACCCGTTGGTGAACTGCCAGTCCATGAAGCGGATGAGCCGCAAATCCGAGATTCGCGCCAGCCAGAGCGGGTTGAAGACCGCGCCCGCGGCATGGAGCGTCTCATGCTCTTCACGCACGATGGTGATGTCGCGCAGCGGATTGTCCCGATCGGTCCGGGTCAGTTGCAGCACCACCGGCCCGTCACCGGGGCGCGTGTCGAAGCGGATTTCGCGGGTGTCGTAGTTGTAGCGCAGATTGTCGGCGCGCCCCGTCACGCGCAGCACGCCCTCGCCCTCGTAGCGCAGCAGGTAGCGACCGCGCAGATGCACCGCCTCTTCGGGTTGATCGGTGAGGATCATGGCCTCCAGCGCGCGCGCGCCGTCGGGCAGGGCAAGCGGCCAGCCATGCGCGTCAAGATAGCCGCCCGCGCGCAGCGCCTCGGTGGAGAAGGCCCCCCAGTCCGAGGCGGTATGGCCGATCCAGGGCCGCGCGGTCTTCATCACGTCGATGAACGGATGCTGCGTGGACCAGTCCGAAAGCCCGTTGAGCCCGATGCCGAGGCTTGGATTGTCCAGCCCGATCCCCGCCTGCCGCGTCTGTGAGGCGGGCGCGCGCGCCTCGTCTTGCAGGCCAAGCGCCTGCGCGATCTCGTCTGTGATCTGCGCGTAGCGCGCGCGCACCAGCGGGTGCAGGCTGTCGGGCAGGGCAAAATCGGCGGGGGCCGGGGTCTGGTAGAGGGCGGTGTAGGTCACAAGCGCGGCAAGGAAATATTGCGTCGCCGTGCCATGGGGGGAATCGTCGGAATAGAGCGCCTCGACCGGCACATCCTCCAGAAGGCCCGTTTGCAGGCCGGAAAGCACCGAGGAAACCGGCAAGAGGGCGATCTCTGCGCCCGGGCGTTCGGCCTGCAATGTGGTGATGAAATCGCGATACCAGTCGTGATAGTCCGAAAGCGCAAAGCCGTGCCAGCGCCGCAGATTGCGGGTGGAGGGCGGAAAGCGGCGGGTAAAGCCGTCCATGTCGGGCCAGCCCTCGTAGATCAGGATGGGCGCGTCGGGCCATGTCGCGCGCGCGGCGTCGATGGCGGCGAGCGTCGCCCCGAGCGGCGTGGCGCGGTCGGGATTGTCACCGTCAAAGGGCCGGTCGGGGGCCTGATACTGGATGAAATTCGTGGGCGTCAGTATCACCGCATCCACCGGGCCGCGCGCGCGCTCCACGCCGTCGAGCGCCCATTGATCGGCCACGCCGTCGCGGGCGAAGTCGCGCAGAAAGCCCCATTGCCCCGACAGCGCGAAGTCCTTGCCGCCCGCACGCGCCAGCTCTGCCAGCCACCACTGCACCGCCGTCTCGGGGCTGTCGGTGACATGGTGAAAGAGGCTGTTGCCAAAGACGTGCACGGCGCGCGCCGCGGCTTCGGCCCGCACGGCACCGGGCGCAAGCCCCGCCAGAAGGACAAGCGCGGCGATCACCTGTTGAAATCCCGGTCTCATGGTGTCTCCTCGGGCAAAAGGCGGGCTTTGGGGCAGTATAGGGCGCGCCCGCACGGCTGCAAACAACCCTTCAACGGCCCGGTTTCGCCAAAATGCCACAATTGCGCTGTCAATCCCTTGGTTTTGCTGGACCTGAAGGCCGGGCTTGGGGTAGATTCCAATCAAACGGGGCGACAACGACCCCGACCCCGAGGCAGTAAAGCAGAGATACCATGTTCCCCGAGCGGTTTTCGAACCTACCGGCCTATGCCTTTCCGCGCCTTCGCGCGCTTCTCGACGCGCACGCGCCGGGGGGCGAGGTCGTTCATATGACCATCGGCGAGCCGAAACACGCCTTTCCCGAGTGGATCGTCGATATCATTGCCGAAAACGCCAGCGGCTTTGGCCAATACCCGGTCAATGAGGGGATGCCGGCGCTCTTGTCGGCGATCACCGGTTGGGTGGGCCGCCGCTACGGCCTGACGCTCGATCCCGACACCCGCGTGATGGCCCTCAATGGCACGCGCGAGGGGCTTTACAACGCGATGATGGCGCTTTGCCCCGAAGAAAAGCGTGGCAAGCGGCCTGTGGTGCTGCTTCCGAACCCGTTCTATCAGGTTTACATGGTGGCCGCGCTCAGC
Organism: Roseovarius sp. MBR-6; assembly: GCF_040547525.1. Classification (NCBI taxonomy): domain Bacteria; kingdom Pseudomonadati; phylum Pseudomonadota; class Alphaproteobacteria; order Rhodobacterales; family Roseobacteraceae; genus Roseovarius; species Roseovarius sp. MBR-6. Next base: position 33,280 of record NZ_JBEPPW010000003.1, on the reverse strand, counting down.
GTGGGGGCGGAGCCCCTGTTTCTCAACGCCACGCGGCAAACGGGCTATCTGCCGGATTTTGCAGCGCTTTCAGCGGAGGTGCTCGACCGGGTCACGGTGGCGTATCTCTGCTCGCCGTCCAACCCGCAAGGGGCGGTCGCGTCGCGGGACTATTGGGCGGGTCTCATCGCGCTGGCGGAAAAGCACGATTTCCGCATCTTCGCCGATGAATGCTATGCCGAGATATACCGCGACAGCCCGCCCGTGGGCGTGTTGCAGGTGGCTCACGAAATGGGCGCGGACCCCGAGCGGATCGTGGCCTTTCACAGCCTCTCGAAACGCTCGAACCTGCCGGGGCTGCGTTCGGGCTTCGTGGTCGCAGGGTCGCAGAGCATCGCGCAGATGAAGCAGTTGCGCAATTATGCAGGAAGCCCCCTGCCGATGCCCTTGCAGCACGCCGCAGCACGGCTCTGGGCGGACGAGGCGCATGTGGTGGAGAACCGCGCGCTTTACGGGCGCAAATACGCCCGCGCCGACGAGATCATGGGCAACCTGCCCGGTTACCGCAGCCCCGAGGCGGGATTTTTCCTCTGGCTGCCGGTCACGGATGGCGAGGCGGCGGCGCTCAGGCTCTGGCAGGAGACCGGCGTGCGGGTCCTGCCGGGGGCCTATCTGGGACAGGAGGCCGGGGGCGCGAACCCCGGTCACGGATATATCCGGGTGGCTCTGGTGGCCCCCGAAGACGAGATGGCGCAAGGGCTGATCCGCCTGCGCGACTGTCTTTACGGTTGAGCGAGGGTGAGCAGGAAAATGGCATATCAGACACGCGGGCGCGAGCCGCTCTTTGACAGCACCACCGCCGAGGCGCTTGGAAAGCGCGGCAAGGAATTGCTGGGTCTGGCGCTTCTGGCGCTGGCGCTCGTGGTGGCCGCTGTGGTCTGGTCCTACAGCCCGACCGACCCAAGCTGGATGGCCGCGACCGATGGGCCGGTCAGGAACTGGCTGGGGGCCGCCGGGGCCGGGGTCGCCGCGCCGCTTTTCATGATCATCGGCTGGGGAGCCTGGGGCTTTGCGCTGGTGCCGGGGGCGTGGGGCCTGCGGCTGGTGCTGCATCGCGGCGAGGAGCGGGCGACCGGGCGGCTGATCTTCGCGCCGGTCTGGCTGGCGCTTTTGTCGATTTATGCCGCGACGCTGATCCCCGGTGCGGAATGGGCCACGCATCACAGTTTCGGACTGGGGGGGCTCTTTGGCGATACCATCCTCGGCGCGCTTCTGGGGCTTTTGCCGTTCGAGGCCGGTCTTGGCCTGCGGCTCTCGTCGCTGGTGCTGGGGGCGGTGGTTCTGGTGGTCGGGGTCTTCGTGCTGGGCTTCAGCGGCGCGGAACTGCGCCGGACGGGGCGGTTCCTGCTGATCGGGGTCGTGATGAGCTATGCCGCGTTGCGCGCGGGGCTTGGCCGGGGTGCGGGTGGTCTGGCGCGGGCGGGGCAGGGGATGCAGGCGCGGCTGGCCGAGCGGCGCGCAATGGCGGCGGTGGCACCGTCCGTTCGTGTGGCAACCGACCGGCCCGACGCGCGGCCCGAGCCCATGCTGAGCGGGGCGCGCGTGCGCCGCGCTGACGCCCTGCCCGTAGCCGCCCCGGTGGCCGAGAAGCAAGGCGGGCTGCTCGCGCGGATGCCGTCGCTTCTGCGCAAGCCCGAGGCGATGCCCGCACCGGAACTGGTGGAACGCGAGGCGCATGATGCCGAAGCCCCCACCGATGACCGTATCCGCGCGCGTATCACCGACGCGATCCGCACCCGCGTGCGGCAGAACCCCGCTGTGCAGGTCGAGAGCGTGGCCCCCCTGACCAAGGGGCGCGGGCGCGGTCCCGATCCGCTGATCTTCAAGCCCGTGCCGCGCGCGCCCTTGCCGCCCGAGCCGCCGCTGACCGCGCGGCAGGTCCCGCTTGCCGTGCCGCCCGCGCCCGAGGTCCATGACGAGCCGTTGATCGAGGACGATTTCGACGAGGAATATGATTTCGCGCCCGAGACTGCCCCGCCGCTGCGCATCCCCGTCCCGGAGACGCGCAAGGTGGTGCAGCACACACCGCCGAAACCGATGGCCCCCTCGGCGCGCGCCATGGCCGAGGCACAGCCCGCGCTGCCCTTTGCACCCGAAACGCCGGATTATGAACTGCCGCCGCTCTCGCTTCTGTCTGACCCCTCCAACGTCACGCGCCATCACCTCAGCGACGAGGCGCTGGAGGAAAACGCGCGGATGCTGGAAAACGTGCTCGACGATTACGGCGTCAAGGGCGAGATCGTGAGCGTCCGCCCCGGCCCCGTCGTGACCATGTATGAGCTGGAACCGGCGCCGGGCCTCAAGGCGAGCCGGGTGATCGGCCTCTCGGACGATATCGCGCGGTCGATGTCGGCGCTTTCGGCGCGGGTCTCGACGGTGCCGGGGCGGTCGGTGATCGGGATCGAACTGCCCAATGACAACCGCGAGATGGTAAGTTTCCGCGAGATCCTGTCGAGCCGCGCCTATGGCGACGGCAATCAGAAGCTGCCGCTTGCCCTGGGCAAGGATATCGGCGGCGATCCGATGGTCGCCAACCTCGCCAAGATGCCCCACCTGCTGATCGCCGGGACCACCGGTTCGGGGAAATCCGTGGCGATCAACACCATGATCCTGAGCCTGCTCTACAAGCTCAGCCCCGAGGATTGCCGCCTCATCATGATCGACCCCAAGATGCTGGAACTCAGCGTCTATGACGGTATCCCGCATCTGCTGTCGCCTGTTGTGACCGACCCCAAGAAGGCGGTCGTGGCGCTCAAATGGGTGGTGGCCGAGATGGAGGACCGCTATCGCAAGATGTCCAAGATGGGTGTGCGCAATATCGACGGCTATAACGGGCGCGTCGCGGATGCGCTGAAGAAAGGCGAGATGTTCTCGCGCACGGTGCAGACCGGCTTTGACGACGAGACCGGCGAGCCGGTGTTCGAGACCGATGAATTCGCCCCCGAGAAGATGCCCTATATCGTGGTCATCGTCGACGAGATGGCGGACCTCATGATGGTCGCGGGCAAGGAGATCGAGGCCTGCATCCAGCGTCTGGCGCAGATGGCGCGGGCGTCTGGCATTCACCTCATCATGGCCACGCAGCGCCCCTCGGTCGATGTCATCACCGGCACGATCAAGGCCAACTTTCCGACGCGGATCAGCTTTCAGGTCACCTCCAAGATCGACAGCCGCACCATTCTGGGAGAGCAGGGGGCCGAGCAGCTTCTGGGGATGGGCGACATGCTCTATATGGCCGGGGGCGGCAAGATCACCCGCTGCCACGCGCCTTTCGTGTCGGATGAGGAGGTGGAGGAGGTCGTCACCCATCTCAAGGCTTTCGGGCCGCCGGAATACGTGGGCACCGTGCTGCAAGGCCCGGACGAGGACCGCGCCGAGAGCATCGACGCCGTGCTTGGCCTCGGCTCCGGTGGCGGGGCCGAGGGCGATGACGCGCTCTACGATCAGGCGGTGGCGATCGTGGCGAAGGACCGCAAATGCTCGACCTCCTATATCCAGCGCAAGCTGGCCATCGGCTACAACAAGGCCGCGCGTCTGGTGGAGCAGATGGAGGATGAGGGCGTGGTCAGTTCCGCCAACCACGTGGGCAAGCGCGAGGTGCTGGTTCCCGAGCCGCAATAGCGGCGGGCCTCACACCGCCACCGCCTTGCGCACCATGTCCCAATAAAGCGCCTCGACTTCGGCGAGGCTCAGCCGCCCGCGCGCGCGGAACCAGGTGTTGACACCTGTCAACATGGCAATGAGCGCCATCGCCGCGATGCGCGGCTCGGCCGTGGCAAAGACACCCTCGGCCACGCCCCGCCGCAGGATCGTCTCCAGCCGGGTCTCATAGTCGCGGCGCAGCCCTTCGATCACCGCGAAATTGTCGGGCTCCAGATTGCGCAACTCCATGTAGGAGACAAAGACCGCATCGGCGCGGCTTGTGTTGAAGCGGATGTGGAAGCGGGTGAAGGTTTCCAACGCATCGCGCGCCGTGCCATTCGGCGCGCAGTCATCCCAGGCCGCCAGCAGATCCTCCATATGCGCGCGCATCAGGTCGAAAAGCAGCGTCTGCTTGTCGGGCGTGTAATTGTAGAGCGCGCCCGCCTGCACGCCGACCGCGCCCGCGATCTGGCGCATCGACACCGCCGCATAGCCGTGGCGCGCGAAAAGCTGCAAGGCCTCCTCGCGCACACGCGGGCCGGTGATGTCGGAATGTGAGCCTTGGGTGCGTGCCATGCCTCCGGTTTAACTGAACGCGCGTTCAGATCAAAGCCCAAGCTTGCCCCCGGCCGCGCAGGGTGGCAAGAAAGGGCGTTGCCGCGCCGCGAAGGGTCCGTTCATGCGCCTTGCCCCTGCCGTTCTGTTCCTGAGCCTGCTTGCCGCCTGCGCCGACCCCTATCCGCACGCCGATCCGGCCACGATGGACAAATCCGCGCCCTTTCCCAACCTCGTGCCCGCCGAGACGATCCGCGCCCGCGTGCCCGAGGCGCGCACCACGCCCGAGGCGCAGGCCGATCTTGACGCCCGCGCCGAGCGGTTGCGCGCGCGCGCCGCCGCCTTGCGCCGCCCCGCCATAGACGGCGAGACGCGCACGCGCATGCAGGCTGGTGTCGGCGGCTGAAACCTTGGCCTCGGGTGCCCAAGCCGCGTTGCATGGCCGCCGCGAACCCGTTACATCGCGCCGCAAGTGACGCATGAACGAGGATCGGAGCGCCCCCATGACCACCCCCCTGCGCCTTGGCATTGCCGGGCTTGGCACTGTCGGCACCGGCGTGGTGCGCATCGTGCGGCAGAAGGCAGAGCTGTTGCAGGCGCGCACGGGTCGCCCGATCACCATCAGCGCGGTCTCGGCGCGCACCCGCGACAAGGATCGCGGCGTGAGCCTTGCGGGCTACGCCTGGGAGGATGACCCCGTGGCGTTGGCGCGGCGCGAGGATGTGGACGTGTTCGTGGAACTGATGGGCGGCTCTGACGGACCCGCCAAGGCCGCGACCGAAGCCGCCATTGCAACCGGCAAGGACGTGGTCACCGCCAACAAGGCGATGCTCGCGCATCACGGGCAGGCGCTGGCGATGGCCGCCGAAGAGGCTGGCCGCGTGATCCGCTTCGAGGCCGCCGTGGCGGGCGGCATCCCGGTGGTGAAGGCCCTGACCGAAGGGCTGGCGGGCAACGCGATCACCCGCGTGATGGGGGTGATGAACGGCACCTGCAACTATATCCTGACGCGGATGCAGGCCACCGGTCAGGGCTATAACGCGCTCTTCGAGGAGGCCGACCGGCTGGGCTATCTCGAGGCCGATCCCACTCTCGACGTGGGCGGCATCGACGCGGGTCACAAGCTGGCGCTGCTTGCCGCCATCGCCTTTGGCTGCCAGGTGGATTTCGACGCGGTGGCGCTGGAGGGGATCCAGTCGATCACGCTCGACGATATCCGCCGCGCCGCCGATATGGGCTACCGGATCAAGCTTCTGGGCGTGGCGCAGATGACGGGGCGCGGGCTGGAACAGCGCATGTCCCCCTGTCTTGTCCCGGCCGCCAGCCCGCTGGGACAGTTGGAAGGCGGCACCAACATGGTCGTGCTCGAGGGCGACGCGGTGGAGCAGATCGTGCTGCGCGGTCCGGGTGCCGGCATGGGGCCGACCGCAAGCGCGGTCATGGCCGACGTGATCGACATCGCGCGCGGCACGCGCCTCTCGACCTTCGGGCAGCCCGCCGCGACGCTTGCCCGCTGCACGCCGGCAAGCTGTGCCACGCCCGCGCCCTATTACCTGCGCATGGCGCTGGTGGACAAGCCGGGCGCGCTGGCCAAGGTGGCGACCTGCCTTGGCGAGGCCGGTGTGTCCATCGACCGGATGCGGCAATACCGCCACGACGATGCCGCCGCCCCGGTGCTTATCGTCACCCACAAGACCAACCGCGAAGCGCTCGACACCGCGCTCACCGCCATTCGCCGTCTCGACGTGCTGGCCGCGGCCCCTGTCGCGCTCCGGATCGAGCATGTCTGAGGCGCGGCTTGTGCGCCCGCCCGCCGCTCTCTAGTTTTTTCACAGCCCATTCAGCAAGGATCGCCCCATGAGTTCCGACATCGCTTTCAACGACCGTATGCTTTCGCTGGGCCTTGCCCGCGTGGCCGAACAGGCGGCGCTTGCCTGCGCCGATCTGATCGGGCGCGGCGACGAGAAGGCCGCCGACCAGGCCGCCGTCAACGCCATGCGCGAACAGCTCAACATGCTCAATATCAAGGGCGTGGTGGTGATCGGCGAGGGCGAGCGTGACGAGGCACCGATGCTCTTCATCGGCGAGGAGGTGGGCACCGGCGACGGACCCGGCGTCGATATCGCGCTCGACCCGCTCGAGGGCACGACGCTGACCGCCAAGGCCATGCCCAATGCGCTGACCGTCATCGCCATGGCCCCGCGCGGCACGCTGCTGCACGCGCCCGACACCTATATGGACAAGCTGGCCATCGGGCCGGGATACCCCGAGGGCGTCGTGTCGCTGGAGATGGGGCCGCGCGAACGGGTGGAGGCGCTGGCCGCCGCGCGCGGCTGTCGTGCGTCCGAAATCACCGTCTGCGTGCTGGAGCGCCCGCGCCACGAGGCGATGATCGCCGAATTGCGCGAGACGGGGGCGGCGGTTTATCTCATCACCGACGGCGATGTGGCGGGCGTGATCCATTGCGCGGAATCCGAGCGCACCGGCATCGACATGTATATGGGCACGGGCGGCGCGCCCGAGGGGGTGCTGGCGGCCTCGGCTCTCAAATGCATGGGCGGGCAGATGTGGGGGCGGCTGGTCTTTCGCAACGAGGACGAGCGCGCGCGCGCGGCGAAGGCGGGCATTACCGATTTCGACCGCATCTATGCCCGCGACGAGATGGTGACGGGCGACGTGATCTTTGCCGCCACCGGCGTCACCGATGGCTCGATCCTCAAGGGCGTGCATCGCCGTCCCGGATTTGTCGAGACCGAAACGCTGCTGATGCGCTCGCGCACCGGATCGGTGCGGCGCATGATCTATCGCAGCGCGCGTGACTGAGCCCGCGACAAGGCAGGGGGCGCTGCCCCCGTCGCCGCAAGCGGCGACTCCCCCGGGATATTTCGGGCCAGAAGAAACCCGGGCGCGGACATGACGGCCTATCTCGGCGTCGAGACCTCGCTGACCGGGCGGCGCTGGATCGGGCCGGGGATCGAGGTCGAGCGGCAGGCCGAAGCGATGGCGCAGGCGACCGGGCTGCCGCGCGCGCTATGTCGGACGCTGGCGCGGCTGGGCGTGCCGGTGGACGGGGCCGAGGCCTATCTCAGCCCCACCCTGCGCGACCTCTTGCCCGATCCGCGATCCTTGCGCGACATGGAGGCGGCGGCGGCGCGGGTCCTGCGCGCGGTGGCGGGTGCCGAGCGGATCGCCGTGTTTGCCGATTACGACGTGGATGGCGGGGCCTCGGCGGCGCTTCTGATCGACTGGCTGCGGCGGATGGGGGCGGCGCGGCCCACGCTTTATATCCCGGACCGGATCGACGAGGGCTATGGTCCGAACCCGCCCGCGATGCGCGATCTGGCGTCGGGTCATGACCTGATTATCTGCGTTGATTGCGGCACGCTGAGCCATGAGGCGCTGGCGGCGGCAAAGGGCGCGGATGTGGTGGTGCTCGATCACCATCTGGGGGGCGAGACACTGCCGCCCGCGCTCGCCGTCGTCAACCCGAACCGGCAGGACGAATCGGGCGATCTGGGGCATCTGTGCGCCGCCGGCGTGGTCTTTCTGATGCTGGTCGAGGCGGGGCGGCAATTGCGCGCGACAGGACGGACGGGGCCGGACCTGATGGCGCTCCTCGATCTGGTGGCGCTGGCGACGGTGGCGGATGTGGCCCCGCTGGTGGGGGTCAACCGCGCCTTCGTGCGGCAGGGGCTGCGCGTGATGGCGCGGCGGGCGCGGCCCGGGCTGGTGGCGCTTGGCGATGTGGCCCGGCTCGACAGCGCGCCCGCCGCCTACCATCTGGGTTTCGTGCTCGGGCCGCGCATCAATGCGGGCGGGCGGATCGGGCAGGCCGATCTGGGCGCGCGCCTGCTGGCCACCGACGACCCGGACGAGGCGCGCGCGCTTGCCCTTCGGCTCGAGGCGCTCAACGAGGAGCGCCGCGCGGTCGAGGCCGAGGTGCGCGCCGCCGCATTGGCGCAGGCCGAGGCGCGGGGGTTCGACGCGCCGCTGGTCTGGGCCGCGGGCGAGGGCTGGCATCCGGGCGTGGTGGGGATCGTGGCGAGCCGTCTCAAGGAGGCGGCGAACCGCCCCGCCGTGGTGATCGGGCTGGAGGGGGCCGAAGGCAAGGGCTCGGGTCGTTCCATTTCGGGGGTCGATCTTGGTCATGCGGTGCAACGTCTGGCGCGTGAGGGGGTGCTGCTGAAGGGGGGCGGGCACCGGATGGCGGCCGGGCTGACCGTGGCGCGCGACCGGCTGGAGGAGGCGATGGCGCAGCTCTCGGATCTGCTGGCACGACAGGGCGCGGGCACGGGCGGGCCGTCCGATCTGCGCCTTGACGGGGTGCTGATGCCGGGGGCGGCAACGGTGGAACTCATCGAGCAGATCGAGGCCGCGGGGCCGTTCGGGGCGGGCGCGCCGGGGCCGCGCCATGTGTTGCCCGATTGCCGGATCGGCTTTGCCAAGGTTCTGGGGGCTGCGCATCTCAAGCTTCGTCTCGATGACGGGATGGGGGCCACGCTTGACGCCATCGCCTTCGGGGCCGCCGAGGGGCCGCTCGGGGCGGCACTTCTGAACCACGGCGGCGCTCGGTTCCATCTCGCGGGGCGGGTGGAGATCAACCATTGGGGCGGGCGGCAGGTGGTGCAGCTTCGCCTCGAGGATGCAGCACCCGCCGCGATGCCCTGAGCATATCCGCCAGAGCGACGACCGTGCGGCGCGGGTGCGCGGCGGATCGTGACAGGTCTTGCCATGTTAGTTGGGATTCCTGTTTAAATGGAGTCCCCGTTCCAGATCCTGTGCCCCGGTTGCGTGAGCCATGGCCTGCCCCAGGCCATGCGCATCGCTGCGGGATTCGACCCCGGTGACGTTGCGGTTATCGGCCTGCACACGGTTTTCGAGCATCACGCCGCCATGCCGCCGGTGGCGCTTGAGGCGTTCCTGCACGAATATCGCATCCGGTTTCCGGTGGCGGTGGATGCGCCCGGCGATGGGGCGCTGCCGCGCACAATGACGGCATGGGGGCTGCAAGGGACGCCGGCGCTGGTGCTGTTTGACCGGGCAGGGCGGATGCGCGCGCGGCATTTCGGACAGATCTCCGGCCTCGCACTTGGCGCGCAGGTCATGCAACGCGTGCTGGAGGTGCCCGCGCCGTGATACGCGCGCTTGATCGTCGTGGCGGGTTTGGCTACCACTTCGGAACGGTTTCCAATCTGGATCGCCTCTTTTGTCACCCAACGATCACCACCCGCTGACCCTGCGCGACGTCTCCGAGGCGGCGGGCGTGTCGGAAATGACGGTGAGCCGGGTGCTGCGCAACAAGCGCGACGTATCCGAGGCCACACGCGCGCGTGTGCTCGAGGCGGCGCGGCGGCTGGGCTACGTGCCCAACAAGATCGCCGGTGCGCTGGCCAGCCAGAGGGTCAATCTGGTGGCGGTGATCATCCCGTCCATGTCCAACATGGTGTTCCCCGAGGTGATGACCGGGATCAGCCAGGTGCTTGACGAGACAGGGCTTCAGCCGGTGGTGGGGCTGACCGGATATCGCCCGGAGAAGGAGGAAAAGGTCCTCTACGAAATGCTGTCCTGGCGGCCCACCGGGGTGATCATCGCGGGGCTGGAACATTCCGAGGCAAGCCGCGCGATGCTGGCCGCGTCGGGCATCCCGGTGGTCGAGATCATGGATGTGGACGGCACGCCGGTCGATTCGGTCGTGGGCATCTCGCACCGCCGCGCCGGACAGCAGATGGCGCAGGCGATCATCCGGGCGGGCTATCGACGGATCGGCTTCATGGGCACGAAAATGCCGCTCGATCACCGGGCGCGCAAACGCTTCGAGGGGTTCACCGAGGCGCTGGCCAAGGCCGGGATCGAGGTGGCGGACCAGGAGTTCTATTCCGGCGGATCGGCGCTGGCCAAGGGGCGCGAGATGACCGCCGAGATGCTGGCGCGCACGTCCGATCTGGATTTCCTCTATTATTCCAATGATATGATCGGGGCGGGGGGGCTGCTTTACCTGCTCGAGCAGGGCGCGGATATCCCCGGCAGCATCGGGCTTGCCGGGTTCAACGGGGTGGAATTGCTCGATGGCCTGCCGCGCAGGCTGGCCACGATGGATGCCTGTCGGCTGGAGATCGGGCGCAAAGCGGCCGAGATCATCGCCGCCCATGCCGCCCATCCCGAGGCCGCGCGCGCGCCCGTGCGCATCGCGCTGGAGCCGCGCCTCACGCTTGGTGATACGCTGCGAAATCCCTGAAAAACGGCTGTTAATCGGGTCTCGTGAAAAATAGCCTTTGATTTTCATCCGCGAATCGCCAAAGGCTGCGGCAGGCTTGGCGCAGGGAGGATGTGCATGAAAATCGGGTTTATCGGGCTTGGAAATGTCGGCGGCAAGCTGGCGGGGAGCCTCTTGCGCAACGGCCATGACCTTGTGGTTCACGACCTCGATGCCGGGGCGTGCGACCGCTTTGCCGCGCGCGGGGCCGGGGTGGCGGATGGCCCCGCCGAATTGATGCGCGCCTGTGACGTGGTCATCACCTGCCTGCCTTCTCCGGCGGCAAGTGCGGCGGTGATGGACCGGATGCTCCCCGAGGTGGCCCCCGGCAAGATCTGGCTGGAGATGTCGACCACCGACGAGGCGGAAATCCGCAGGCTCGGGGCGGAGGTGATCGCGCGCGGCGGGGCTGCGGTGGATTGCCCCGTCTCGGGCGGCTGTCACCGCGCCGATACCGGCAATATCTCGATCTTCGCGGGCTGTGACCGGGCCACGTTCGAGCGCATCCTGCCGCTGCTCAGGACCATGGGGCGGCGCATCCTGCACACGGGCGAATTGGGCAGCGCCTCGGTGCTCAAGGTGATGACCAACTACCTTGCCACGGCGAACCTGCTCACGCTCTGCGAGGCGATGGTGACGATGAAGGCGGCGGGCATGGATCTGGCCACCACCTATGAGGCCATCCGCATCAGTTCGGGCACGTCCTTTGTCCACGAGACCGAAAGCCAGGTGATCCTCAATGGCTCGCGCGATATCAATTTCACCATGGATCTCGTGCAGAAGGATATCGGTCTCTTCCAGTCGATCGCCGAGCGCCATGGCGTGCCGCTGGAAATCTCGCCGCTGATGATCGAGATCTTCAGGGACGGCGCGGCGCGATATGGCGCGCGGGCGCAGTCCGACGACATCATAAGACGGCTGGAAGAGGCCACCGGCCTCGACATCACCGCGCCCGGATTCCCGGCGGACATGGTCGATGATGAACCCGAAGAGCCGGGCTATGAGGTGCGGCCAAAGGGACGGGACTGAGCTTTGCGTTCGGGGCAATGAGAAACGGCAGGTCGAGGCGCTCGACCTGCCGCAAAACCGAAAGCGTTTTGACCCGAACCGGTCAGCCTATGGCCGCCGCCTTCACGTCCTCGTCGATGAAGGGGACGTATTGGGCGAAGTTGTCGGCGAACATCCGCACCAGTTTGGCCGCCTGTGCGTCATAGGCTTGCGCGTCGTCCCAGGTGCGGCGCGGATCGAGCAGGACCTCGGCCACGCCCGGCACCGAGACAGGCACCTCGAAGCCGAAATTCGGGTCCTTGCGGAAATCCACCTCGCCGAGCGAGCCGTCGAGTGCTGCGGTCAGAAGCGCGCGGGTGGCCTTGATCGGCATCCGCGACCCGGTGCCATAAGCCCCGCCCGTCCAGCCGGTATTCACCAGCCAGCAGGTCGCGCCGTGCTTGGCGATCTTGGCCTTGAGCAGGTTGCCATAGACCTCGGGGCGGCGCGGCATGAAGGGCGCGCCGAAGCAGGTGGAGAACACCGGCTGCGGCTCGGTCACGCCACGCTCGGTCCCGGCCATCTTGGAGGTGAAGCCCGACAGGAAGTGATACATCGCCTGCGCGGGCGTCAGCCGCGAGATCGGCGGCAGCACGCCGAAGGCGTCGCAGGTCAGCATGATGATGTTCTTGGGATGCCCGCCAAGCGCTGTCTCGGAGGCGTTCGAGATATAATGCAGAGGATAGGCGCAGCGCATGTTCGCCGTCAGGCTGTCATCCTCGAAATCAAGCTCCAGCGTGTCCGGATCGAACACCATGTTTTCCACCACGGTGCCGAACTTCGAGGTTGTGGCGTAAATCTCGGGCTCTGCCTCGGGGTCGAGGTTGATCGTCTTGGCATAGCAGCCGCCCTCGAAATTGAAGGTGCCGCGATCCGACCAGCCATGTTCATCGTCGCCGATGAGCGTGCGCGCCGGATCGGCCGAGAGCGTGGTCTTGCCGGTGCCCGAAAGGCCGAAGAAAATGGCCGCATCCACCGGATTGCCGTCGGCGTGGTTGGCCGAGCAGTGCATCGGCATGACGCCTTTTTCGGGCAGAAGGTAATTGAGCAGGGTGAAGATGGATTTCTTGTTTTCGCCAGCGTATTCGGTATTGCCGACGAGGATCAGCTTGCGGTCGAAATTCATCGCGATCACGGTGTCGGAGCGGCAGTCGTGTTTCGCCGGGTCGGCCTTGAAGCCGGGGCAGTTGATCACCGTGAAATCGGCGGTGAAGCTGGCGAGGGACTCGCGGTCGGGACGGCGCAGCATGGTGCGGTTGAACACGCTGTGCCAGGCAAGTTCCGAGATCATCCGCACGTTGATCGCGTATTTGGGATCAGCGCCGCCGACGAGGTCCTGAACGAAATATTCACCGTCCTTCATGTAGGCCAGCATGTCGGCATAAAGCGCGTCGAACCCCTCGGGCGACATGGCGGCGTTGTTCTCCCACCAGATCGTGTGTTCAACCGACGGCGTGCGCACGACATGCTTGTCCTTGGGCGAGCGCCCGGTGAAGGTGCCGGTCGAGACGAGCAACGCACCGCCAAGGCCCAGGGTGCCCTCGCCCCGCCGGATCGCGGCCTCGATGAGCGCCGGTTCGAGCAGGTTGTAATGCACGCGGCCGAGCCCGGTGATGCCCTGATCCTCAAGCCGGAAACCCGGATTGACCCGTTCGATTGTCATTCTGTCATGCTCCTTGCTGTCAAAGCGCGCCCGTGCGCGTTTGTCATGAAAGAGGGGCCGGTTCCGGTCCCGGTCGGGCGCAATGTCCCGGCTGCGGCGGTCATAACATGACGGTTTCAAGAAATAACAGCGCGGTTTCACGCAGTTAGCGCAACCAGTGGCAAGTTAGCGCAACCACCGGGGGGCAGGGGCGCGCCGTGACCGCGCGAAACGGGAAAACTGAGTCAATTTAGCCATTGGAAAGATATTTCTGTCTCAATGGAGGTCGCTACTGCGGGCTGATTCGCAGTTTTGGATTGCGAAGTGAGGGAGAAAAGTAGCATAGTGAAGAAAAAAACAGGCAACACGAGCAGCATAAGGATCAATCAATGTCCAGGATCGCCCTTGTGGACGATGACAGGAATATTCTGACATCCGTCTCCATGACGCTCGAGGCCGAGGGCTTCGAGGTGGAAACCTATAACGACGGTCAACAGGCGTTTGAAGCGTTTTCAAAGAAGTTGCCGGATATGGCGGTGCTTGACATCAAGATGCCGCGCATGGACGGGATGGACCTGTTGCAGCGGTTGCGGCAGAAATCGCAGATGCCGGTGATTTTCCTCACCTCCAAGGATGACGAAATCGACGAGGTGCTCGGCCTGCGGATGGGGGCCGACGACTACGTGAAAAAGCCGTTTTCCCAACGGCTTCTGGTGGAGCGCATCCGCGCGCTGCTGCGCAGGCAGGATGCCGCGGTGGGCGGGATCGTGCCCGAAGGCGACGAGCACAAGGTGATCGAGCGGGGCGAGTTGCGGATGGACCCGCTGCGCCATTCGGTGACGTGGAAGGGGCAGGATGTTTCGCTCACCGTGACCGAATTCCTGCTGTTGCAGGCTCTCGCGCAGCGGCCCGGCTTTGTCAAAAGCCGCGATCAGCTCATGGATGTGGCCTATGACGATCAGGTTTATGTGGACGATCGCACCATCGACAGCCACATCAAGCGCCTGCGCAAGAAACTGCGGATGGTCGATCCCGAATTCTCGGCTATCGAAACGCTCTACGGGATCGGGTATCGTTACAACGAGGAATGATGGCCCTTGCCGAGGGAATTGATGTGCGCGACATGCCGCCGCGAAAGGACGGGGACCTTGTCCTCGGGGATGACTTTGTCGCCCCCGACCGGGTAGAGGACAGCGAGATCACGGCGCGGCGTGCGCAGCGTGGCTGGCTGTCGCTGCGCGCCTCGCCGCTGATGCGCAAGATCGTCACCTTCAATCTGATCGCGCTCAACATACTCGTGATCGGCATTCTTTATCTCAACGGATCGCAGGCATCCCTTGTCGATCAGACCATCGAGGGCTTGCGCGAGCGCGCGGCGCTCACTGCCGATGTCGTGGCCGCGCGTCTGCCCCAAAGCGCGCCCGTGAACCTTGCCACAGGCGACGGCGTGGATGTCGCCGATACGCTCGAGCGGCTCGCTGTGCGCGCGGGAACGGAGTTGTTCCTGTTTGACACCGAGGGCAACCTGATCGGTCGGAAAACCGGCGATCTTCCGGGTGCCCGCGGCCTCGAAACCCTGCCCGACACGCCGCTCACGGATCTGATTTCGTGGGTCTGGGGGTCGGTTTCACGCCACTTTGCCACAGGTGCCGACCGCGATCCGGAGGAGGCGCTTGCCAACACGTTGCGCGCCATGGCCGATATCTCGTTGCGCCAGGGCGGACAGGTCCGCATCGAAGAGGGCGCGGGCAGCGTGATCCTTGCGGCCAGCGCCCCGGTCATGCGCGCGGGCGGGCCCGTGGCCGTGATCGCGCTGGCCGACACCTCGGGCGAGATCGAGCGTCTGGCGGCGGGCGAGCGAGAGCGCGTGTTGCAGATGTTTCTCATCGCCACGCTGATTTCGGTGGGGCTGAGCCTCGTTCTGGCCTCGACCATCTCGAATCCGCTGGCCGATCTGGCGGCGGCGGCCGAGATCGGGCGCGAGCGCAACCGGGGCAAGGGGGCGAGCGGACGCATCCGCATCCCCGACCTTACGGCGCGCCCCGACGAGATCGGGCGTCTCTCTGGGGCGTTGCGCGGCATGGTCGGTGCCCTCTACAGCCGGATCGAGAGCAACGAGCAATTCGCCGCCGATGTGGCCCATGAGATCAAGAACCCGCTCGCGAGCCTGCGCTCGGCCGTGGGCACCATGCGCATCGCCAAGCGTGAAGATCAGCGCGAGCGCCTGCTCGAGGTGATCGAGCACGATGTGCGAAGGCTCGACCGGCTGGTGAGCGATATTTCCAACGCCTCGCGGCTTGACAGCGAGCTTGTCCGCGAAACGCAGGAAGCCTTTGACCTTCTTGGCCTCTTGCGCAATCTCGGCACCTATCTGGGCGAGGAGGCCGAGAAGAAGGGGATCGAGTTCATCACCGATTTCCCCAAGGAACCGGTGGTGATCACCGGACTGGAGGCGCGTCTGGCACAGGTCTTTGTCAACCTGATCACCAACGCCATCAGTTTCTGCGACGAGGGCGATGCGATCCGCGTCTGGGCACGCCGCCGCGCCAATCGCGTGCTGGTGGTGGTCGAGGATACCGGGCCGGGTATCCCGCCCGAGGCGCTGGAAAAGGTGTTCCTGCGGTTTTATTCGGAACGGCCCGAGGGCGACTTCGGCAACAATTCCGGTCTTGGACTGGCGATCTCGAAGCAGATCGTGGACGCCCATGAGGGTGTGATCTGGGCCGAGAACATCCACCCGACGCAGGCCGATGCCACCTCGGAACCGCTTGGCGCGCGGTTTGTGGTGGGCCTGCCGGTCTGACCGATGACACAAGGTCCGCTGCCCGGCGAGGTGATCCACGGCAGTTGCGTGGCGCTGGCGGGCCGGGCCGTGCTTATCCGGGGGGCGTCGGGGGCGGGCAAGTCCGCGCTGGCGCTGCGGCTGATCGCGCTGGGCGCGGGGCTGGTGGCGGATGACCGCACGCGGATCTGGCGCGCGGGCGCGCAGGTGATGGCGGACGCGCCCGACACGATCCGGGGCCTGATCGAGGCGCGGGGGGTCGGCATCCTGCACCTCGACGCCACGGGGCCTGCGCCGCTGGCGCTGGTGGTCGATCTCGACGCAAGGGCCGAGGGACGGTTGCCGGTGCAAAAAACGACGGTTTTGGCCGGACTTCGCGTGCCGCTCGTCGAAAACGCGCCCTCTGCTCATTTTTCGGCCTCGATTCTGCTCTATCTCAAGGGAAATGGTCCAATCTGAGGAAACGAACAAAAGCCATGGTGTCCCCCGTTTCATCTGCGGAGCAACCCCATCCGCTCGTTCTGGTGACCGGCCCCTCGGGTGCGGGGCGCAGCACGGCCATTCATGTGCTCGAGGATCTGGGCTTCGAGGCGATCGACAATCTGCCGCTCTCGCTCTTGCCACGCCTTCTTGACGGGCACGAACCCGACAAGCCGCTGGCGCTTGGCATCGACGTGCGCAATCGGGATTTCTCGACGCAGGCGCTCATCGAGGTGATCGACAGCGGCGCATTCGTGCCGCCCGGCGTGATGCAGGTGCTCTATCTCGATTGCCGGCCCGAAATCCTGCTGCGGCGATTTTCCGAGACAAGACGGCGCCATCCGCTTGCCCCCGACGATAGCCCCGAAGTGGGCATTGCGCAGGAAATGGACCTGCTTGGTCCGGTCCGCGCGCGCGCCGATATCGTCGTGGACACCTCCGAGATGTCGCCGCATGATCTGCGCGCGGAGCTTGCCCGCTGGTTCGCACCCCAAGGTGCCGGACGGCTGGCGATCTCGGTGCAGTCGTTTTCCTACAAGCGCGGGATGCCGCGCGGCCTCGATCTTGTGTTCGACTGCCGGTTTCTCAGAAACCCGCACTGGCACGAGGCCTTGCGCGCCCTTGACGGACGCAGCGCCGATGTCCGCGCCCATGTGACGGGCGATCCGCGTTTCGCGGAGTTCTTCGAGCGCCTTTGCGCGCTTCTCGATCTGGTGCTGCCGGCGCATGAGGCCGAGGGCAAGGCCTATCTGGCCATCGGGTTCGGCTGCACCGGGGGACAACACCGCAGTGTTGCCGTGGCCGAAATGCTGACGGCAAGGCTTGCAGAGCAAGGCTGGCCGGTGTCAATAAGACACAGGGAAATAGAGCGGCGTGAGCCGGGGAGCGGGCGGTCATGATCGGAATCGTGATCGTGGCACATGGCGGGCTGGCCCGCGAATACCTGAGGGCGGTCGAACATGTGGTCGGCGCGCAGGGGAGTGTTGTGGCCGTGAGCGTCGAGGGCGATCATGACCGCGCGGGCAAGCAGGACGAGATTTGCGCCGCCGCCGATGCGGTCGATACAGGGGGCGGGGTGGTGATCGTCACGGATATGTTCGGCGGCTCGCCCTCGAACCTGTCGCTGCGCGCCTGCCGCCCTGACAACCGGCGGATCCTTTACGGGGCGAATCTGCCGATGTTGATCAAACTGGCCAAAAGCCGCCACATGCCGGTGCCCGATGCGGTCAGGGCTGCGCTCGAGGCGGGGCGCAAGTATATCGACAGCCACAATGTCTCGGTCGAATGAAGGAATGCAACATGGGTGAGAGCACGCGGCGGGCCCTCGAGATCGTCAATGAAAAGGGGCTTCACGCGCGCGCGGCCGCCAAGTTTGTCGAGGTGGTCGAGGGCTTTGACGCAACGGTCGAGGTGCGTCATGGCGGCCTATCGGCCTCGGGCGACAGCATCATGGGGCTTTTGATGTTGGCAGCGGCGCGGGGAAGCACTATTGACGTCGAAATCGCGGGGGCCGATGCAGAACCGCTGGCCGAGGCTTTGGCGGTGCTGATCGCCGACCGTTTCGGCGAGGAAATGTAGGCCACGCGGCCCCTGACAGAACGGAACGGGACGGACCGAGTGAGCATCAAGGCGCAGCCACAGGCCGGCGAGGAGGCGGGCGGTGAGATCCTCTTCACCAAGTATGACCGCCGCAGCCTGACCTATGCCAACAGTTTCGACAGCCCGGTCACCGCGACGATCATCCGCACGATGGAGTGGTTTACCGGCAAGCTGACCATCATCCGCATGATCCGCGCCTTCGAGAAACGCGGCGCGCCCACGGGGCAGGCGTTCTGGCGCGCGGCGCTCGACACGATGGGGATTCCGCTGCTCACGCCTGATGACGAGGTGGCCAATATTCCGCTCGACGGGCCGGTCGTGGTGGTGGCGAACCATCCGCACGGGCTTGTGGACGGGATGATCCTGGCCGATCTGATCGGGCGGCGGCGCACCGATTACAAGATCCTGACGCGCGCGCTGCTGACCGGCATCGACGAGGTGGCGGCCTCCTACATGATTTCGGTGCCGTTTCCGCATGAGCCCGACGCGCAGCGCAAATCGGTCGATATGCGCGCGCAAGCGATGGCGCATCTCAAGGATGGGGGTGTCATCAGCGTGTTTCCCTCCGGTGTCGTGGCGTCGTCGGACACGCTGTTCGGTCCGGTGATCGAGCGCGAGTGGAACGTGTTCACCGCGCAGATGATCCGGCGCTCGGGTGCGCAGGTGGTGCCGATCTATTTTCCGGGATCGAATTCGCGCCTGTATCAGATGGCCAACCGGATTTCGGCGACGATGCGTCAGGGGCTTTTGCTGCACGAGGTGGTCAAGAGCTGCAACCACCCGCAAAAGCCGGTGGTCGGCGCGCCGATCCCGCCCGAGCGCATGGCGATGCTCGAAAGCGATCCGCGCGGCTTCATGCAATGGCTGCGCGCGCATACGCTCTCGCTGGGAGAGCGGCGGGGCTGACGGGTTGCGCTGACGCAGTGGTCGGACGCCGCGTGCCCTGATCTCTCATGCCGGGCCACGCGCCAGGAAAGTTCACAACTTTCCTGGCCGGAATTTTTTGAAAATTCCGGCGTGAATCAGCTGATCCGGGCCATGATCGCCCGTGGTGTCAGTTGAACCGGTTGTCACGGGGAAAGCCGCGCGGGGCCATGCGGCCCGAACTTGCGCGCTTCGCCAGCCATTCGGTGAGGTCCGTCTCGGTGCGGGTGCGCCCTGCCGGATCGCGCCAGCTCAGGCCCTCGGCAAGCGCGAAGGTGGTGGCGTCCGACAGGCCGCCATCCTTGAATTTCTGGAGCCGCACGCCCTTGCCCCGGCCCAGTTCGGGCAGGTCGGCAAGCGGGAAAACCAGCACCTTGCGGTTTTCGCCGACGCAGGCGACGTGATCGCCGGTGACGGGGCGACAGACCTGCGCGCGGGCGGGCGCGCGAAGGTTGAGAACCTGCTTGCCCGCGCGGGTCTGGGCCAGCACCTCCTCTTCGGGGACGACAAAGCCATCGCCGGTGGAGGACGCCACCAGAAGCCTGCCGCCCGGACGGTGGATGAAAAGCGTCACGATCTCGGCCTCGTTGGGCAGATCGACCATCAGGCGCAAGGGCTCGCCCATGCCGCGCCCGCCGGGCAGGTTCGCGGCCGAGAGGGTATAGAAGCGCCCGTTCGAGCCGAAAACAAGCAGCCGGTCGGTGGTCTCGGCATGGAACAGGAAGCGCGGGCCGTCGCCATCCTTGAATTTCAACTCGCGATTGAGGTCGATATGGCCGGTCATGGCGCGGATCCAGCCCATGCGCGAGCAGACCACCGTGATCGGCTCGCGTTCGATCATCGCCTCGAGCGGCACCTCCTCGATGCTGCCCGCCTCGGCGAAGGTGGTGCGGCGCGCGCCGATGGCGTGGCTCTTGCCGAAGGTCTTTTTCACCTCGCGCAGTTGATCGGCGATGGCGGCCCATTGCAGGGCGGCATCGTCGAGCAGATCCTCGAGCCCGGCGCGCTCGGCCATCAGCGCGTCGCGCTCGGCGCGCAGCTCCATTTCCTCGAGACGGCGCAGGCTGCGCAGGCGCATGTTGAGGATGGCCTCGGCCTGCACCTCCGAAAGCCCGTCCTCGCCCTCGGGGGCGGGGGGCACGTAATCGGCCTCGGAGGTGGCGCGCACGAATCTGCGGCCCCAGTCCTCGCGCATCAGCGCGGCTTTGGGTTCGTCGTCATAGCGGATGATGTCGATCACGCGGTCGAGGTTGAGAAAGGCCACGATCAGCCCTTCGAGCACCTCGAGCCGGTGGTCGATCTTGTCCATCCGGTGCCGCGACCGACGCAAGAGCACCTCTTGCCGGAAATCGAGGAAGGCGCGCAGCACCTCGCGCAGCGAGCAGACGCGCGGCGTCACCCCGTCGATCAGCACGTTCATGTTGAGCGAGAACCGCACCTCGAGATCGGAATTGCGGAACATCATCCCCATGAGCATGTCCGCATCGACATTGCGCGAACGCGGTTCGAGAACAAGGCGGATATCCTCGGCGCTCTCGTCGCGGACATCGGCGAGGATCGGCACCTTGCGGGTCTGAATGAGTTCGGCGATGCGCTCGATCAGGCGCGATTTCTGGACCTGATAGGGGATCTCGGTGATGACGATCTGCCAGCCGCCGCGCCCCAGATCCTCGATATGCCAGCGCGCGCGGAGCCGGAAACTGCCGCGCCCGGTCAGGTAGGCCTGCGCGATGCTCTCGCGCGGCTCGACGATGACGCCGCCGGTGGGAAAATCGGGGCCGGGGATATGGCCCAGCAGGGTCTCGTCGCGGGCCTCGGGGGATTTGATCAGGTGCAGGCAGGCGTCGATCAACTCGGCGATATTGTGGGGCGGGATGTTGGTGGCCATGCCGACCGCGATCCCCGACGATCCGTTGGCCAGAAGGTTGGGAAAGGACGCGGGCAGCACGACCGGCTCGCGCAGGGTGCCGTCGTAATTGTCGCGGTAATCGACGGCATCCTCGGCCAGCCCGTCAAGCAGCGCCTCGGCGAAGACCGTGAGGCGGGCCTCGGTATAGCGCGCGGCGGCGGGGTTGTCGCCGTCGATATTGCCGAAATTGCCCTGCCCGTCCACGAGCGGGTAGCGCACCGCGAAATCCTGCGCGAGCCGCGCCATCGCGTCATAGATCGCGGCATCGCCATGGGGGTGGTAGTTGCCCATGACATCGCCCGAGATCTTGGCCGATTTGCGAAACCCCCCGGTGGAGGACAGCCGGAGTTCGCGCATGGCATAGAGGATGCGGCGATGCACCGGCTTCAGCCCGTCGCGCGCATCGGGCAGGGCGCGGTGCATGATGGTCGAGAGCGCATAGGTCAGATACCGCTCGCCGATGGCACGGCGGAGCGGTTCGGCCACTGCTTCGGGCCGCATGTTGGGGTCGTTCAGCAAATCACTCATGGATGTTGTGATACCGCCGG
Source organism: Roseovarius sp. MBR-6 (assembly GCF_040547525.1). Taxonomy (NCBI): domain Bacteria; kingdom Pseudomonadati; phylum Pseudomonadota; class Alphaproteobacteria; order Rhodobacterales; family Roseobacteraceae; genus Roseovarius; species Roseovarius sp. MBR-6. Next base: position 11,860 of record NZ_JBEPPW010000003.1, on the reverse strand, counting down.
GGGGCGGGCGCGTAAAGCACAGAGGCGCGGGCAAGCGGCTGTGGGCTGGAATTTCCCCTCACGTAATCGCGGCGAATCGGGTATCGATACGTTCGCTGCCAAGCAAATGATTTTACCGTGTGGTGATGTGGGGGACGCGCGATGTGGCGCTTTGTGTTGATTTCTTTCGTATTCATGGGATGGGCGTTTTACGAGATGAGCGGCGGGGCCGAGTATGTGCCCGCGCCGAACTCCATTCAGGCGCGGGCGCTGTTGGCGGCGCACCGCCCCAAGGCGCGGCCGCTGCGCGAAAACGTGATCCAGATCGCACAGGCCCCGGCAGAGGTGAGCCGCGCGGCCGCCTCGCTCGAAGAGGTTGGCACGGGGCGCGCGCGGGTTGTGCTTGCCTCGGCGGAGGTGCCCGCAGTCGATCCGCGCATCGTCGTGCCGACAACGGTTGCGCGCCGGGGCGTGCCGGTCGAGGTGGCGACGCCCACCCCTGCCGTCGCCCCCGCCGTCGCCGACGAGCCTGAGCGGGCCGAGGATCGGCGGCGCATCGTGGGCCAGTCGGTCAACCTGCGCAGCGGGCCGGGCACGGAATTCGCGCGCATCGGCGGCCTTGCGCGCGACACCGAGGTGATCGTGCTGCGCGACGATGGCGCAGGCTGGGTCAAGCTGCGGGTGATCGAGACAGGGCACATCGGCTGGATGGCGGCGCAGCTTCTGGTCGCGGCCAACTGAGCCTTGCAACCCGCGCCCGCCCGCGCCAAGAAGGCGGGCATGGATCAGAAAACAATCCTCATCACCGGCTGTTCGTCGGGGATCGGCCTTGACGCGGCGCGGACCTTGCGCGCGCGCGGCTGGCGGGTTTTCGCGACCTGCCGCAAGCAGGCCGATTGCGACCGGCTGCGCGCCGAGGGGTTCGAAAGCCCACGCCTTGATTATGCCGACGAGGTCAGCATCAACGCGACGGTGGCGGAGATGCTGGACGCCACGGGCGGGCGGATCGACGCGCTTTTCAACAATGGGGCCTATGCCTGTCCGGCGCTGGTCGAGGATCTGCCGCGCGGCGCGCTGCGCGAGATATTCGAGGCCAATGTCTTTGGCTGGCACGACCTCACGCGGCAGGTGATCCCCGCAATGCGGGCCCAGGGGCAGGGGCGGATCGTGCAATGCTCGTCGGTGCTGGGTCTGGTCGCGATCGGCTGGCGCGGCGCCTATGTTAGCACGAAATTCGCGCTTGAGGGGCTTTCGGACGCGCTGCGCATCGAGATGCGCGGCACCGGCATCGAGGTCAGCCTGATCGAGCCGGGACCGGTCACGACGAGAATCCGCGAGAACGCGCGCGCGCCCTTCGAGCGGTGGATCGACTGGGAGGGCGCGGCGCGGGCCGAGGAGTATCGCACGAAACTGCGGCCCCGGCTTTATGGCGACTACAGCCGAGACCGGTTCGAACTGCCGCCTTCGGCGGTGACGACGAAGCTGATCCATGCGCTCGAGTCGGCGCGCCCGAGGGCACGCTATTATGTCACGACGCCGACCTACCTCATGGGGGTTCTGAGGCGGATTTTGCCGACGCGGGCGCTCGATTGGGTGATCGCCAAAGGGTGAGCGGGACGGTCGCGGATTTTACGGTTCGCTTTTGCTGCGCGCTGGCCTAGATATCGGCCTCGGGCGCGATGAGGACGGGAGACGACATGCTCAGCGATCCATTCTTTCTTCTCGTGGCGGCGGCCTGTGTGGTGACGGCGCTTATCCTTATCCGGGGCATATCGACCTTCGGCAAGGAGGGGGTCGAAAACGCCAAGCGCGCCAACAAATACATGTGGTGGCGGATCATCGCACAATTCGTGGCTGTGCTGTTGATCCTGCTGTTCGTCTATGTCCGCAGGCAGGGAGGCTAAGACCATGGTGGTGCTCAACAAGATTTACACGCGCACGGGCGATGCGGGCGAGACCGCGCTTGGCAACGGTGCGCGGGTGGCGAAACACTCCGCGCGCGTCACCGCCTATGGCACGGTGGACGAGGTCAACGCGACGCTTGGGCTGGCGCGGCTTCATGCGACGGGCGAGACCGACGCGGCGCTGGCGCGGATCCAGAACGACCTGTTCGATCTGGGGGCCGATCTGTGCCTGCCGGACATGGAAAAGGACGCCGAGGCCGAATACACGCCCTTGCGCATGGTGGCGGCGCAGGTGGACCGGCTCGAGGCCGAGATCGACGCGATGAACGCGCATCTGGAGCCCTTGCGCAGCTTCATCCTGCCGGGCGGCAGCCCGCTTGCCGCGCATCTGCATCTCTGCCGGACCGTGTCGCGGCGCGCCGAGCGTCTGGTGGTGGAACTGGCCGCGCTCGAGCAGGTCAACGAGGCGGCAATCCGCTATCTCAACCGGCTCAGCGACTGGATGTTCGTGGCCGCAAGAATGGCCAATGACGGCGGCAAGGCAGATGTGCTCTGGATACCCGGCGCGAACCGCTGACACATTTCTGTAACGGTGCGGGGGCAGAAACCGCGAAAACGTGGCGTCCCCGGATCATGACGTGACGATTTTGCCCTGTTTTCCCCGCGCCCGAGCCGGTATCAACGCGCGGAAGAGCCAAGCCGGGGGGCGTCGCCGTCCCCCATCACTGTAAGGGAGACCGTGCCGATGAAGGTGCTCGTGCCTGTCAAGCGCGTGATCGATTATAACGTGAAAGTCCGTGTCAAGGCGGATGGCAGCGGGGTCGATCTTGCGAATGTGAAGATGTCGATGAACCCGTTCGACGAGATTGCCGTGGAAGAGGCGATCCGTCTGAAGGAGGCGGGCAAGGCCAGCGAGGTGATCGCGGTCTCCATCGGCGTGAAGCAGGCGCAGGAGACGCTGCGCACGGCGCTGGCGATGGGGGCGGACCGGGCGATTCTGGTCGTTGCCGCCGATGACGTGCATCAGGACATCGAACCTCTCAGCGTGGCCAAGATCCTTGCGAAAATCGTCGAGGAAGAGGCCCCCGGCCTCGTGCTCTGCGGCAAGCAGGCGATCGACAACGACATGAACGCCACCGGGCAGATGCTGTCGGCGCTCCTGGGCTGGAGCCAGGCGACCTTTGCCTCCAAGCTCGAGGTCGAGGGCGACAGCGCCTTGGTGACACGTGAGGTCGATGGCGGGTTGCAGACCATCAAGGTGGCGATGCCCGCCATCGTGACGGTCGATCTGCGGCTCAACGAGCCGCGCTATGCGAGCCTGCCCAACATCATGAAGGCCAAGAAAAAGCCGCTCGATGAAAAGACGGCGGCCGATTACGGCGTCGATGTGAGCCCGCGCCTCGAGATCGTGAAAACCACCGAGCCCGAGACGCGCAAGGCCGGTGTCATCGTCGGTTCGGTCGATGAGCTGGTGGCGAAACTGAAAGAAGCGGGGGTGGTGTGATGGCGGTTCTTCTTCTGGCCGAGGTGACCGATGGTCAGCTCAATGTGGACGCGACCGCCAAGGCGGTGACGGCGGCGGCAAAACTGGGCGACGTGACGGCGCTTTGTGCCGGGGCCTCTGCGGCGGCGGCGGGGGCTGCGGCCGCGAAGATCGCGGGCGTGACAAAGGTGCTGGTGGCCGAGGATGCCACGCTCGGGCACCGTCTGGCGGAACCCACGGCGGCGCTGATCGTAAGCCTCGCGGGCGATTATTCGCATATCGTCGCCCCGGCCACCACGGATGCCAAGAACGTTCTGCCGCGGGTGGCGGCGCTGCTGGATGCGATGGTGATTTCGGATGTGTCGGGCGTGGTTGACGCGGACACGTTCGAGCGGCCGATCTACGCGGGCAACGCGATCCAGACGGTGAAATCGCGCGATGCCAAGAAGGTCGTGAGCTTTCGCACCTCGACCTTTGACGCGGCGGGCGAGCAGGCGGCCTGCGCCATTGAAAGCATCGGCGCGGCGTCCAATCCGGGCCTCAGCGAGTGGGTCGAGGACAAGGTTGCGGCGTCTGACCGGCCCGAACTCACCTCGGCGGGCGTCGTGGTCTCGGGCGGGCGCGGCGTGGGGTCGAAGGACGATTTCGCCCTGATCGAGAGCCTTGCCGACAAGCTTGGGGCCGCTGTTGGTGCCAGCCGCGCGGCGGTCGATTCGGGCTATGCGCCGAATGATTGGCAGGTGGGGCAGACCGGCAAGGTGGTGGCACCCGATCTCTATGTCGCGGTGGGTATCTCGGGCGCGATCCAGCACCTTGCGGGGATGAAGGACAGCAAGATCATCGTTGCCATCAACAAGGACGAGGAGGCCCCGATTTTCCAGGTGGCCGATTTCGGCCTTGTGGCGGACCTCTTCACCGCTGTGCCGGAGCTGGTCGAAAAGCTCTGATTTATCAGGAATTTCACGAAGGGCCTGCGCGCGGCGCGGGCCCTTTTTCGTTGAGCATCGCCGTAAGCGTCGGGCGCAGCGCCTCGGCCACCTCCCGATGGGCGAGCGGTCCGGGCAGGGCTGTGGCGACGCTTTCCTCCATCAGGTCGAAATACATCCCGCGCGTGCCCTGTGCGCGGGCCGTGTGGGAAATGACCGAGGTCACGACGCGCTGCGCGCGTGGTGCGATCGTGTCGAGCATGGCGCGGCTGACAAAGGCCGGGTCGGTGTCGATGCCGCCGCAATCCGCGCCTGAACCCGGCGCATGGTTCGAGAGCCACAGCAGGATCACGGGCGGCCCGATCCGGTCCAGAAGCTGCGCCATGCGCCGTGTCCATGCCGCCTGAACGGCTGCGCGCATCTGCGCGAACCGCTCGGGCGAGAGCGCGTGCAGTCGGCGCATCATATGGCGCGTGAAGTGGAATTCGGTGAAGTCCACCTCGGGGTAGAGCCGCTCAAGCGGGGGTGCCGGGCGCAGGAAACGGTCGTTGCGGCGCGGATGAACGGCATAGAACGGATTGCTGAGGTTCATCCCGCAGGGGATTTGCAGCACGACGGCGCGGGCCGTTTGGACAAGCGGCAGCGGCCCGCCGGACGCCAGCCACAGATCCGGTCCGGCATTGGGCACGCCGAGATTGAGGCAAGCCGCGCCGTCGATCGAGTCCAGCAACGCAGGCCAGGGCCGCTCCACAAAGGTGCCGTATGTTTCGGTCCCGCCCAGGCAGGCCACATAGCCCCGTCGCAGATCGCGTGCCGGGCCGCGAAAGGACAGCCGCACGCCGCGATAGCGCACAGGCCGATAGTCAAGAGGCCGCCGCCCCAAGCGTTCAAACGCCATGGTTCCCACCCTTTTTCAGTCACCCGGAGACAAGCCTCGCCGATTCGTCTTACCAATCCGCTAAAGCGCGCATTTGAGGCATATTTTCGCGGAAACCGGCCCTTGCGGCGCATCCCCGCCGGGGCCTATGTTGCGCGCGACAGATGATTAAGGGGCGGGCCATGGATATCCGGACGGTGGGCGTTGTGGGCGCGGGACAGATGGGCAACGGCATCGCGCATGTGATGGCGCTGGCAGGCTATGACGTGCTGCTCAACGATATCAGCGCGGAGGCGCTGGAAAAGGCGGTGGCCACGATCCGCAAGAACCTCGAGCGGCAGGTGAGCCGCGAGAAGATCACCGCCGACAAGATGGAGGCCACGCTTGCGCGGATCACCACGACGGTGGATCTGCCCGCGGTCGGCAAGGCCGACCTGATCATCGAGAGCGCGACCGAGCGCGAGGACATCAAGCAGAAGATTTTCGACGCGCTGCTGCCGCATCTGGCAGAGCACACGATCCTGACCTCGAACACCTCGTCGATCTCGATCACGCGGCTGGCCTCCCGCACCGACCGGCCCGAGAAATTCATGGGGTTTCATTTCATGAACCCGGTGCCGGTGATGCAACTGGTGGAACTGATCCGGGGCATCGCCACCGACAAGCCCACTTTTGATACCTGCCTTGGCGTGGTTGAACGCCTCGGCAAGACGGCGGCGAGCGCCGAGGATTTTCCCGCCTTCATCGTCAACCGCATCCTGATGCCGATGATCAACGAGGCGGTCTATACGCTCTATGAGGGGGTGGGGAATGTGCGCTCCATCGACCGCTCGCTCAAGCTTGGGGCCAATCACCCGATGGGACCGCTTGAACTGGCGGATTTCATCGGACTGGATACCTGCCTTGCGATCATGAACGTGCTGCATGACGGATTGGCGGACACGAAATACCGGCCCTGTCCGCTGCTGACGAAATATGTCGAGGCGGGCTGGCTCGGGCGCAAGACGGGGCGGGGGTTCTACGACTATCGCGGCGAGGAGCCGGTGCCGACGCGCTGACGACGGCAGGCCCCCGGCGCCGAAGTGGCGACGCGGAATTTTGAAAAAATTCCGATCAAGAAAGTTTTCAACTTTCTTGGCGCTGATCCCGGACAAGGGGCTTCAAGGTCGCGGTGTCGAGCGACCGTTGCACTCCCGCCTCACACCGCCTCGGCCATCAGCCACACGCCACCCTGAGGGCGCAGCGTGAGGATCATCACCGGGTCGGGGTCGCGTCCCGGCACGGGCGTGAAGCGGAAGCGCGACAAAAGCGTGGCGAGGATGATCACCGCCTCTTGCAGCGCAAAGCTGGCCCCGATGCAGATGCGCGGCCCGTCTCCGAACGGCAGGTAGCTGTAGCGCTCGATGGCCTTGCGATCCGCGAAACGGTCGGGGCGAAAGGCGTCGGGATCCTGCCACAGCCTGTGATGCCGGTGCAGCGCATAGATCGGTATGATCACGGTGTCATTGGGCCGGATCTCGCGCCCGCAGAGTGTATCGCATTTCAGTGCCGTGCGCGAGACGATGCCCGCAGGCGGGTAGAGGCGCAGCGCTTCGTCGATGATCTGGCGAATATAGGGCAGACGTGCCACATCCTCGCCGGTGGCGGCACGGCCCTGCAAGAGGTCCTGCGCCTCGGCGCGCGCGCGGTCCTGGACACCCTGATCAAAGGCGCAGAGATAAAGCGACCAGCCAAGCGCGAGCGCGGTCGTCTCGTGGCCCGCAACGATGAAGGTCAAGAGGTTGTCGCGCAATTCGGGCGTGCTCATCCGGCGTTTGGTCTCGGGGTCCTCGCCGTCGAGCAAGAGGTCGAGCAGGTCGGGCACGCCGGGCTGCGCCCCCCGCGCGCGGCGCGCCTCGACCGCCGCATCGGCCACGCGCTTCATCTCGGCCACCGAGCCGCCCGCCATGATCCGCCCCGGACGCGGCACCCAGTCGGGCAGGCCCAGAATGTCGAACAGCGAGATGCGCCCGGCCTCCGCGATATAGGCGTCGATGCCGCGATGCACGCCCTCGGCGTCAAAGCTGCCATCGCCGGAAAAGGTCACATCGGCGATCACGTCGAAGGTGGTGCGCACCATCTCGGCGGCCATGTCCACCGCGCGCGGCCCCGCGCCTGTGATACGCGCGGCGCTTCGCTCGGCCGCCGCTGTCATCACGGGGGCGAGGTTCATCACGTTGCGATGCGAAAACACCGGCGCCGCCGCGCGCCGCTGCCAACGCCAATGCGCGCCTTCGGCAATGAAGAGCGACTCGCCTATCGCGGGGCGCAAGAGGTTCTTGGTGACCAGAGACTTGGGGTAATTGTCCAGCTCCTCCAGCAGCATCCGCCGGATTGCGCCCGGATCCGTCACCATATGCCAGCGCTTGCCGGTGCGGCCAGAGACCATGGGCTGTCGCGTGGCAATATCGGGAATGATCGAAAGCACGTTCTCGCGCGCCGCGCGCAGCGAGCCAAGAATGCCGAGCGGTTCCGTGACGAGCGGCACGCGCACGGGCGTCGGGGCTGTGTCTGTCGCGGTCATGGCGTTCCCCTTCCGGATAGGGGGCATATAGGCTTCGGACGTGGGCGGGGCAAATCATTGCGCTCGTGGCCCGGCTGGGATATTGCGGCGCGAGTTTGTGACAGGGATGAACTGCATGATCCGTCTCTTTGCCCTTTTGGGGGTTCTGTTTCTGGCCGCTTGTGCCGGGTCGAACGATCTGGACGAGGAAGTGCCTTACATGGGCAATTTCCAGCTTGGACATAACGTCGTGGTGGCCCCCAACCTGACCAGGGGACCGGCCTCGCGCGCGGCCACCAAGGAAGAGTGGATCGAGGCCATGACGCAGGCCATCACCGACCGGATGGGGCGTCACGAGGGCACCAGGCTCTATCACCTGGGGGTGAGCGTCGAGGGCTATGTTCTGGCGATTCCCGGCGTGCCACTGGTGGCCTCGCCAAAATCGGCGCTCATTCTCAACGTGACGGTCTGGGATGATGCAGCGGGCAAAAAACTCAACGACAAGCCGCATCTGGTCACGGTGATGGAGACGATATCGGGCAACACGATCTTCGGATCGGGGCTGACGCAGAGCAAGGAGGTTCAGATGGCGAACCTCAGCCGCAACGCGGCCAAGCTGATCGAGACCTGGCTCAACCGGCAGAACGACGAGTTCGGCTGGTTCGAGGATGACGGGCGGCCTGCGAACGAAAAGATCGGGCTGATTTCGGGGCGGCCCGAGGCGGCGGCGGAGGTGGCGGCAATCGAGGTTACCCCCGGCACATGAGTGCGCCAAGACGCGCTTGATTTTCCCGCCGTAACCCCCTAAACGGCGCGCGGAGCAAGAACCGGGCCGGGCGGCCCCCCAACTGACAAGGTGCCCCGAGAGATGGCAAAGGAAAAGTTTGCACGTAACAAGCCGCATGTGAACATCGGCACGATCGGCCACGTTGACCACGGCAAGACGACGCTGACGGCGGCGATCACGAAGTATTTCGGCGAGTTCCGTGCCTATGACCAGATCGACGGTGCGCCCGAGGAGAAGGCCCGCGGGATCACGATCTCGACGGCGCATGTGGAGTATGAGACCGAGGCGCGCCATTACGCCCACGTCGACTGCCCGGGCCACGCCGACTACGTGAAGAACATGATCACCGGTGCGGCGCAGATGGACGGCGCGATCCTGGTGGTGAACGCGGCCGACGGCCCGATGCCGCAGACGCGCGAGCATATCCTTCTGGGCCGTCAGGTGGGCATTCCCTACATGGTGGTCTATCTCAACAAGGTCGATCAGGTCGATGACGAGGAACTGCTGGAGCTGGTGGAGATGGAGGTGCGCGAGCTGCTGACCTCCTACGAGTATCCCGGCGACGACATTCCGATCGTCAAGGGCTCGGCGCTGGCGGCGATGGAAGGGCGCGACCCGGAGATCGGCGAAAACTCGATCCGCGAGTTGATGGCCGCCGTCGACGCCTATATCCCGACGCCCGCGCGCGCCGTGGACCAGCCGTTCCTGATGCCGATCGAGGACGTGTTCTCGATCTCGGGCCGTGGCACCGTGGTGACGGGCCGCGTCGAGCGGGGCGTGGTGAATGTGGGCGACGAGCTCGAGATCGTGGGCATCCGCGACACCCGCAAGACGACCTGCACCGGCGTCGAGATGTTCCGCAAGCTTCTGGATCGCGGTGAGGCGGGCGACAATATCGGCGCGCTCCTGCGCGGCATCGACCGTGAGGGCGTGGAGCGCGGGCAGGTCCTGTGCAAGCCCGGCTCGGTGAAGCCGCACACCAAGTTCGAGGCCGAGGCCTATATCCTGACCAAGGAAGAGGGTGGCCGTCACACGCCGTTCTTCGCCAACTACCGCCCGCAATTCTACTTCCGCACGACGGATGTGACCGGCACGGTGGAACTGCCCGAAGGCACGGAAATGGTGATGCCCGGCGACAACCTGAAATTCACGGTTGAACTCATTGCCCCCATCGCCATGGAAGACGGCCTGCGCTTCGCCATCCGCGAAGGCGGCCGCACCGTCGGCGCAGGCGTCGTGTCGAAAATCCTCGTCTGAGACTGATCCGCTTCGAGATTTCGGGGGCGCGCGGGTCATCTGCGCGCCCCCTTGCATTTCGGAGACGGAGATGAACCGACTGTTTGGCTATTTCGAAGCGCGCATCGCCCCCTATCCTGCGCCGCCACCGACGCAACCGCCCGCGCGGTTCTGGCCTTTCCTGTGGCATTATGCCGGCCCCGTCGCGCCGTGGCTCATCGCCATGGCGGTCATCTCGGCGCTGATTGCGGCAGTCGAGATCGTCCTGCTGGGCTATCTCGGCACGCTGGTCAATCGCATGGCGGAGCTGGGGCCGGAGCGGTTTCTGGCGGAAGAATCCGCGCGGCTGGGCGGCATGGCGGTGCTGCTGCTGGTGGTCTTGCCCGGGCTCAGCGTGATCGGCGCGCTGATCATGTATCAGACCCTGATGGGCAATTTCCCGCAGCGCATCCGCTGGCAGGGACATCGCTGGCTGCTGGGGCAGTCGCTGGGTTATTTCCAGGACGAATTCGCCGGCCGCATTGCCACGCGCCTGATGCAGACAGCACTTGCCGTGCGCGAGACGGTGATGAAGCTGATGGATGTGGCGGTCTATATCCTCGCCTATTTCGTCGGTGCGCTGGTGCTCGCCGGGGCGCAGGATATCCGGCTGGCGGCGCCTTTTGCCCTCTGGGCGCTGGCCTATGGCGGGATGCTGGCGGTGATCGTCCCCCGTCTGGGGCGGGTGTCGCAAGAGCAGGCCGATGCGCGCGCCGACATGACGGGCCGCATCGTGGACAGCTATACCAACATCGCCACGGTCAAGCTCTTCAGCCATGCCGCGCGCGAGGAGGCCCATGCGCGCGACGGACTCGACGGGTTCCTGCAAACCGTTTACCGGCAGATGCGGCTGGTGGCGGTGCAGGACATGACCGTGAACTTGCTCAATGCACTGCTGACCGGGGCGGTGACGGGCCTCGGCCTCTGGCTCTGGCTGCACGGGCGGATTGATCTGGGCGCGCTGGCGGTGGCGATCCCGCTGGCGCTGCGGCTGGGGAACATGTCGCACTGGATCATGTGGGAGTTTTCGGCGCTGTTCGAGAATATCGGCACCGCGCGCGACGGTCTTGCGACGCTGTCCATGCCGCGCAAGGTTCAGGATGCGCCCGCCGCGCGCCCGCTGACCGTGGAGCGGGGGGCAATCCGGTTCGACGCGGTGCGGTTCGACTACGACAGGTCGGTCGGTGCCAAACCGGCGGTGATCGACGGGCTCGACCTCGCGCTCGCCCCCGGCGAGAAGGTCGGGCTTGTGGGCCGGTCGGGGGCGGGCAAATCGACGCTGGTGAACCTGCTTTTGCGGTTCCATGACCTGAGCGGCGGGCGCATCGAGATCGACGGGCAGGATATCCGCGAGGTGACGCAAGACAGCCTGCGCGCCGCCATCGGCGTGGTGACGCAGGATACCGCGCTCCTGCACCGCTCGGTGCGCGACAACATCGCCTATGGCCGCCCCGATGCCACCGAGGCCGAAATCCTTGCCGCCGCCGACCTGGCCGAGGCGGGGGACTTCATCGCCGGGCTGGTGGATGCACGCGGCCGCCGCGGGCTGGAGGCGCATGTCGGCGAGCGCGGTGTCAAGCTCTCGGGCGGGCAGCGGCAGCGCATCGCGATCGCCCGCGCCGCCCTCAAGGATGCGCCGATCCTTGTGCTGGACGAGGCGACATCGGCGCTTGATTCCGAGGTGGAGGCGGCGATTCAGGCACAGCTTTACCGGCTGATGCAGGGCAAGACCGTGATCGCCATAGCGCACCGGCTCTCGACCATTGCCGCGATGGACCGGCTCATCGTGATGGAAGAGGGGCGCATTGTCGAAGAGGGCAGTCACACCGCGCTCTTGGCGCAAGGTGGGCTTTACGCGCGGCTCTGGTCGCGGCAATCGGGCGGGTTCCTGAGCGAGTAGTGTTCGACGCCTGCGCGATGTGACCCAATGATGATCCGGCCTGCCGTGCTGTGCAATGTGGTGCGGACGGTGTCGTGAATGGCCTTGAGGGCACGGTCGCCTCCTGTCCCCCGCGCGGAATCAAGGCGTGCTTGCACGCCGCCGCGCGAGCGCCCGACCGCCCCCCGGGCGGGCGCTTCTGCAACGT